>JAYTNX010000297.1:0-53707 GCA_043748075.1 Pseudomonadota bacterium
CGCCCGCTTCGGCGTCGAGCACTGGGGCATGAACGAATTCTGCTGGATGACGCTGTCGCTGCTCGGCTTCATCTGGCTGATCCGCTGGCGCGGGACCACGGATGTCCAGCCGCGTGTGCCTGTCGACCCGGGCGCATTGCCGAAGACGGTGTGGCGGGGGGCGGGCGCGCCCTGAACCGGGATGCGAGGGCTGTGGCCTGATGGCGCCCGCTCACCGCGGGCTGAAGAACTCCAGGATCGCGCCTTCGGGGCTGCGCACGGCGAACGTCGTGACGACACCGTAGGGTTCGACCACGAGATCGATCGGCCCCGCATACAGTTCGACGCCGCGCGCCTGCAGCTCGCCCGCATGGCGGCGGGCATCGTCATGCGGGAACCGCGCCGCCAGATAGCCGAGGTTCGGCGCCACGCAATGCGGATCGAACGCATGCCCCTCGAGTTCGGGCATCGAGATCAATTCGAGCGAACCGTCGTTGCTGCCCTCCGGGTGCACGATTGCGACGCGTCGCCGGACGGTCGTCGCGAGCGGTCTCGGCACGCCGAGCACGTTCCGGCCAGGCTCCTCCGCACCCTGCACCTCGGCTTCCACCAGCACCTTCCAGCCGAGTCGCTCGACGTAGAACTGCATGCCCGCGTCATAGTCGCGGACAATCTGGGCCGAATTGAACGCGCGCGACATGACCCGGTACTCGGGCAGGTCGATCAGCACCTTGCCGTAGGGCTGCAGCAGCCCGATGCAGATCCCGTCCGGCGCGCGCATCACCGCCTCGCAGACCTCGAAACCACCCCAGGCATAGTCGGTGGGATCACCGAACGCATCCCAGCCCCGGCCCTGCAGTACGCGATGCAGGGCGGGGCAGTCCCGGACGTAGACGTCGATGTCGAAGATGCCGCCGGTGTCCCAGGCGTGCTGGGAGGAGCGCATCATCCGCTGGCGCGCGCCGTGGAACTTCACCAGCCGCAGCGCGCTGCGCCGGTCGCCGTCGGGGCACAGCAGCCGCTGCTCGATCCGCGTGCAGGCCTCCGGCACCCGCCACGCCGACCATTGCTCGCGCGGCGCATCCCGCAGCAGCTCGACCGACCAGCCGAAGTCCTCGGCGAACACCGTGCTGAACCGCTGCAGGTCCGACACGCTCAGCACGATCTCGTTGAATCCCCGAGGCATGGTCGTCTCCTTCCTGACGTGGGATGTGGCAGGTCGCCGCTCAATCGTACTGACTGCCGAAGCCCAGCAGCAGCGTCACATCTTCGAAGTTCTCGGAGTATGGCGCTCTTCGTTCCAGCGCCGACGATCTTCCCGCCCCGACAAAATCGCCTGGGTGTCTGAGCGAACCGACCCTGCCGACGCCAGCTTGCTAGTGTATTTCGAACCATGTCGGCCTCTTTACTACGGCTCGCTTTCCTCCTCGCTACGGTCTCGTCGCTGTCGGGTTGCAGCGATTTTTCCGGCAATGCGATATCGGACGGCATTGGCTTGCAGCCGTCGCTACCTCCCCCGACCACATCGCTGATCCCGACCGTGAAGATCGCTCCGGCACGCGGCTGGCCGGTGACGGCGGCGCCGCTCGCGGCGCAGGGCGTCGCAGTGCAACGGTTCGCACACGGACTCGATCATCCGCGCTGGCTCTACGTGCTGCCGAACGGCGACGTGCTGGTCGCGGAGACCAACGCACCGGATCGACCGGACGACGCGACCGGTCTGCGCGGTTGGATCATGGGCCAGGTCATGAATCGCGCGGGTGCGAAAACGGTCAGTGCGAACCGGATCACGCTGCTGCGCGACACGGACGGCGATGGTGTCGCCGACGTGACGTCGCCGTTCCTCGAGAATCTCGTTTCGCCGTTCGGCATCGTGCTGGTGGGCGGGGAGCTGTACGTGGCGAACACGGATGCGCTGGTCCGCTATTCGTACCAGGCAGGGCAACTGAAAATCACGGCGCCCGGCACGCGGGTGCTGGAACTACCGGCGGGAACGATCAACCATCACTGGACCAAGAACGTGATCGCCAGTGCCGACGGCAGCCACCTCTATGTCACGGTGGGATCGAACAGCAACGTCGCCGAGAATGGCCTGGAGGCCGAGCAGGGGCGCGCAGCGATCTGGGAAGTGGACCGGGCCAGCGGCGAGCACCGGATTTTTGCCTCGGGGCTGCGCAACCCGAACGGGATGGCCTGGCATCCCGGGACGGGCGCGCTGTGGACGGTGGTCAACGAGCGTGACGAGCTGGGTAACGACCTCGTGCCCGACTATCTGACCTCGGTGCGCGAGGGCGCGTTCTACGGCTGGCCCTACAGCTATTATGGCCAGAACATCGATACGCGCGTGACGCCGTCGCGACCGGACCTCGTGGCGCGCGCCGTGCATCCCGACTACGCGCTCGGCTCGCACGTCGCCGCGCTCGGGCTGGCCTGGGCCGACCGTACCGCGCTGCCGTCGCCGTTCCAGCGGGGCATGTACGTCGGTCTGCACGGCTCGTGGAACCGGAAACCGATCAGCGGCTACAAGGTGGTGTTCGTGCCGTTCGAAGGCGGCGGGCCCGTCGGCGAGCCGGTCGAGTTGCTGACCGGGTTCGTGAACCCGAAAGGCGAGGCTCAGGGGCGGCCGGTCGGCGTGGCATTCGATGCGACCGGGGCTCTACTGGTGGCGGACGATGTCGGCAACATGGTCTGGCGCGTGTCGGCGGCGGGCGCGACGCAAGCGGTGCGCCCTCGCGAAGGGCCGGCATTCTCCGGGGGAGGGGTGCTGACGCCGCTGCCGCGGCCGTGAAACGGGCCTGGCGCTGAGCGATCGCCGGCTCTCCGGTCATCCGCGGCGCAGCGCGGACTGGCGGGCGCGCAGGTGGTCCGCAAGGGGACGCTGTGAGGTGAGTCCAAGCGCACGGTCATAGCAACTCCGTGCCTCGCCGGGCCGGTCTGCCTGAGCGAGCAGGTGGGCTCGCCCGACCCAGTAGGGCTGGTAGCTCGCGACACTCTCCTTCGCGATCGAGTCGAGCAGCGCGAGGCCACGAGCAACGTCACCGGCTTCACCGACGGCAACGGCGTGGCCGACCGCGGTGCCGATGCTCGGAGCCATCGCCGACAGCGCAGCCTCCCAGAGCCGATCGTCTGCGGCACGGATCCGCTCGACGTCCCAACGGCGCGTGTCCTGTTCCATCAACGGCACGAAGCGGCCCCTGTCGTCGAGGTGCGCGGCGCGACGGGACTCACAGAACATCAGCAGCGACAGCAGGCCTTGCGCTTCGGCGGAGGTGGGCAACAGCCCCGCGACGAGCGCCGCAAGGTACACGGCTTCGCCGGTGAAGCCGCCGACATCGGCGAGTGGTTGGGGCGGTGGCAAGTCGTCGGCGGGCAGCGCGAACGCGGCCTCCCAACCGGTGCCATACGCCGCGTAGATCGCCTCGAGTACGGCGTGTCCGCGTTCCGGAAGGTCCTCGGTCTCGGGCTCTTCATAGCGGATCGCGGCGTCGCGGATTTTCGCTTTCGCGCGTACCAGGCGTTGCGCCATCGTGGCCGGTGCGACCAGAAAGGCGTTCGCGATGCACGCCGCATCGAGACCGAACACGGCCTGCAGCATCAGCGGCGTGCGCACTCGCTCGTCGATGGCCGGATGCGCGCACACGAAGAGCAGCTTCAATCGATCGTCGGGCACGACCGGGGCGTCGGCCGTGGCGGGTTCGTGTTCGAGCAGTTCGCGCAGCGCGTGGCGATCGACGACGTGCTGGTGTCGGTGGTGGCCTGGTCCGAGGGCATGAAACGTGGCGCGATCCGGTCCCGCAACCGGGCATGGTGCCGTCAGTGGCCGCCACGCCCGGCTCCTCCGGGTTCGCGTCAGCGAGGCGGTGCCACCAGCACCGGCCGCACTTCCGTGGCGCCCTGGCCTGAGACGGCACACGGGCTGCGAGCCGCCCACGCCAGTGCGTCATCGAGCGACTCCGCGCGGATCACGGCGTAGCCGCCGAGATGCTCCTTGGTGTCGGCCATCGGGCCGTCCTGGACGTGGCGTTGGCCGCCTTTCACGCGCACGGTGGTGCTGGTGTGCGGCAGCTGCAGACCGTCGCCGTTGACCAAAGCCCCGGAGCCCGACGGCGCGCCACGATGTCGCGCCTGCAGAGTAGATGCGCGACGCCAGTCTCGATCGACAGGCCGCGCACAAAAAGCGGCCCGGACGAGCCGGGCCGAGGTTCTGTCAGATCCAATTCGGCGCCGACACCCTGGGGGTCGCGCGCGGTGCGAAGCCTCAGCCGAGTGCGCCGAGCACTTCGAGCGACGCGCGCTCGGCAGATTCGAACGCGCCTTCCATGCCGCGGCTGCCGACGGAGGTGTGCTCGCCGCAGAAGTACAGGCGCTTGTGCGGCTGCGCGATCGATTTGCGCAGCGCGGTGACCTGGCCGGGCTGGAAGATCGCCCAGTCGCCGGCAGAGAACGGGTCGGCGGCCCAGGAATGCGCACCGCCGACCGTCAGCAGCCCCTTGGACGCCGGCCGCAGTCGCTCGAACTCGGCGACGATCATCCTGCCGCCTTCGTGCAGGCCGAAGCGGTCGATGTACTGCGCGGCGAGACCGCGGCACCAGACGGCGAGGCTCGACACCTCGGTATCGGTCTTGCCCGTCCGATTGGCGAGCACCATGCCGAGCATGCCGTCAGTCCACATCGAAGGCGACAGCCCGTCGGCTTCCCAGAACGGCTTCTTCGGCACCAGGTGGAACTGCGTGATCGGGATGTAGCCGAGCGTCTGGATCGCCTTGAACTGCGTGGGCTCGGGCAACGGGTCGAGCGCGACGTGGCGCAGCGTCGAGAACGGCATCGAGCAGACCACGGCCCTGGCCCGGTACACCGTACCGTCGGAGCAGCTGACCTTCGCGCCCGTGTCGGTGGTCTCGATGGCGACGACGCGTTTGCCCTGCAGCAGGTCGCCCTTGACGCGTTTGGACATCGCGATCGGCAGGTTCTGGTTGCCGCCCTTGTAGGCGCCCACGAGGATGCCCGCGGGTGCACCGCCCGGCGGCGCCGCAGCCGGAGTCGCGGCCGCGGAGCCGGCAGGCGCAACCGCAGGCGCCGCGCCGTTCGCACCCGAGGCACCGGTACGCGAGAAGCCCATGATCGCGCCGCGGTTCACGGCCTGCCAGTAGTCGGCGAACGCCTGCTGCAGCAGCGAGACGTCGCTCGACGTGGTGCCATAGGCGATGTTCGTGTCGTAGCCGAGACGGATCATCTCGTTGGTCGCGCCCTTGGACACGAGGAAATCGTGAACCGAGACGTCGTATTGCGCGTACTTCGGGTCGTACCAGTTCTCGAGGTCCTTGAACGGCATGTGCTGCTTGAACATCGCATCCGCCCAGCCCCAGGGCGGCAGCTTCTTCTGCTCGGCCGGGAACGGGTTCTTCGGGTGCGCGGCCCAGTCCTTCAGCGGCACGTGTTCGCCGCCGAGATAGAGTTCCTGGCCGGAGCGATTCGCGAACAACCGCGGCGCGAGGTTGTCGATTTCGACGCCGTACTTGCCGCCGGCCGCGATGCAGCGGCCGTAGGCATTCGCGATGGTGTTGCCGCCCACTTCCGGGTGGCCGGGCACGTCGAACAGCGTGTACACGCGTCCACCGATGCGCCGGCGGCCCTCGAGCATCAGCACCTTCAGGCCGTTCTCCTCGAGGGTGAGCGCGGTCTCGAGTCCGGAGAGGCCGGCGCCGATCACGATGACGTCGGGATCGCCCGAGCCGGTGGCGGCATGCGCGCGGCTCGAGGGCAGCGCGGCGGCGACGGCAGCAGCCGAGGCAACCGCGGCGGAGGATACGACGAAATCGCGACGGGTGATCGACATGGCTCAATGCTCCGTGGGTGCAACGACCGTTCTACCGTCTCGCGAGGACTCGATCAATTTGTCCGTGCCCGCGTCGCGGCCAGCGGCGCGGAATCCCGCGATACGGCCGAGCGCGAAGATCAGCAGTGCGAGCACCGGCAGCGCGACGAAGTAGCCGCCGAGGATGCGGAACACCGCAGGGAAGTCCTGCCAGCCCCACTGCGAATAGAACCCCAGCAGGACGGCGACGTACAGACCGAACAACGCGAAGCTGGTCGAGCGCTTCCAGCCCAGGCCGAAGGACTGGGTGACGAAGAATATGCCGGCGAGGCCGAAGCCGAACATGTGCCATCGGCCGTCGACGTTCATGAACGCGACGATCACGCCGTGGATCACCACCAGCGCCTCGAGCGACAGGGTCCACCAACGGTTGATGTGAGCGCGCGTGAACATCAGCGAGCCCTGAGTCAGCAGCAGGAACATGTAGAGGAAGCCGAGCGCGTGGCCCTGCGTGAACACCATCGGGTGATACCAGAAGGTGTAGATCGTCGCCCAGGCGAAGTAGTAGCCGTGGTAGCGGCGCGCGATCGTACCCGCGGTCTCGACGAAGCCGCCGACCGGCACGCCGAGCGCAAGGCCGCGACGGCGGTTCTCCATCAGCATCACGACCAGCAGCAGCAGGATCACGGACCACATCGCGGTCCATTCCGGCACGTCCTGCGCGAGGCCGTCGTAGAACAGATGGGTCTGCGCAAAGTGCAGCAGGATGAAGCCCGCCGTGACGAGCAGCGCGAACACGTTGATCGGCTTCAGCGCGGTGGTGTAGCGCAGCCCCGAGGACTGCGCCTTCCAGATCACGCCCCAGATCGTCAGCTGGTGCAGCAGATAGCCGGCCCAGGCGGAGGCGCGGCTCCAGACGCCGGGCTCGGCGAGCTGCCATGGGTAGATGTGCGGGCCGCCGGGCTCGCGCACCGCGAGCTCCCAGCCGGCGAGGTTGCCGTTGGCGAGCCAGATCGCGGCGCTGAACAGCAGGCTGCCGCCGATTGCGAGCGCGAGACCGCGCCAGGAGCTGGTCGGAGTCGCTATGGCAGTCGACATCGCAGGATCTTCCGTTCGGTGATCGAGCCGATCAGCAGCTGCTGGTTGAACACGGCGCCGACGCTGCCGGCGGACAT
Source organism: Pseudomonadota bacterium (assembly GCA_043748075.1). Lineage (GTDB taxonomy): Bacteria > Pseudomonadota > Gammaproteobacteria > Steroidobacterales > Steroidobacteraceae > UBA964. The sequence continues at coordinate 6,970 of JAYTNX010000297.1, forward strand.
TGTCTCGCCGCCATCGAGATAGACCTCGGTGAGGCGCGCCGCGCCCTTCGCGTCAGGCAGGAAGCGGAACAGCTGCGTGGGTGCCGGCTTGGTGGCATTGCCGAAATGCAGGCCGAGCGCGAGCACCTTGGCGTGCGCAGCGATCCAGACCGAGCCGTCCGCGTCCACGTTGATGTTGTCGGCGGCGCTGCCGAGATCGACATGCTCGACGAAACGCAGATCTCCCGAGGCGGCGCTGCGCTCGTAAATGCTGATGCGGTTGCCCGAGGTCTCCGCGACATAGACCTGCGCACCGTCTGGGCTCATCGCGATGCCGGAGGCGGACTTCAGCCCGGTGGCCACGGCGCGCATCCGGCGGCCGTCGAAATAGACCACCTTCGAGAGGCCGCGACGGAACAGCAGCTCGGTCGCCTTCTCGAAGCCATTGGTCGCGCCGCTGTCGTTGGCGACGTAGAACTGCTCGGGGCCGGCAGCGACGATGGCGTTCGGATCGAGCAGCAGCGGGTCGCGCACGCTGCGCACGGGCGTGAAGGCACCGGTGACGCTCTGCTCGAAGATCTCGACCACCTGGCCGCCGCCCCGCGGGTGGCTGATCACGAACAGGCGCTGCGAACCATCGCCCGCGCGGTACAGCGACATGCCATGCGGCCGGAACTGCGGCGGATCCGCGGCGAGCGCCGGCCGCGGCCGTGCGTCGGGCTGGTTGAGGTCGAGCAACATCACCGTGCCGAGCACCGGTTTGCCCTCCACCTGGCCGCGCCGGTCGAGATACGACAGGTAGGCGAGACCGCGGGCGCGGTCGATCTGGATATCCTCGGCACTGGCCGCCATCGACAGCGTGGTGCAGGTGCCCGCAAAATGCGGCTCGAGCGTCTTGAACTGGCCGCCGTGGCGCAGGAAGTCGACCACGATGATCGCGACGAGCGCGATCACCACGAGCGCCGTCCAGCCGATGCGCTTGAGCCAGGTCTTCAACGATGTACTCCGTCGCGCGCCTGTCTGCGGCGCGGTTCCCGCGAGGTGTCGTCATTGTAGCGCGCGCCTGTCGCGGTCTAGTGTCGGAAAACAGCGATCGGAGACGAGCATGATCCAGCGGATTTCCCGCCGCACCGCAGTGACTGGCGCGGGCCTCGCCGCGCTCGCCGGCGTCGTCGCCACCGGAACCTCGTCGGTCGCCGCGTCGCGGACGGCGAAGCGTGTGCCGCTCGACCTGACCACGCCGATCGGCAACGTCACGGCCTACCTGAAAATGCGCGCCAGCCTCGAGACGCAGGACGTCTACTTCTGGTTCGGCGGCAGGCTCGACCTTGCGGTACCCGGTGAGCCGGTGCGCCCCGTCATCGAAGTCGCGACGCTGATCCTGCGACGCACCGAGCGCGTCGGCGACCTCGCCTGGAACGTGATCGACTGGGAGGCCTCGATGTATCGCCACCTCGACGGTGGCGCCTGGCTCGAGCCCGACGAGGAGGTAGTCAATCCGCACACGGGTCGCAAGGTGAAGCCGCTGAACTATCGTGAGGGGCCGGTGCGTTTTCGCTTCACCGACCAGGAGCCGCGCATCCTCGGCTCGCGCGACGTGATGCCGACGACCGGCAAGCCGTTCGGGTATCCCTGGAAAGTGGTCGCCGGCGATCTCTACATGCTGAAGTCCAGCTACATCCGCGCCCCGAACTGGCTGCAACCGGTGGACTGGCCGCTGGAGTCCTCGGGCAAGGAACTCGTGGTCGCGACGCACTCGTCGTTGAAGGCGAAGCTGGCCGATGTCGAGAACCCGCGCGTCGCGAGCGCGCCCGCCGATTTCTCCTACGCCGCAACCTCGGGCTGGTTGCCCTGGATGCAGATGGGCGCGACGCCGGGGTTCGTCATCTGGGCCGAGTCGGGCAAGAAGCTCTTCAGCCTGGATGAGGCGCCCGCGGACCAGGTCGAACGGCTGCGTCGCGTGCATCCGTCGTGGTTCGGGCGGCCCGAGCCGTGGCCGGAGTTCACGAACATGTACTTCCAGTACAAGGACGCACACGCGTCGCGTTGAAATGCCAGCAGGCACCCCCGGAGCACTCCCAGATGCAAAGACGAGAAGCACTGACCATGACCGCCGCAACGCTCGTCGTCGGTGCGGGTACGGTTGCTGCGCAGACGCGCGGCACCGTAGCCGTGATCGGCACCGGACGCATGGGCGCTGCGATCGGCGGACGCTTCGCCCTGCTCGGTTACACGGTGATCTACGGCTCGCGCGAGCCGCGATCCGAGCGCGTGCAGGCCGTCGTGAAATCCACCGGTCACGGCGCGCGTGCGGCCAGCCAGCTGGAAGCGGCCGCCGCCGCGGAGCTCGTGACCCTCGCGCTGCTCTGGAAGGGCACCGAAACGTTCATTCGCGAGGCCGGCTCGCGAGTCGACGGCAAGATCCTAATCGACATCACCAACGCGCCGCTCAAGTTCGGTCGCAATCAACGCGCCGGCTCGGTCGACACCTCGGCGGGCGAGCTGATCCAGGGATGGGCGCCGCGCTCGAAGGTCATCAAGGCGTTCAATACGGTGGGCTATCACATCGTGGCCGATCCGGCGATCGCGAAGGGTCCGGTCACGGTCCCGCTGGTTGGCAACGACGCGGCCGCCAAGGCGATCGTCGCGGGCATCTGCCAGTCCATGGGCTTCGAAACGAGCGATGTAGGCCCCATCGAGAACGCGCACGCCCTCGAAGCCATGGCCAGGATCTACTTCGTGCCCTATGGCGAGAAGCGCTTCGAGGAGGCGTTCGAGTTCTACTTCCGCAAGGGTACTGCGCCGCCAGGTCTCACGGCGACGGCCATTCGCAGCGCAGGTTGAGCATCGTGCCGCGTCTCGCGCTCGTTGCTCTGACGGCGATGGCGGGGATGGCCACGATCGCCCTGACCGGCGATGGTCTCGCGCGAGCGGTTTCGCCACCGCGCCTCGATGCCGCCGATTCGGTCGCGCGCGAGGTCGTTGCCGTCATCGAGGCCATGGCAATGCGCTGGGACAGCGGACGCCGTCACACGATCGTCGCCGATTTCTGGGACGTGGCGGATCCGCAGGTCATGTATCTTGCCGGCGAACAACCGGACTGGTTCATCGGCACGGTCGCAATCGAGGCCTACCTCGCAATCCGGCCGAATTCACCGCCATCGATCTCGAGCTACGACGTCGAGGGCGTGCGTGTCCGGCCGATCGGCCACGACCAGGTCATCGCCACCTGGAACCTCGACTACCAGTTCCAGCGCGGCACGCTGCCGGCGATGCGCGAACGACTGCGCGCTAGCGCGATGCTGCGCCGGACCGGGGGCGGCTGGAAGTTCTTCTATTACGCCGAGTCGCCGAAGTCGCCGATGACCTACCTGCGCGAACTTTACGAAGCCACCGTCACGCCCGAATTCAAGCGCAAGGTTGACGCCATGGCACCGCCGACCGTCAGGCCTCCCAGGTGAGAGGCTCGGTCAGCTTTCCCGGCAGGAGTCTCTCGCTGCGCTCGACCAGGGCAGGCGGCAGATCGGCGATGTCCGGGACGAGCGTGCGATCGGTGCGCCACAGCAGGCCACCCGGGCGGCCTTTCATCTTCAACCACGTCTGCCATTCGGTCTGGCTGGTCCAGGCATAGATCGACGGAATCAGTGTGCGCCGGCGATGGTCGAGCACGTCGTCGATCGTGCACGCCCAGTTGTCCAGCGTCATCTCGGTCTTGACGTTGCCGCTCGAGGATTCCTTCCAGCGAGTGAAGGCATGGCGGGAAATCAGCACGCGATCGCCGACGAAACGCCAGTCGAGCCGCACCGGCTGGTTGAACACGGTGCTCTCCATGCTGAAGTTCGCGCTCACCTCGGGGCCGTTGGGAGTCATCACGCTGCCGCTGATGCCGCCGCGGAAGGTCGGCACTTTCAGCAGTTCCCCGGTGTAGGGATTGCTGAACTCGTCGAGGTACTCGCCGGTGACGGCATCGCGGTAGAACATCCAGCCGCGCGAACGATCCTGCACGTTCCCGTTCGGCAGCACGCGTGACCGGCGCACGCCGACGCCCTCGACACGGAATAGCAGCCGGCCGTAGTCGGCGAGCGGTGGGCCCTCGCCGGGGACCAGGCCGAAGACGAGCCCCGGACCGTACGAGTAGTGCACCTTGCCCGAGACGTCGCCCTGCAGCTTGCCCAGGATCGTCGCGTTGAAAGCGGGATCGTCGATCGGCAGCGCCGCAACCGCTGCGGCCTGGCGGCGGTTGCCGCGACTGCCGCTGGCCGCGGCGAGCGGCGCCGAGGCCATCGCCAGCGCACCGGGCGCGGACAACGTGGCAAGCAGCGCCTTGCGGCGTGTCAGCGTGGAGGGTGATCGTTCCATGGCGGGCCTCGCGTGCACTCCGGGTCAGTCTCGATGGTAGCGCGAGACTGCCCGGGCGCCAGCCAGAGAGGCTAACTGCAGTGCTTAGAATTTGTGTCGTACGACAGGTACGTGCTGAAGTCGGGCTGGCGCGCCCTGACCGCCCCGATGCTGCGCAATGCGCCCGCGAGCTACGCCTACTACGGCGGCAGCCGCGACTATCGATGGCTCGGCATGGGCGCGACCGGGCTTGCTGGACCACCCACGAACGTTCACGGAGCGCGCAGTGACCCACCGACCCGAAGGCACGGAGCCGAACGCCCCATGACCCGCACGTCGCGACGACAGGCGGTCGGATTGATCGGTGCCGCGATGGTGGGTCTCGCGGACTCGGCGGAATCCCGGCGTACGCCATCCACGCGCAGCGACGTGATCGTGATCGGTGCGGGCCTGTCCGGGCTGAACGCCGCATTGCTGCTCGAGGAGCAGGGGCTCTCCGTGACCGTGCTCAAAGGGGGTCGGCGCATCGGCGGGCGCCTGTATACGCTCGACGACGTGCCCGGCCGGCCGGAGGCCGGCGGCAACGGCATCGGCTGGTCCTACGCGAGGCTGCTGGATGCCGCGCGGCGACTGGACGTGAAGATGGTGCCCGAGCGACCGCGCACTGAACCGCGCGACGGCACGATGCTGCACATCCGCGGGGAGTTCATCCGTCTGGAGGACTGGCCGTCGCACCGTTTCAATCCCTATCCCGACGAGTTGAAGCGGCTGAATCCCTGGCAAGTGCTGTTCAATCACCTGCCGAAGACGCTGCCCGACATCGAGCTCGATGCCTGGCAGTCGGGGGCCTACGCGAACCTCGACATCGCGATCGCCGACCACATGCGTGGCCTCGGCCTGAACGACGAGACTATCCGCCTGACCGACAAGTTCGCCTCCTATGGCACGAACCTCTACCAGACCTCGCTGCTGCAGCTCTGCCACGTGTTCGCGTTCTCGCGCACTTCGGCGAAGCTGTCGCAGGGTCGCGGCGCCATGAGCATCGTCGGCGGCAACCAGCGCATTCCCGAGGCAATGGCTGGCGCCGTCAAGGGCGATCTGCTGCAGGGCCGCCAGGTCGATGCGATCGCGTCGGCAGCCGAGGGCGTCGAGGTGCGTTGCCGCGATGGCAGTCGCCATCGAGCGAGGTTCGTCGTCTGCTCGATGCCTTTCTCGGCGCTGCGGCTGGTTGCGATCGAGGCGCCGCTGCGCGGCGCGCAGACCGAAGCGGTGGCGACGCTGCCCTACCACGCGGCTTTCCAGGTCCACCTCGCGATCGAGAAGCCGTTCTGGGAGCGCGACGGCATGGCGCCGGCGTTCTGGTCCGACGGCCCGCTCGAACGCGTCAACGCCCTGTACTACGGGCCCGACGGCGGCATCTCGTCGCTGATGCAGTATGCCAATGGCGACAGCGCCGCGATCCTCGACCGCCTGCCCATCGACCAGGCCGGCGACTACGTGCTGCGCGAGATCGAACGCCTGCGCCCCGCCGCGAAGGGCGCGCTGCGCGTGCGCAAGGTCTGGTCGTGGCAGCAGACGCCGTTCGCCGGCGGCGCCTACGCGTCGTGGGCGCCCGGCCAGGTCACGCGCCTGGCGACGGCGATGCGCGCGCCACACGAGCGCATTCACTTCTGCGGCGAACATACCTCACTGCTGGCGCGTGGCATGGAAGGCGCGATGGAGTCGGGCGAGCGCGCGGCGCTCGAGGTGCTCGAGCGGGCGTGACCGACCCGGTTGGTGCAATAGCCGGGGTTTGTGTAGTCATCGGGAAGTACAACGCTTGCTTTCAGGCGAATCCATTCCGGGAGAGCATCGATGTTGACCAGCAAGTTGCGCGCCAAGGCGCAGACCACCATCCCTCAACCGGTCAGGATAGCGCTGCAGCTTCATGAGGGAGACGAGCTCGTTTACCAGATCGAGGGCGACAGAGCAGTACTGACCAAGGCGATGCGCGCTGCAACCGAAGATCCGTTTCGCACCTTCCAGGAGTGGAACTCGGAGGCTGATCGCAAGGCCTATGCCAAGCTCTAGTCAGAGCGTCTGCAGGATCTCGAGCGCTGCGCGCTCGCCGGATTCGAACGCCGCTTCCATGCCCCGCTGCATGATCGCGGTATGTTCGCCGCAGAAGTGGATGCGGCCGTGCGACTCCCGCATCCGGTTGCCCAGGCGGCCGATCTGTCCCGGTTTCCAGTACACCCAGTCGCCGGCGCCGAAAGGATCCCGCGCGCAGGACTGGATCGTCAGCGGCTCGAGCAGCCCGCGGGTCGAGGGCGAATAATAGATCGCCAGGTCGTGGTCGTGCGGGTCGTGGAACCGGCCGGTGACGTTGGCCCAGATCTGCACGTCGATGCGCGGATACGCCGAGTGGAAGCGATGCAGACGGGGCCCGAGCCACTTGGCAGTCAGTGACGGCGAGACCAGCAGGGTGACCCGGTCCGGATCCGCGAGGGACGCGATGCGTGCGCAACTGTTCACGAGCAATTCGAATGCCGGGCGTATGCCGGGGATGCAGGCGCGCCCGGCTTCCGTCAACTCCAGGCCGCCGCGCGGACGGCGTTCGAACAGGTCCTGGCCGAAGTACGACTCGAGTTGCTTGACGTGCTGGCTGATCGCCGCGGGCGTGACGCACAACTCGTCCGCGGCCCGACTGAAGCTCAAGTGCCGCGCGGAGGCCTCGAACGCGCGCAGGGCATTGAGCGGCGGCAGTTTCCGGGCCATCGGGCGCACTCGGGTGACAGGGGCGGCGCCAACCATACGGGTTCGGCTCGGCGGGTCGCAACCGGCGGCCGGGATGTCCGGCAGAGCGAGAGGCCGGTCACGCATCGCGGCCGTTTCGGCGGCGACAATGGCAGGGTGAGCAGCTTCGACCCACGCGCCATCGTCCCGGATCCGACACCCTCCTCAGCACCGGAGCCGGCGCGACGCCTGCCGGCGGCACCGCGACCGGCCGAATTGCCGGTCGATCTCGACGACGGTCCGCCCGCCCGCTGTCACGTGAGATTGAGCGCCGACCAGACCGGGTTCGCCACCGTGATGACCGGGCTGTCGATGCTCGCCCGCCGCGGTCGCGCCCAGCTCAGCTGGGAGTGGGTGCCGCCCGCACGTCCGCTGGAGTCAGGTCCCTGGCACTTGCGCGACAAGGCGGTGTCGAATGCCGAGATGATCGTGGACGACCGGCATTCTGTCTTCGTCGACATCCATGACAGTTTCGAACTCGATGCGTCCGCGCTGGCGACTCACGACGTCTATTTCAAGCGCAGCCTGAATGCGGGTGCACTCCCTCCGTCGGCTCGGGCCGGCCTGTACGCGCTCGGCCTGGTGAACGACGTGCATCCCGATGGCTTCGACCTGCAGGAGGCTCGGCGCCTGCTGGCGCGGCCGCTGTCCTGGCGACAGCGTGCGACGGGGCTCCTCGGGCTCGCGGCCGCGACGGCTGCCGCCTCGCTGAATCTCGGTGGTCGCTCGACGCTGTCGCTGATGACCGGCTCGCCGACCCGGACGCGCAATCCGGAAGTGCTCTTCATGGCCGGCCTCTGGGATCCGGCGCTCGTTCCCGATGCGGCACCCGACAAGATCGCGGAGTTCGAAGCGGTGAACGAGATGCGTGCGGTATGCATCCGGGCGCTGCGCCGCGAATTCGGCTCGCGCTTCTTCGGCGGCGTGCAGCATTCCGAGTTCGCGCGCCGTCACTTCCCCGACCTGCTGCTCGAGCGCAGCACCGACGGCGTCAAGCGCACGTTCCTCGATCGCGTGCGTCGCAGCGCCATCTGCGTCACCACGACAGGCCTGCATGGCTCGATCGGCTGGAAGTTCGTGGAGTATGTCGGCCTGTCCCGCGCAATCGTGACCGAGCCGCTGCGCTACGTCGTTCCGGGCGAGTTCGGCGCGGGGCGCAACTATCTGAGCTTCGGGTCCCCCGACGAATGCGTCGCGCAGGTGGCGCGGCTGATCGATCGCCAGGACGAACGGGAGTCCATGATGGAGGCCAACCAGCGCTATACCCGTGACTGGATGCGCCCGGACCGGCTCGCCTGGAGAATGATTCGCGCCGCGCGAGATCGCGGCTAGGATTGCGGCCGGGCCTTCGGTCGGGCCTTGGACAACCGCCGGTCAGGCAATGGCCGCCGCGGCCGCCAGACCCTCGATCATCGAGGTGCGCAGCAGGAACTGGCGCGCGCGCCGCGGATCCGCGGCTTGTGCGCGCATCTCCGTCTGTCGCGCGGCGCGCCGGGCGGGATCGCGCTCCTCCAGCGTCTGCTTGTTGGTGATCGTCTGCCCCTGCAGGTACTGCTCGGCGACCGCGCGGCGCTGGCGGTCGTACTGGTCGAGCAGGTCGGCGGAAGCCTCGCCGCGCCATACGTGGCCGAGGCGCTGCGCGAGGCTGTGCGCGTCGTGCAGGCCGAAATTCAGGCCCATGCCGCCGAGCGGGTTGTTGACGTGTGCGGCGTCGCCCGCGAGCAGCACGCGGCCGCGGCGATAGGTGGCGGCGACGCGCTGGTGCACCGCATAGAGGTTGGTGTGGATCACCTGGGCGGAGCGGCTCTGCGGCACGAAGCCGGCGAGGCGATCCGCGGCGCGTGCGAAGTCGAGCAGGTCGGCCTCGATCTCGTCGGCGCGGGCCGGGAACACGCAGCGCCAGATGCCACGCCCGTCCTCACCGGGCACCTTGAACGACGCGGTCCACTCGACCGGGTCCATCGTGTAGTTGCTGTAGGCAAACCCCAGCGTCTCGAAATCGAAGGTGGTCGTGACGACCAGGAAGCGCTCGGGCCAGGTGAAGCCCTCGAAGCCGATGTCCTGCGACTTGCGCACCACGCTACGGCCGCCGTCGGCACCGATCAGCCAGCGGGCGCGCAGCGTCGCGTGCCTGCCGGCCGCGTCGCGCGTGACCACCTCGACGCCGGCCTCGTGCTGGCGGACTTCGACGACCTCCGAGTCGTACCGCAGGGTCGCGTACGGCGAGCCGCCGACGCGCTGCGCCATCATGGCGACCAGCTTGTGCTGTTCGCATTGCAGCCGGTAGGGATAGCGCGTGTCGTGCTCGAGCACCTGCAGGTCGAACTCGGCGACCAGGCCTTCACGCCGGTCGCGATACTGCCACTTGCGCGCGACGATGCCGGCGCGATGCAAGTCGTCGGTGACGCCCGAGGCCTCGAGCATCTCGAGCGAGGGCGGATGGTAGGTGGCGGCGCGCGGGTCGTTGTGTGGCTCGCGGTCGCGCTCGAGCAGCGTCACCGGCACGCCCTGCGCGCTGAGGAACAGGGCGGCCGCCATGCCGCTCGGACCGCCGCCCGCGATCAGTACGCGATCGTCTTCGGAGTCGGCTCTCAGAATCGCTCCAGCAGCGAGCCGCAGCCGTAGACCCTGTCCGGAATACCAGAGCGGCGCAGTGCGTCCCAGTAGGTGCTCGCATTGATCGCGAGCACCGGCTTGCCGAACCAGGCCTCGGCGGCGGCGCAGAGCCTGACGGCCGCGAGGTTCGTGCCCACCTGCACCAGCGCCTCGACGTCGTCGCCGTCGAGCTGGCGCAGCGCGTCGGCGACCTGCGTCGGCGTGGTGTGCGCGATCATCACGGGCGACGGGCATTTCAGGCCGATCAGGCGCTTGATGTCGAAGCCGGCCTGTTCGAAATAGGTGCGCACTTGTTCGTCGCCGCGCGGCTGATGCGGCGTCAGCACGGCGATCGACTTCGCGCCGAACAGGCGCAGTGCGGAGACGGTGGCGGTGGAGCCCATCGAGACACCAACTCCCGCGCGCGCGGCGAGCTCGGCCTGTAGTTCGTCGGCCGCGGCGACGCCGCCCCAGAACGCCTCGAGCGCGACGCCCATGATCACGTGCGTCGGCTGGCAGGTCACGACCTGGTCGATGCCGGTACGCATGCCATCGCGCATCGCCTGGACATGCTCCATGAACGCTTGCTCGGTAGTGAGCGGGCGCTCCTTGATGCTGATGCGACCGGTGTGGTTGGTGACGCCGTGCGGGCGCAGCAGCTCGGACTCGGGCTGGCAGCTCGTGTTGGTCGAGGGCACGACGAGCGCGATCCGTCCGCGAAAGCCAAGTTGATCGGTCATGGTTGATCGGTCATGGGTGTGGATCGGTCATGAGCGCGGGAGGCGTCGTGCCTCAGGGAGTCTTGGTGGTGCCCCCGTCGATCGTGACGGAGGTGCCGGTCATGTTCGCGGCGCGCGCCGAGCACAGGAAAGCGACATGGGCGGCGACCTCTTCGGCGCTCGCGAGGCGCCGCAGCGCCGACTTTGCCAGGAACGGCGCCTCGGCCTGTGCGGGCGTCGTGCCTTCGCGGCCGGCGGCCGCCTGCATCATGCCGTCCCAGCGCGGCGAGCGCACCGGTCCGGGGTTGAGCGCGTTGATCACGACGCCGTGCGGGCCCAGTTCCTCCGCGAGCCCGCGCACCAGCGCCAGCAGGGCGGCGTTGGCCGCGGCGCCCGGCAACATGCGCGGTTCGGGATGTTTGGCCGAGTTGCCGACGATCACGACGATGCGTCCTGCACCGTGCTGCACCATGCGCGGCGCGACCGCGCGCAGCACGCGGATCGTGCCGAACAGCTTTGCCTCGAGGCTGCGACGCCAGGCGTCGTCGTCAATTTCCCAGAACAGTCCGCCCTGGGCGGCGCCGGCGGCGGCGACCAGCACGTCGAGCGTCCCGAGCGCCGCCGCGGCGCGTTCGACGGCCGCATCGGTGGAGGCGGCGTCCGCGAGGTCGCCCTCCACGATCGAGACGAGCGGTGCGCCCAGCGCGCGCAAGTCGTGCGCCAGAGGCTCGAGCTTCGCCGCATCGCGACCGAACAGCGCGAGCCGCGCGCCCTCGGCGGCGAGCGCGCGCGCCGCAGCCGCGCCGAGCACACCTGAGGCGCCGGTCAACAGGACATTCTGATCGCGCAGTCCGAGGTCCATCGCCGCCTCCGGACCGGGACTATACGCGCTGGCGGGCGAGCGCCGCGCCGGCGCCGAGCGCACGGAGCTTGGCAATCGCGAGCTCGCGCGACAGCGGCGCCATGCCGCAGTTCGTGCACGGCAGCAGCCGTGACTTCTCGACGTGGCGCGTGGCCTCGAGGATGTTGTGCGCCACTTCCTCGGGCGTTTCGAGCTTACCGGGCAGCACTTCGATCGCGCCGACCAGCAGCTGCTTGTCGGGCAGCAGGCGCAGCACCTCGTGCGGCACACGCGAGCCGGCGAATTCCAGCGACACCTGCTGCACGCGGCTGGCGTTGATCCACGGGAAGATCTGCTGGTACTGGGTCCACTGGTCACCGAGCGATTTCTTCCAGCGGATGTTGGCCTCGATGCCATAGCCGTAGCAGATGTGGACCACGGTGGTGCACTCGAGGCCCTGCAGTGCGCGCTCGAGTGCGGGCAGGCCCCAGTCCCGCACTTCGTCGAGGAACACGTTGAATGCGGGCTCGTCGAACTGGATCACGTCGGCGCCGGCGGCCTCGATCTCGAGTGCCTCGGCATTCAACAGTTCCGCGAAGCGCATGGCCATTCGCGCGCGGTTGCCATAGTGCCGGTCGGCCAGCGTGTCGCAAATGGTCATCGGGCCGGGCAGAGTGATCTTCAGCGCGCGGCGGGTGCTGGCGCGCATGAAGGCGGCGTCGGCGACGTGCACGGCGCGGCGCCGCTGCAACGGACCAGTGACCGTCGGCACCTCCGCGACATAGCGGTTGTTGCGGATGCCCATTGGGGTCTTGAGGTTCCAGTCGATGCCCTCGATCTGTTCGAGGAAGCCGTGCACGAAATGCACGCGGAACTGCTCGCCATCGCCGACGAGATCGATGCCGGCGGATTCCTGCTCCTGCAGCCATTCGCGCGCCGCGCGCTCCTTGCCGCGCTGCAGGGCTTCGCCCTCGAGACGCCAGGGCGCCCAGAGACGTTCCGGTTCGGCGAGCCAGTCGGGCTTCGGCAGGCTGCCGACGGTCGTGGTGGTGAACAACAGCACATTCCGCGGGACGGTGACCGCGGCATCGTAGCAATGGGTGCGCCCGTACGCGGGCGAGCGGCTTGGTGTTCGCCGGCAATGCTCGCCTGGCGGATTGGATGCGAGCGTGGCACCCGGGAGGGAAGGTCCCAGCCGGGGCAGGCAGTGAGCCCGCCCCGGCATCCGTGGACCTTGGTCGTATCCTTACTCCGGACGCTCCTTGTCCGGACGGTCATCCATGACCGAAAGAGGTCCGGGGCCGATCAGTTCGGCATCAGCACCGTGTCGACCGCCACGATCGAACCGTTGGCGGCGTTGTAGTCTGCCGTGACGCGGGCGCCATCGACGCGCACCCGGCCACGCACCAGCTCGAACTTGAGGTCATCGCCCGACACCGCCGTCGCGCTGCGCGTGCGCTTCAGGTCGTCCTGTTCCAGCGCCTTGCCGGCAACCACGTGATGGGTCAGGATCTTGATGAGCTTTTCCTTGTTCTCGGGCTTCAGCAGCGCCTCGAGTTCGCCGGCCGGCAGCTTCGCGAACGCTTCGTCGGTCGGGGCGAAGATCGTCATCGGGCCCTGCGCGGCCAGCGTGCTCTGCAGGCCGGCGGCTTCGATCGCCTTGCCGAGAGTCGTGAAGTTGCCTTGATGCAGAGCCACGGACAAGACATTGTTGCTCTTGTTGTCGAAGTTGTCGGCCGAGGCGGACATCGCCGAAAAACCGAGCAATGCGGCGGCTACGGCGGTCTTCGTCAGGGAAATCGTCTTCATTCGGGTGCTCCTTGTAGGATCGTTTCGCGTACCGCTTACCTGCCGCACGCTTCAATACATTCGACGCGACGGATGATGACACCGCCTTCAAAGTCTGTCAAGGTTCTGTACAGGTTGAAACTATACAAATCTTACACAGAACGTCCAGGAACCTGATGTCAGGCCCCGTCAGCCATTTCACGATCAAGGCGGTTTCCCACGCGACGGGCCTCACGGTGGAGACGCTGCGGGCCTGGGAGCGTCGGTATGAAGTCGTACGTCCCAGCCGCGACGGCTCGGGCCGGCGCACCTATTCCGCGGCGGATGTGGCGCGGCTGAGGTTGCTGCGCACGGCCACCGAGCTCGGCCACACCATCAGTCGCCTCGCGAACCTGACCGAGGACGACCTCGCCAAGCTGGTCGCCGCCTCCGGCGGCCAGGCACGCCAGGGCGCGGTACGCGGCCAGTCGTATGTCGACCGGGCGCTCGATGCCGCCGAGCATTCCGATCCGACCGGGGTGGAAGAGGTGCTCACCTCGGCGGTCGCGCTGCTGCCGCCGAACGAGGTGATCCACACCGTCATTTCGCCGCTGGTGCGCGAGATCGGCGATCGCTGGCATCGCGGCGTGGTGTCGATCGCGCAGGAACACATGGTCACGGATATCGTGCGCCGCCTGGTCATTTCCGTGTCGCGCGGCTATCTGCGCGCCGACAACGGTCCCTGCCTGGTGCTCGCGACACTGTCGGGCGAGCGGCACGAGCTCGGCATCCTGATGTGCAGCTGGCTCGCGGCGACGCGGCGCTATCACACCCACTACCTCGGCGCGGATTGCCCGGCGAGCGAGATTGCGCGCTTCGCGCTCGAGATCGATGCGCGCGCTGTGCTGATCTCGCTGGTGATGCCCGAGAACCACGTGCCCGTGATGGAACAGCTGCGAGAGCTCGCCGGCCTGCTGCGCGGCAAGTGCGAGATCTGGATCGGCGGGTTCGCCGCCCGGCAGATCGCCGCCGACGAGGTGCCGCTGGGATGCGTGTTGCTGCCTGGCCAGCACGACTTCGAGCAACGGCTCGACCTCATGACGGCCGACCGGCACAGTTAGACATATTGCCGCGCGCCGTCGCGGGGCTTCCGCGCTTTCGCGCGTCAGCGGTCAACCGGACCGGTCGATCCGCGTTCCACGGGATGGCGGCTTGGAACGAGCGCGGCCTACACTGCCACCGTTGGTCCAGGGGGTCTCATGCAATTCCTGACTCGAAGCGCACGGGCCGCGACGGCCGCGCTGCTGGTGGTGATCGCGGCCTGCGGTGGCGGTGGCGGCGGGGGCGGTTCGACAACGACCGCGCCTCCGGTGGCGACCAACCCGCCGGTCACCAAGGCCGAGGCCTTCCGCTTCCTGAACCAGGCGTCGTTCGGTGCCACGGAGGCCGAAGCCACCCGGCTGATCTCCCTGGGCGACAACACCAACTCCTATTCGCGCTGGATCGACGCCGAGGTCCCCAAGGCCGTTTCGACGCTGCTGCCGACGGTCGAGGCCGCCTACCCGAACCCGGTGCCCGCCGGCTTCAACCCCGCCTCGCTGAACGCGCCGCGTGTCGAGGAGTGGTTCGACAACACCCTGAAGGGTCCGGATCAGCTGCGCCAGCGCGTGGCCTGGGCGCTGTCGGAGATCATGGTGGTTTCGCAGATCGGCGCGCTGCAGAACCTGCCGAACGCCACTGCGGATTTCTACGACATGCTGGCGCGCAACGCGCTGGGGGACTTCCGCAAGCTGCTCGAAGACGTGACCCTGCATCCGGCGATGGGCATCTACCTGTCGATGCTCGGCAACCAGAAGGCCGTCGCCGGCACCAACCTGCGCCCGGACGAGAACTATGCGCGCGAGGTCATGCAGCTGATGGCAGTCGGTCTGGTCGAGCTGAACATCGACGGCTCGATCAAGCGCGACGCGGCCGGCCAGCCGATCCCGACCTACAACCAGGAGATCATCGAGGGCTTTGCGCGTGTGTTCACCGGGTGGAAGTGGGCCTGCCCGACGACCACGCCGACTTGCACCTTCGCGAATACGCGGCCGCAGCTGCAGCCGGTGACCGGCTACAACCAGATCAAGCCGATGCAGCTCTACGCGGAGCAGCACGAGACCGGCACCAAGCGCGTGCTGAGCTACACGGGCGCGGCGCTCGCCAACGCGACCATCCCGGCCGGCCAGACCGGCGCGAAAGATCTGCAGGATGCGCTCGACAACATTTTCAATCATCCGAGCGTGGGCCCGTTCATCTCGAAGCAGTTGATCCAGAAGCTGGTCACCAGCAATCCGTCGCCGGCTTACGTGCAGCGCGTCGCCGAGAAGTTCAACAACGACGGCACCGGCAAGCGCGGCAACCTCGAGGCCGTGGTGCGCGCGATCCTGCTCGATACCGAGGCGCGCACAGCGCCGACGGGTACCGCGACCGCGACGGCCGGCAAGGTCAAGGAGCCGCTGCTGCGGCTGACGCAGTTCTGGCGAGCCTATGACGGCAAGTCCAACGGCACCGGCGGCGTCGTGAAATACGGCGCCGGCGTCAACTTCTCCGGTGGCGTGTCGGCCGTGTTCGGCCAGGGGCCGAGCCAGTCACCCTCGGTGTTCAACTTCTTCAGTCCGTTTTACGCGCCCCCCGGTGAGATCGCCGACCAGAACCTGGTGTCGCCGGAACTGCAACTCGCGACTGAATACTTGAATACGCAGGTCACGAATTTCTTCTGGCTGCAACCCCTGCTGTACACGCAGGTGCAGGCAGCCGGCGCAGCGTTCAACCCGGACCGGATGTTCATCACCACAACGGAAGAACTGGCGATCGCGGCGGACTCCGAGGCATTGATCAATCGAGTGGCCGAGAAACTTCTCGGAGGCGCGGGCCAAATGTCCGCGACGCTGAAGTCCGAGGCGAAGGCACAGATCGATCGCACGACCGTGCCGGCGACCAACCCTACCGCGGCACTGACGACGCGGGTCACCGATGCGATCTACTTCATCGCCATCTCGCCCGAATTCGCGCTGCAGCGTTGAGCGACAGGAGACAACCTATGGATCGCAATCGTCGCAAGTTTCTCCGTGCCGCCGCCGCCGGCGGCGTCGCCTACGCGTTTGGACGTACCCCTGGCACCGTCTATGCGCAGGTCGCCGGCGCGGGCGGCTTCGCGGACTACAAGGCGCTGGTCTGCCTGTTCCTGTTCGGCGGCAACGACTCGTGGAACATGGTCGTGCCGACCAGCGCCGCGCAGTACAACGCTTACTCCACGTCGCGTGGCGGCCCGATCAACGTAGGTTCCGGGTTGGCGATCCCGCAGGCTTCGCTGCTGCCGCTGAATTCGCTGACCCCCGATCCGGGCGGCGCCACGTACGGGATCCACCCGAGCATGGCGGGCATGCAGAACCTGTTCAATACCGGCAAGGCTGCGGTGATCGCGAACGTCGGGCCACTGATCCGGCCGACGACCAAGGCGCAGTACCAGACTGCGGGCTGGGATCTGCCGCCACAACTGTTCTCACATAACGATCAGCAGGACCAGTGGCACAGCCTGCGGGGCAAGTCGCTGTCGAAGTCGGGGTGGGGCGGACGTGTCGCCGACGTGCTCGCGAGCCAGACGGGTTCGCAGCAACTGGCGCTTAACGTTTCGCTGGCTGGCCAGACCTTCTTCCAGGCCGGTGCTGTGGCAGCGCCGTACGTGATGGGTGCAGCCGGCCCCGTCCAGTTCCAGGGATTTACCGGGAGTGCCATCAACCTCGCACGACGCAACGCCTTCGACGCGATTGCGGGCAGCAGCTATGGCACGGTCTACGAGCGCGGCTTCGCGAGCGTGCAGAAGCGTGCGTCGCAGTTCGCGGACCGCGTCAGCGCGGCCGTCGCCGCCGGGCGCAATTTCACCGCGTTGCCGAATGCCGGCGTGACACTGTCACCGCTGGCGCAGCAGTTGCGCACGGTCGCGAAGCTGATCGACCAGCGCGCCAGCCTGTCGATGTCGCGCCAGGTGTTCTTCGTCTCCACCGGCGGTTTCGACACCCACGACGATCTGTTTTTGGACCAGCCCGGGCTGCTCGGCAACATCAGCGCCTCGGTGACCGCCTTCTACGACGCCCTGACCGAGATCGGCATGGAGAACAGCGCGACGCTGTTCACGCACTCCGACTTCGGTCGCACGCTCACCTCGAATGGCGATGGTTCCGACCACGCCTGGGGCGGCGTGCAACTGGTCGTCGGCGGCGCCGTGCGTGGGCAGAACATCTATGGCCGCTATCCGTCGCTGACGATCAACGGCCCCGACGACGTGGGCGGCGGACGCCTGATCCCTGCGGCTTCCTCGGATCAGTACGCCGCCACGCTGGCGAGTTGGTTCGGTGTCCAGGATGCCGATCTCGCAAAGGTGGCGCCTAGCATCGGCAACTTCGCGCAGCGCAATCTCGGGTTCCTTGGCTGATCGTCATGCGCTGATCGTGGATTCAGGCGACTCCACAGCTAAATGATTGCATGATTGCATGATTTGACGCCGATCATGATTGCATGCAATCATGTAGCGTGAAAAAAGCCGGTTCGCTCACCGTTCGAAATCTTTCGCCCTCAACCAAGGCGAGGCTCGCCACGCGCGCGCGTCGCAAGGGACGCAGCCTGGAGGCAGAGGTGCGTGCCATCCTGGATGCGGCTGCGCAGGAGAAGCCGACCGCACGGGATGATTTTCCCGAGTGGTTCACCGGCATGGTTCTGCCCAGCGACGATGTCGCAGACTTCGTCGAGGCGCGCCGTCGACCGCATGAGCCGGTCGACCTTTGATTGTCGTCGACACGAACGTTTTGTCTGAGCTGATGCGGGCGATACCATCCCCCGCCGTTCTCGACTGGCTTCGCCGCAACGCCCGTCTGATCGCCGTTCCGGTCGTCGCGTTGGGCGAGCTCCGGTACGGCGTCGCGCGGTTGCCCGATGGCAAGCGCAAGCAATCGCTCACCCTGGCGCTCGATGCGCTGGTCGAACGCTTCGCAGGCTCGCTGCTCAGCTACGATGTACTCGCCGCAAACGCCTGCGGTGACATTCTCGCCGCCGCCGAGAGCGCGGGACGTCCGATGGCGCTTGCCGACGCGCAGATCGCGGCCATCGCTCAGGTCGCGCACGCGCGACTGGCGACGCGAAACGGGTCGGATTTTGCCTCGACCAGACTGGTCCTGATCAATCCCTGGCTCGGCAACTGAAGGGCATGAAATCCAGGGCCATCGCGCCGACTGCGTGCTCGAGACCGCCCACCCGCCGAGCTTCCACTTGCGGCGCGAGAACGTCGCAAAGGTTTTGCTGCAGCCGGCTGGAAACCGCTGACCGCGCTTGCTGCGTGGCAGACTGCCGCGAATCGACAGCGACAGCGGCACGGGCGTGACGCGGCCGCATTCCCTGCTGCGCCATGGAGGAAACGTTTTGTACGGGCCGTGTAGCCGTGACTGAGATCTCCCAAGGACCCATCGGCGGGATCCCTGAGCCATCGGGAACGGTTGACACTCTTCCCACGCGCCACTGGACCATTCGCGCGCTCCTCGGCTACGCCCTGAAGCTCGTCCTCCTGACCATACCGCTCGCGATCGCCGTCGCCCTCATGCTGCGCCTCAGCGGAATCGGCGGCCCACTGCTACCCGACCCAAGGCCCGGCCAGCCCATTTCCGACCTCGATCTGCTCTCACTGCCGTTCCTTTCCGCCGCCCAGCTGCTCGCGAGTTGGCCGCTGGTGTTCAAGTGGACCCGACGGCACGAACGGGATCCCCGCGGTTTTCTCGGACTGAGATCCGCCGATCGGTCGGAAGTCGCAAAATGCGTAGGACTCACGCTGGCGGTTGCGATCGGATTCACGGCGCTGCTCGAGGTGTTCGGTTTCGTAGAGACCGGCGACGAAATCTACGTCCGCTACTTTGCCGCAAAACGATTCGAGATCGCGTTGGCGCTCGGCATCATCGTCCTCGCCCCGGCAGTCGAGGAGTTCCTGTTTCGCGGATTCCTGCTGCGCGGCCTGCAGGCCGTCGGCGCCTCAACTTGGACGAGCGCGATACTCAGCGCAGCCGGTTGGTCGGTGCTCCACTTCACCTACTCGTGGTCGAGCATAGCCGTGATCTTCCTGGTCGGTCTGGTCCTTGCGATGTTTCGTTTGCGAACCGGTTCGCTCGTCCCCAGCCTCGCCGGCCACATGGCCCTGAACGCCGTCGCGGTCGCAGACCTCATGAATCGAGTTGGATAACCGCAGGGTAAGCCCCTGATCGACCGTGTGCCCATTGGCACCACTGACGTTTTCCTTGCGATGGGCGGGTGCCACCCCGGCCACCTCATGCGAACCGCGGACGCTGATGTGCCGGCGGTCGGCGGCGATCGAGAGTCCGCCCCGCCTCCGGCGAACTGTGGCGCTAGGGCAGTCGCGTCATCGCGATCGGCAGGGCGAACTGGTTCTTGCCGGTCAGCGCGCGCCCGTCCGCGGACAGGGACAGTGAATCGATACTGCCGTGCGCCCAGATCAGTACGAAACGGCGGCCAGTGGCCGATTGGCACGACCAGTTGCCGGTGACCGACGGGAAGCGATCGCCCGCGTGCTGCCACCACTCCAGTGAGTGATCTGCCTGGACGGCCACCTCGCCCTCGATGCCGCTGACTTTCCAGCGGCCGACGGGTTCCTGGCAGGCGTCGCCCGACCTTCGCGCAGCAGGCGCTGCATCGCTCGGTAGTCTGCTTGCGGAAGAGACAGGCGGCAGGGCAAGTGACACCGCAGGCGGCCGGGCAGGCGACGGGGCAGGCTGTGGCCGGGCGTCGGCCGCGCCTTCGGCAAAGAAGAAGTCGCCCGTCAATGACGAAGCTTCCCAGGGCGTCTGCCGATCGGACGTGGCGGCGCGCACGGCGAGTCGGGTGCGCTTGAATACCTGTTCGACGGGCTCGCGCGATTCGCGGATGGCCTGCGACAGCGCGGCGCTATACGGACTGTTCCGTCCTTCTCCATCGGCCGCCACGTCGCCGGGTGCCGTCGAGTAGGCGATCAGGATCCCCGCCGGCGCATCCATCCTCGCCAGGCCGCGATCGGCCGAGCGCAGGCTGCGGACGAACGGATTGTTGCGGCAGGCGTCGAGGATCACGAGGTTGAGGCGATTGCGCGCAAAGCGCATCTGGTCGAGCACCCAGTCGGCACTGACCGCCTCGATGTCGACATCGCCCTCGCGGTCGATCCGCGCGCGCGTCGGAATCAAGTAGTTGCGGCC
Organism: Pseudomonadota bacterium; assembly: GCA_043748075.1. Classification (GTDB taxonomy): domain Bacteria; phylum Pseudomonadota; class Gammaproteobacteria; order Steroidobacterales; family Steroidobacteraceae; genus UBA964. The sequence goes on from JAYTNX010000297.1 coordinate 27,249, forward strand.
GGCGAGCTGCACGCCATGGCCCGCGTAGTAGAACAGGCCGACCGCCTGCGGACCCGCCGCCTCCAGTCGCGCGCCGAACTCCTGGATCGCCCGCTTCATCGTCGCCTGGTCGGCATCGCGTCGCGAGATGACCTCGAAGCCGACGGCGGCCAGCGTCTCGGCCATCAGCTGTGCATCGTTCGTTGGGTTGCGCAGCGGCCCGCTCGCGTAGGCGCCGTTGCCGATGACGAGCGCGATGCGCCGTTCCGGCGCTGCTGCAGCGGCAGCGTCCGCGACTCGCCAGGCGAGGAACGCCGGCGCCAGCAAGGCCAGCAACGCCAGCGCCGAGCTCAGTCCGCGGCGCGCAGGCGCTTCGGGGCGTCGATGGGCCATGTCGATCCCAGTGGCCTTCGGGAGGTCGGTCGCGACTCGTCGGGTGAACCTAGCACCGTCGAATGGCTGGGCGCCACTCGATGTAGGAATGGATAGCATGGCGGTCCGGGTTGTCGGAGTACGCTGAGCGAGCGGAGCGAGTCATCGTCCATTGAAGAAGACCGAGGCACGCCATGGCGCCTGATGACGACGACGCCCCCGATTGGCTCCGCGCCGCCCGCGAGCACTGGCAGTGGCGCGGTCAGTCTCGACCCGCGTTCGCCGTGGTCCCGGGACCCGGCCAGGTGTCGGTCTGGGGTTTTCCACGGCCGCCGCGGATCGTGGCCGATTCACGTGAAATCACGGTGCGTTGGGGGATGCGCGAAGTCGCGCGCACCCGCCGCGCCGTGTGCGTGCTCGAGACCGCGCATCCGCCCAGTTTCTACCTGCCGCGCGACGACGTCGCACAGGCCTTGCTGCAGCCGGCCGGCGATGGTTCCTTCTGCGAATGGAAAGGCCCGGCGGCGTATTGGACGTTGGTGGACGGCGAGCGGCGATTGCCGCGGGTGGGCTGGAGCTACGACCGCCCGCTGGCGGGTGCGGAAGTATTGCGCGGCTGCATCGCGTTCTATCCCTCCGTGCTCGAGTGCCGAGTCGACGGTGCCCTCGTTCGCCCGCAGGCGGGCGGCTTCTACGGTGGCTGGATCACGCCGGAACTGGTCGGCCCGTTCAAGGGCCAGGCGGGCAGCGAGGGGTGGTGAGCGTTGCCGCGCCGCGCGACGCCGCGCGGCGCGACGACCCTTGTTCAGGGCTTCAGGGGCGCCGGCTTCTGGTCGCGCGCGTAGACCTCGAGGCTCGAGAGATTCGGCTTCGCCCACGATTCCTTCGGCGGCGGTACCAGCATCTCCGGGTGCGTCTTCTGCATGTAAGCGAGGATCTTCGGTTTGAAGCCCTCGAGCGTGTCGAAGCCCTGCATCGTCGTTTCGTACCAGCAGTGGCCTGGCGCCTGGCCCATGAGCATCCAAGGCAGCCAGGGTGTCGAGCGTGACCAGGTGCCCGTGTAGGTGAGCGAGGTCTTCTTCTCGTCCTGCACGTCCTTCAGCGGCACGATGTAGGCGAACACTTCGGTGACCTGGTTGAACTTGCCCGAGCTCTCGCGCGGCCACTTGTCGGGCTGCAGCGCCGAGGGGTAGTACAGGTTGACGTGGCGGGTCGCCGCGATCAGTCCGGCACCGACGTCGCGCCACGGCAGCACCACGGGCTTGCGCTCCGGGTCCGCCATCTTGTTCAGGCCGCCGTAGGAGGGCGGCGCGCGCTCGAACTCCTCGAAGGTCTCGTTCCACGGGTCGTTGACGACGTCGACGACCTTGACCGTTTCCTTGGTGTACGGATTCTTGAATTCACCCAGCACGTCGCCGCTGGTGAGATCGGTGTAGAGCACGGTCTCGCGATGCAGCACGCGATAGCTGCCATCCGGCTGCTTCCAGGCGCGAGCCGTCGAGACGACCTCGGCGCCGAACAGGTCACGAATCGCCTCGCCAGGGCGCACGCCGAACACCCGGCCGCTGGCGCTGCCGTACTTGACCTTGGTCTCGTCGAAGTTCGAGTTCATCCGCGCGAGGGTCAGCATGTTCCCCTTGCCGGTGGTGAGGTCGACGTAGGGGCCGCGCAGCGTCGGCGTGGTGGCAGCGGCGGCGGGGGCGGTGGCGAGGACTGCAAGTCCTGTGGCCACCGTGCCGGTCAGGACGAAATCGCGACGATGCATGTTAGAAGCCCTCAGCGTGGTCTAAATCGGGTGAGCGCAGCCTGAAACGTCGGGCGGTCCGGCGTCAATGGTGCCGTGATGGCCGGATCACCGACGGGAACAGCGACTGCTCGGCAGTATTGATCCAGCGGCGGAGTTGGAACTCGACGGATCTCAGGTCCGCGGATTGCCGCCCGGCCGGCCGGACGTTTGGAGAGCGGCGGCAAGGATCGGCTTCGCCCAATCGGGGATTTGAATGAGAGGCGCATGCGAAACAGTGAAACCGTCCGTCATGCTCAACAGCAGGACCGGCTGCGGTCGGTGGCCGGCCTTGGGATCGGCGTCGGCGCTGTTGTCGTAGACGCGCAGCGTGGCGAGATGGGGCAGGAGCCGGATGAGGTTCGCCCGGCTGCTGACGTATCGGGCGCGAATTCGCGCTTCCGGGATATCGTGGCCGCCGGCTCGGACGCGCTCGCGCACGCGTTGCAGGTGCAACTCCGGTGACGACAGCCCGGCGAACCAGACGTGGACGCGAGCCCCTTCGCGTGCGCCGGCCAGAAGCATGTCCGGAATCGTGTTGGCACCCAGAGTCGTCTCGAATGCGAAGTTCGAACGGCCTCGTAGTGCCTGCTCCAGCCCGCGGCGACCCAGTTCCCAGGCGTGGCCATTCGCTTGCTCGAGAGACGTGCCCGGATTCGCCTCGAGCAGCGTGCGCGCGGCGAGATCCGGGTTGAAATAGGCCGCGCTGCTTGCGAGCAAGGCGGCACCGCCGATGCTGCTCTTGCCCGCGCCGTTGACGCCGGCCAGCACGAAGATGTTCGCGGACACGCCTACCGGGTCGCGCGCACTGCGGCCTCGCCCAACTGCTCCGGCGTCATGGCAAACGCGGCAGACATGGCCGCTGTTGCTTCGCGGCCTTGCATTCTGGAGACGAGTTCGTCGAATTGGCGGGTGAGCCCAACGAGATCGGGTTGAGAGGCGCTCGCCATCTGCAGGTAGCGGTCGACCGAAACCAGAACCATCGTCGGCTCGTCGTGCCGGGTGACGACCATGGCGCCTTCCGACGCGACCGTTGCCGTGACTTTCTGGATCGCGCCGACCAGCTGTGTCGCCGACACGCTAGGGAGCGAATCGAGTTGCCGCGCACGGTCTTCGACGCCCTGAAAAATCTTCGCCATGAATGACTCCGGCACAGTGGTTACCGTAATTTACCTAAAATGGGTATATTAGGGAAGCCCGGTGTTTTTATGGGTATCCGTCCGATTATGTCCGCCCCGCGTTGCGTGCGAGACGAACCGGGCGACGCCATCGCCGCCGGGCCAGGCGGTGCGCGTAGTCGGCCTGGGCCCGCTGCCGAGGCCGCAGTGGTAGGTGGCGCGACCGGCGCGGATCCAGATCTCATCGTCCTCCGCGAGCACGCTGCCGGTGCTGCGGTCGAACAGGCGGAAGCGATCCATCTGCACGTCGAACCAGCGGTTGCGGTGGTGGGTGATGCGGCGCGCCCGCAGGCCGTAGGCGGACTGGAGGGCGCTGCCGAGGTTGGTGGCTGACGCAGGGGCCGGTTCACGCTCGATGAACTCCAGCGGCCCACCGGCGGATTTCAGCAGTGCCCGCGCCCAGGCGGGTTCGGGTTCCTGGTCGGAGTCGATCGCCAGCGAGCGCAGTGCGAGCGGCGCCTCGATGTGGAACTCGGGGCTGCCATACGCGGCGCAGAGCGGCCCGAGATGCGCGGCGCCCGCCCAGCCCCAGAGCAGCACCCCGAGCAGCAGCGCAACGGGCAGCGCCAGCGCCGCGAGACAGCGGTTGATCCAGCGGTGGCGTCGCTCGAGGTCGGGCAGCCGGATCACGTCGGCGAGCGCCAGCCCCAGCAGCGACAGCGGCACGGCGGCAAGCGTCGCCACCATGGCCCCGAGGGCGAGATCGTTCACGCCGCCGCGGCCGGGTGGCTCAGAGGATGAACCGGCTCACGTCCTCGTCCTGCGCCAGCGCACCAAGCTTCGCATCGACGTAGGCGGCATCGATCGCAATGGTCGTGCCGCGGCGCTCGGAGGCCTCGTACGACACCGACTCGAGCAGGCGCTCCATCACGGTATGCAGGCGGCGCGCGCCGATGTTCTCGGTGCGCTCGTTGACGTGATAGGCGATCTCGGCGAGCCGGCGGATGCCCTCCGGCGCGAACGTCACCGTCACGCCCTCGGTCGCGAGCAACGCCGCGTACTGCGTGGTCAGCGAGGCATCGGGCTCGGTCAGGATGCGCACGAACTCCTCGACCTTCAGCGGTTCGAGCTCGACGCGGATCGGGAAGCGGCCCTGCAGCTCGGGGATCAGGTCCGAGGGCTTGGCGACGTGGAACGCGCCCGAGGCGATGAACAGCACGTGGTCGGTCTTCACGGGGCCGTACTTGGTGCTGACGGTCGAGCCCTCGACCAGCGGCAGCAGGTCGCGCTGCACGCCCTCGCGCGAGACATCGGCACCGCTGAAGCCTTCGCTGCGGCGGCAGACCTTGTCGAGCTCGTCGATGAAGACGATGCCGTTCTGCTCGGCGCTCTGCACCGCGCGGGCGCGCATTTCCTCCTCGTTGATCAGCTTTCCCGCCTCTTCCTCGGTCAGCAGCTTCTTCGCTTCCCCGACCTTCAGCTTGCGGGTCTTGCCGCGCTGCGCGCCGAGGTTCGCGAACATCGACTGCAGCTGCTGCTGCATCTCTTCCATGCCGGGCGGCGCCATGATGTCGACGCCCATCGGGTTGGCACGCAGCTCGAGCTCGATCTCGCGCTCGTCGAGCTGCCCCTCGCGCAGCATCTTGCGGAATTTCTGCCGCGTCTCGGCGTCGCGCGGCTGCGCGGGTTCGTCGGTCGAGAAGCCCATCATCCGCGGCTTCGGCAGCAGCGCATCGAGCACGCGCTCCTCGACCGCGTCGGCGGCGCGATCGCGCACGCGGACCATTTCCTCCTCGCGCGTCATCTTGACCGCGATGTCGACCAGCTCCTTCACGATCGAGTCGACGTCGCGACCGACGTAGCCGACCTCGGTGAACTTGGTCGCCTCGACCTTGACGAACGGCGCCTTCGCGAGGCGCGCGAGGCGGCGCGCGATCTCGGTCTTGCCGCAGCCGGTCGGACCGATCATCAGGATGTTCTTCGGCGTGATCTCCGGGCGCAGCGCTGCGTCGACCTGCATGCGCCGCCAGCGGTTGCGCAGCGCGATCGAGACGGCACGCTTCGCGGCGTCCTGGCCGACGATGTGCTTGTCCAGTTCCTGCACGATCTCCTGCGGCGTAAGCGCGGCGAGGCGCTCGGGCCCGTCGGCTCTCACTTCCGTGTCCATGCGCGTCACTCCGGGTTCACCGCAGTTCCTCGATCACGAGGTTGCGGTTGGTGTAAATGCAGACGTCGGCGGCGATGTTCAGCGACTTCTCGACGATCTCGCGCGCCGAGAGATCAGTGTTCTCGAGCAGCGCACGTGCGGCGGATTGCGCGAAGGGGCCGCCGGAGCCGATCGCCACCAGGTCGTGCTCGGGTTCGATCACGTCGCCGTTGCCGGAGATCACGAACAGTTTGCCGGGGTCGCCCACCAGCAGCAGCGCCTCGAGACGACGCAGGTAGCGATCGGAGCGCCAGTCCTTGGCGAGTTCGATCGCCGCGCGTGTGAGGTTGCCGAACTTGTCGAGCTTGCCTTCGAAGCGCTCGAACAGCGTGAATGCGTCAGCCGTGCCGCCCGCGAAACCGCCGAGCACCTTGCCGTTGCCGAGGGGGCGCACCTTGCGGGCGTTGCCCTTCATCACGGTGTTGCCGAGGGTCACCTGGCCGTCACCGCCGATCGCCACGACGCCGTTGCGACGCACGCCGAGGATGGTGGTGCCATGGGGATTGAAGGACTCGCTCATGCTGGGGTGTCTTCCTTGACGGGGGCCGGGCCTGGGGACGGCGCTGTTCGGGCGGCTTTGCGGCGCGCCCGGGGGTGAGCCTTGTCGTAGATGCGGGCCAGGTGCTGGAAATCAAGATGGGTGTAGACCTGGGTCGTGGAGATGTCCGCGTGCCCCAGCATTTCCTGCACGCCGCGCAGGTCCTGGCTGGATTCGAGCAGATGCGAGGCGAAGGAATGTCGGAACAGGTGCGGGTGCACGTGCACCGGCAGACCCTGCCGGTGGGCCCAGGATGCGACCCGGGCCTGTACCGCGCGCGGGCCGATCCGCCCACCGTTGCGGCCGGTGAAGAGCGCAGTTTCGCCCGCCTTCGCGATCGCGCCCCGCTCGCGCAGCCAGTGCTGCAGTGCCTCGCGCGCCTGGCGGCCCACCGGCACGAGCCGCGTCTTGCGGCCCTTGCCGGTGACCCGCACCAGTTGTTCGGCGAAATCGACGTCGCCGAGATCCAGGCCGATGATCTCGGCGAGCCGCAGGCCCGAGGAATACAACAGCTCCATCAGCGCGAGGTCGCGCACGGCCAGCGGGTCCTTCGCGTCGATCGCGAGCAGTCGCCCGATCTGGTCGGCATCGAGCGTACCGGGCAGCGTACGGGCGGTCTTCGGCGCGCGGACTTCGATTGCCGGGTTGTGCTTCAGCACGCCCTCGCGGATCAGGAAGCCGAAGAACGTGCGCACCGCCGAGAGCCGGCGCTGCACGCTGCGTGGCGCGAGGCCGCCGGCGTGGCTGCGTGCGCCGAACATGCGCACGTGCTGCGAGTCGAGGGCGGTCCAGTGCGCGAGGTTCTGAGCGTCGCACCACGCAACCAGCGCCCCGAGCTCGTGCGCGTACGCATCGGCGGTGTGATCGGAGAGGCGACGCTCGAGGCGCAGGTGGCGACCGAATCGCTCGACCCAGTGCAGCGATTCGGGTGTCACATCATCCCTGCTGCGCCCGGCGCGCTCGTGTCAGCGGAAGCGCAGGATCGACTCGGCGATCAGCTCGCCCATGCGCGCGAGGAACTCGGTGCTCATGCCGGGGTGAAAGCGGTTCGGGTCGCTGCTGCCGACGGCCATCAGGCCGAGCGAGCCCTTGTCGCCGAGCGGCACGAGCGCGACCGAACCGATCGTCGCGGCCTCGTCGCCGAACAGGAAGTCGCGCTGGATGTCGCGCACCTGGCCGCAGCGCGGCTTGCCGGCGTTGAACAGCGTCTCGAAGCTGCGCAGCGCTGGTTCATCGCTGGGGACGGCGCGCAGGAAGCGGTCGGGCACGCCGGGCGCAAGTGCGGCGTCGAGCCCAGGCAGCACGAGCCGCGAGTTCACCGCGTCGAAATCCTCGCGCAGCGAAGCTTCCACGGCACTGACCGTGGCCTGCAGCGACGCAGCGCGCAGCAGTCGGCGCGAGAGCCGCTGAATCTTGTCGGCGAGCAAATCGTTGGCGCGCGCGACGCGGATGAACTCGGCGAGGCGCGCCTCGCTCGCGGCCTGGCGCTCGCGCAGCACTTCGACCTGGCGCTCGACCAGCGAAATCGTGGTGCCGCCGCGCAGGTGCGGCAGGCGCAGCTTCGCTAGCACGGGGAGGTTGCGCTCGAAGAACTCGGGGTGCTTCTCGAGATAGTCCGCGATGCCGGCTTCTTCGGTCGGGACGGCGGGGGCGAGACTGGCGCCGCGGGCATGCTGGGTGGTCATGGGTGTCGGGATCCTGTGCTCGAGATTCAGAGTTCGACCTGGCCGCGGAAAGCGACCGCCGCGGGCCCGGTCATCCAGAGAGGTTCGCCGGGGCCGCCCCAGCGGATCGACAGCGTGCCGCCGGGCAGCGCCACTTCGACGTCGCCCGCGAGTCTGCCAGCTTTGCGGCCGACTGCAACCGCAGCGCAAGCGCCGGTGCCACAGGCCAGAGTCTCGCCGACGCCGCGCTCGAACACACGCAGCTTCACGTGCGTGGCGTCGACGATCTGCAGGAAGCCGACGTTGACGCGCCGCGGGAATGCGGGAACGACCTGGAATGCGGCGCCGAGCTCGGCGACCAGGGCGTGTGCGACGTCTTCGACGAACAGCACCGCGTGCGGATTGCCGATCGAGGCGACCGCGAATTCGACGTCGCGGCCACCGACGTCGAGGCGATGGAAGTGCTCGCGGCCCGGCGCCGCGACGCCCGCGCCGCCGGCGCGCGGCGGCGCGAGGAAGGGCAGGGAGGCCGGGTCGAAACGCGGCTCGCCCATGTCGAGCGAGACCAGGCCGGGGTGCTCGAGCCGTGCGTTGACGATGCCGCCCGCACTGTCCATCGCGAGGCGGCCGGCGCTGCCGGTGCGGCCCTGCAGTCGCAGCCACTCGGCGACGCAGCGCGCGCCGTTGCCGCACTGCTCGACCTCGCTGCCGTCGGCGTTGACGATCGTGTAATAGAGATCGGTACCGGGCCGTCGCGGCGCGGAGATCACCAGCGCCTGGTCGAAGCCGATACCGGTGTGGCGGTTCGCGAGCTGCCGCCACTGCGTAGTGTTCGGCAGTCCATCCGGTGCCGAGGCCTCGTCGAAGACGATGAAGTCGTTGCCGATCCCATGCATCTTGGTGAAGGTCAGGGAAGGCATCGTGGCGCGTCCTGTCAACGCAGGGCCGCGCGGTCGCGGAAGATGCAACGGTCCATCACCACACGCAGACCGGCGTCGCGGGCGCGCGTCGCGGCGACCGCATCGACCACGCCGTCCTGCAGCCACAGCGCCGGCAGCGCCAGGCGGATGCAGTCATCGACGATCGCCGCCACGTGCTCCGGGCGGCGGAAGACATCGACGAGATCCACCCGCTCGTCGGTCGCGAGCACGTCGCGCAGATGATCGAGGTCCGGTACGCTGCGCTCGCCAAGCACCGACGGCGCGGTGGGTGTGACCGGAATCACCCGGTAGCCGAAACGCTGCAAGGCGGCCGCGACTCCGTAGCTCGGTCGCGACGAGTCGGCACTCAAGCCGACGACCGCGATGATGCGGGCACCGCGCAGCAGCGACTCGATCTCGGCCGGGGAGGGGTTCTGGAAAGTCACGGCATGGGCCTCGCGTGTATTGTACCTGACACGCCATGACGACCTTTTCCGTACTGATCGAGCCGCTCGGGCGCGCGATTCTCGCCGATGCGGAACGACCGGTGCTCGAGGCGGCGCTCGCCGCCGGACTGAACCTGCCCCATAGCTGCAAGTCCGGGCACTGCACCTCGTGCCGTGCCCAGCTGCGCGCCGGCGAGATCGCCTATCCCGGCGATCGGCGGCCGGCAGGCTTGATGGCGCACGAAGTTGCGGCCGGCCACGTATTGCTCTGCCAGGCACGCGCGCGCAGCGATCTCGTCATCGAAATACGGCCGCGGGTTCGCATCGGCACGGCACCGGCACCGGGCGCCGCGGTATCGGCCGATGCCGGCGCGTGGATCGGATCCGCGGCGGTGCCCGCGATGGAGATTCGTCGTCTGCCGTGTCGCATCGACGCCAAACAGCGGCTCGCGCCGGACGTGATGCAGCTGATGCTGCGCCTGCCTGCCGCGGAGTCGCTGCCGTTCCAGCCGGGCCAATACCTCGATGTGCTGCTCGAGGGCGGACGGCGCCGCAGCTTCTCGATCGCCAGCCCGCCACACGACGCGGCGCGACTCGAGCTGCACGTGCGGCGCGCGCCGGGCGGCGGCTTCTCGACCGCGGTGTTCGAGGGGCTGCCGGTCGGCACGTTGCTGAAGATCGAGGGGCCGATCGGTCAGTTCGTGTACTCGGCGTCGGAAGCGCCATTGCTGCTGATCGCGGGAGGCACCGGATTCGCGCCGATCAAGAGTCTCCTGCGCCACGTGCTCGAAGTGGAACACAGCAAGCGGCCCCTGCACCTGTACTGGGGGGCACGCGAGGCCATCGACGTCTACGAGCACGAGACATTGCGCCGCTGGGCGGGCCTGCATCCGAACCTGCACTACCTGCCGGTGCTTTCGGCGCCCGGCGAGCACGCCGGCTGGCGCAGGGGTTGGGTACACGAGGTCGCGGCCCGCGAACTCGGCGCGGCGCTCGCGGGACACGATGTGTATGTGGCCGGCCCGCCGGCGTTGATCGAGGCCGTGCGTGCCCGCTATCCGGAGCAGGGGGTCGACCCGGCACGGATCCGTTTCGACTCCTTCGACTACGCGCCGCGATGATCCGCGGGAGATGCGGGGGCGCGCGGCACGCCCGCGTCACCCGCGCGCCGGGTCAGGGCTTCTTCGGCGGCTTCGGCTTCTGGGTCTTGGCGTAGACCTCGAGGCTGGAGAGGTTGGGCTTGTCCCAGAACGCCTTCGGCGGCGCCTCGAGCATGTGCGGATAGAGCTTCTCGCAATGCGCGCGGACCTTGGGCTTGAAGCCGTCGAGAGAGTCGAACGAGTGATGGGTCGAGTGGTAGACGATGTGTCCGGGCGCCTGGCCCATCAGCATCCACGGCAGCCATGGCGTCACGCGCGCCCACGAGCCGGTGTGCAGCACCGAGGTCTTGTCGGGGTTTTGCAGGTCCGCAAGCTTGACGGCGGTGGTGAAGAACTCGCTGACGCGGTTCATCGTGCCCGAGCTCTCGCGCGGCCACGTGTCCGGCTGCAGCGCGGCTTTGTAATAGAGGTTGATGTGCGTTCGGTTGTGGACCATGCCGTTGCCGGCGTCGATGAAATTCAGGCTGTAAGGCACCGGGGGACGCGCGACCGGCTTGTTGAGGCCGCCGTAGTCCGGCTCGAACTTCTTCACCATCTCGGAGAAGAAGTGGTTCCAGGGATCGTTGATGACGTCGACGACCTCGACGGTCTCGTCGAGGTAGGGATTCTTCCAAGACCGCAGAAGGTCGCCCGTGGCAAGGTCGGTGTAGAAGATCGCTTCGCGGTGCAGCACGCGGTGGCTGCCGTCCGGCTGTGCCCAGTTGCGCGTCACCGAGACGACCTCGAAGCCGAACAGGTCGCGCAGCGCAGCGCCGTCGCGCACGCCGGAGACCACACCGCTGACCCCGGACCACTTCTGCTTGCTCTCGTCGAGGTTGGCGTCGATCCGCACGCCCGCATTCACGTTGCCCTTGGGCGTGGTGAGGTCGATGTGCGGGCCCTTGAATCCGGCGGGCAAGGCCGAAGTCGTGGCGGCCGGCGCCAGCGGGACGGCGCTGAGTGCCGTGGCCAGCGAGCCGGTCAAAATCAACATGTCGCGTCGATCCATGGGAGTCCTCAACTTCAGGCACGTCGCAATTCGCGATCGCTGGAGGCTGCGCCGGATCGGGAATCGGGTCAACCCGCGCGACGACGCGGGCCATGCAGAGGTGCCGGGCCTGCCACGATGCGGGCGGAAGGCAGGATCAGGCGGCGGCGCGGGCGCGCCGGCACTCGTCGTCGAAATTGCGGCGCAGTTTCGAGATCTGCGCAGTGTAGGTCATCACCACCGGATCGGCGAGCACCGGCGAGAGCCCGATCGAGTGGCGATGCAGGAACTCTGCCATCGCCAGCGACATTTCGCGGAGGTCGCGCGGCCATTCGACGGACACGTTGCCACCGGCCGCGGCCGCGGCCTGCAGCTCCCGCTGTAGTGCGGTGGCCACCGAGATCTGCAGCTCGAGCAGCTGCGCGTCCGCGCGCAGCAGGTCGCAAGCGCCGTTGATGCTGCGCGTCGCGGCGAGCACGTGGCCGTAGGCCCGCTCGACCAGCAGCGCACTGTGGCGCGGCAGCTCGCCACTGACGCCGGCGTGGCCGGCGTAGTCGCGGGTGGGGAAGATCACTTCGAGCGGTGCCCAGGCGCGGATCGATTCGCACAGCCAGCGGCGATTCGCGCTCGCGGGACGATCGTGCGCGAGCACGCCCTCGAGGCGCAGCGACAGCAGTCGCTCGAGTGACGCGCGGTCGCCGTGGGTGCGGCGTGCGATGGCAGAACGGTTGGGATCATCGAACCAGGCGGCGAACTCACGCGCCGCGAGTTCGCGGCAAGGCGCGGCCTCGCAGGGACCCGAGGTGGACGGTTGCGCGGCGCCGGAGACTTCGGTCATGAGTGAACCCCCGAGAGAACGCCTCGATTGAAGCGGCAATACGCCACCTTCGCGGTGACGGGCGTCACGCGTGGCATGCGACTCGGGTTCCACGGTGGGCGTCTCGTCCGGTTCTGTCAAATCCGAAAACGCTCGCGCAGGTCGCTCGCCATGCGGCGGCTCACCGCGAGGCGTTCGTCGCGGTCGCGCAGGCGCACGTAATACTGCCCCTCGGCATCGCGTTCTATCGCCGCCATGTGCGCGACGTTGACCAGTGCGTTGCGGTGGATGCGCACGAAGCCCGAACCCAGCTCCTCCTCGAGCGACTTTAGCGATTCCTCGATGAGGTCCTCGCCGTCGGTGTGTCGCACGGTCACGTACTTCTGGTCGGCGACGAAGCAGCGCACGTCGGCCGTTGGGATCAGTCGAGTCGTTTCGCGGACTTTGACCGCAATGTGTGTGCGCCGGGGCGCGAAACGCGCCACCGCGGCCGCCTGGGCGAGCTGCGGCCGGGTCAACCGCCCCGCCTGGGCGATGGCCGCGGCGAGTTTCTCGCGTCGAATGGGCTTCAGCAGGTAGGCGACGGCCTGGGCGTCGAAGGCCTTCAGCGCATACTCGTCGAAGGCCGTGGTGAAGATCACCGCCGGCGGCGCCGGGTTCTCCGCGATGCGGCGTGCGGTCTCGATGCCGTCGAGGCCCGGCATGCGCACGTCGAGCAGCACGATGTCCGGGTCGCATTCATCGACGAGCCGCAATGCTTCCTCGCCGTTGGCCGCTTCACCGACGACCTGCGCGTCGCCCGACTCGGCCAGCAGCGAGCGCAGCCGTTCGCGCGCCGGCGCCTCGTCGTCGGCGATCAGCACGCGCAGCGCCGTCACGTCGACGCTCCGCGGCCGGGAGACACTGCGATCTTCAGGTAAGGGAAGCGCAACGTGACGATGTATTCGGCATCGAAGCGGCCGGCCTTGATGGTGGCGCGCTCGTCGTACATCAGGGTCAGGCGCTCGCGGATGTTGGCCAGTGCAAGCCGGTTGCCGTCGCGGACCACCGCGCCCTGCGGCATCGGGTTGCGCACCACCAGCGTGACGAGGCCGTTGGCGAGCTCGCCGGTCACCGTGACCGTGCCCCCCTCGGGTCGTGGCTCGATCCCGTGGTAGATCGCGTTCTCCAGCAGCGGCTGGATCAGCAGGCTCGGCACCATCGCATCCCGCGGCAGCGCGTCGGTGTGCCAGTCCACGCGCAGCCGCTCGCCGAGGCGCAGCTTCTCGATGCGCTGGTAGATGCCGGCCACCTCGAGCTCGTCGGCCAGCGTGATCTGCGAGCGGGTTTCGGAAAGGTTGGCCCGGAAAAGGTCGGCGAGGTCCTGCACGGCTTCCTCGGCCCGCGACGGGTCGGAGCGTGTCAGCGAGGCGATGGTGTTCATGCTGTTGAAAAGAAAGTGCGGTCGGATGCGCGCCTGCAGCGCGTGTACGCGCGCTTGCGCCTGCATCTCGATGTTGCGGCGCCACTCGTGGGTCACGTAGAAGTAGCGCATCGCGACGCAGGCGACCACCAGGCCGATGCCGACGTTGCGCGCTAGGAACGGGCCGCGCTCGAGCGGGAACAGGCCGTTGGCGGGGTCCGCCCCGAGCAGGCTGCTCTGACCGAGCTGGAACGTGCCCTCGGAGATCGCGGCGATCGCGAGCGTGACCAGGCCAAGCACCGTGGCGGTGCCGCGCGCCACCGAGGTCGTGGTGACGCGGCTGCGCAGCGCGCACAGCATCGCGGCGATCACCAGGCCGATCCACAGCAGGAACAGCGACGTGCGCGCCAGGTCAGTCCAGAAGCCGACGCGGTCATTGTCACGTGCGAGGGTCAGCACCAGCGCGGTCAGCTCGACGATCAACACCACGCCGAGCACCGCCCGGGGCGCGCAGAAGTCCGGCAGGTAGAGAGCCCGGAGCGGCTCACCCACCGCGATAGTCGGCGTCCTGGAGGGCGCGGGCCCGGGGGCCGCAGCGCCTGCAGGACCGGGCCGCGCGCCGGGGCTCATGGGCGCCGGCGCTGCTCGAACAGGTCTTGCTTGAGTCGATAGACCGCGGAGATGTCCTCGTCGCCGTGGCCGCGGCGGATCAGCTCGGCATACTCCTCCAGCATCTCGTCGACGACCGGCAGCGCAACGCCGAGCGCGGCGGCCATGTCCCGGCAGATGCGCAGGTCCTTTTCGTGGAGCTTGACCCGGAAGCCTGCGGGAAAGCTGCCGCGGATCATGTTCGGCGCGCGGTGCACGAAGTACCACGACGAGCCCGCGCCCTGGCCCAGCGTATCGACCACCTTCTGCAGCGGCAGTCCCTGGGCCTTGGCGAAGGCCATCGCTTCGCCGACCGCGCGGATGATGCCCGCGCACATGATCTGGTTGGTCGCCTTGGCGGCCTGGCCGGCACCGCTCTCGCCGAACCACGCCACCGTGCGGCCGAGCGTCGTGAGCACGGACTGCGCGCGCTCGAACGCCAGCGGGTGGCCCCCGCACATGATCGCGAGCTTGCCGTCGCGCGCGCCCTCGACGCCGCCGCTGACCGGGCAGTCGAGGAATTCCGCGCCGCGCGTCGCCAGCCGGGCCGCGGCACGGCGCGCGGTCTCGGCGCTGACCGTCGAGCAGTCGATGACCAGGGTGCCGTGGCGCACCGCCGGCAGCAGTGCCTCGACTACCTCGAGCACGTCGGCGTCGGCGGAGACGTTGATGACCAGCGCCTCGCAGCCTGCGGCGAGCTCGGCGGGCGAGGCGGCCTGCCGGCAGGCGAGCTCGGAGGCGAGCGCCGCGGATTTCGCGGGGGAGCGGTTCCACACGCCCTCGAGCTGGCCGGAGCGCGCGAGGTTGCGCGCCATGGGCGCCCCCATCGCGCCGAGACCCAGAACACCTGCCCGCATCGCTGCCTTCGCCGCTCGAGCGCCCGCCGGGCGCGATGACGGAAGTCTAGCGGGTCGGCGAGCCGCAGGCGGTGTCGCGGTCGGTGCGCGCGTCGACCCTGGCCTGGGCGAGTTCGGCCTCGGTCAGGTAGACCCGATCGCCGGTCTTGGCCTCGCGGAACAGGCGCCGCGCGGTGATCGACTTCTCGTAGCGGGCCGTCGCTTCCTTGCACTGTTCGGCGCGCTTGCGGGTGATGTCCTGCTGCACCTGCCGGGCCGTGGCCTCGGTGGCGACGCGGTCGGACGCCGCCGCACCCGAGGCAGCAACGCGATCGACGGGCGGGCCGTCAGTCGAGGCACCCTCGGACGACGACGGTTCGGAGCCTGACGACGGCGGCTGGCGCAGGCTCGACTTGATCAGCTGCGCGCCCTCGATGGGCACGTCGCTGTAGTGCCACTTGTTCTGGGCGTCTTTCCAGCGCCAGACGTCGGCCTGCGCGAGGCTGGCCACGACCGCGAACGCGAGCGTTGCTGCGACGGCAACAGAAATGCGTGACGACATAGGGCGAATCTCCATGGGGGGAGAGTATGGCCGGAGGCGACCGGGCCTGAGATTGAACTCTGTCACATCAGCCGGTGGTGCGGCCAGCCCAGCCTGACCCAGGACCGACCGGGCGTCGTGTGCGATGCCTCCGGAGTCGGGTGTCGCGGCCGCCTGGTCAGCAGCGCCGACCACCGCGCAACGCCTGCGACGAGAACTTCCGCGTTATGGGCAATCGCCGTTGCGACTCCGCATTGCCGCGTGCGACAAGCACGGGTGGCCTGCGGATCGACCGCGCGCGATCGGGGTGCGCGAGCGTTTCTCCGCCGGCCTGTCGGAGAAGAACAATCATGTCGAACCTTGCACGGCAGGCGTTCGTCGTTACGGCCTCGCGCCTCATCAACCAGGGACTGATGATCATCAGCCCCGTGGTCCTGGTGCGCCTGCTGACGGTCGAGGACTTTGGTCGCTATCGGGAGTTCCTGCTCTACACCACCGTGCTCGGCAACCTCGCGGCGTTCTCGCTGCCGAACTCGCTGCTGTACTTCGTCGGCCGGCAGCCGTCGGCGGCGATGGGCTACGCGCGTCGCATCGCGATCTCGCTCGGCGTCGCTTCGGCGCTGACGGTCCTGCTCTTCTGGGCGCTCGAGATGCTGATGCCGAAGCCGCTGCTCGCCGGCGCGCTGCTGCCCTGCGTGCTGTATGTGCTGTTCTTCACGAACCTCGATTTCTGGGAGTTCCTCTGGCTCGCGCAGGGCCGCTCGTCCTGGGTGCTGGCCTACACCTCGGGCCGCCTCACCGCGCGACTGCTGCTGGTCTGCGTGGTGGCGTGGCTGACGCCGAACGTCGCGTCGCTGCTATGGGCGCTGGTGGTACTCGAAGGCCTGCGGCTCGCGGTCTCGGCGATCGCGTGGCGTCGCATGTCTAGCGGCGCGCCACAGCTGCCGCTCGAGGCGTCCTGGCGCGAGCAGCTCGCTTTCTGCGTGCCCAGCGGCATCGTGGTGTTCGTCGCCACCTTCAACGGCTCGGTCGGCGGCATGCTGGTCGGCCAGTCCCTTGGCGAGGCTGCGCTCGCGCAGCTCGTCGTCGGCTCCTACCTGCTGATGATCATCTCGCCGCTGCGCAACTCGGTGTCCGACGTGCTGATGCCCTCGCTCTCGGCGCAGGCCAGGGACGGCGGCACGCAGTGGGTGCCGGCCTGGCGTCGCTCCACGGTACAGGTGGCGATCCTGCTTGCGCCGATCGCGATGGTCTCGTGGCGCTACGCCGAGCCGCTGGTTGTGGCGGTATTTTCGAGCCGCTTCGTGGAAGCGGCGCAACTGCTGCGTTGGCAGACCGGCATGGTGGCCGTTGCCTGCCTCGACCTCGCGCTGGCGATGCGCGTGATGGGCCGCACCAGTGCGATGCTGGTCGTCAGCGTGCTGACGCTGATCGTGAACCTCGGCCTGTTGTTCCTGCTGGTGCCGTGGATGGGCATCAACGGTGCAGCCGTGGCGCTGCTGGCCTCGCATCTCGTGGCGCTCGCCTATCTCACGTGGCGGGCGACCTCGATCCTGAAGATGCCGGTGCAGGATTTCCTGCCGCTCGCGGGCCTGGCGAAGGTGACCGTGGTCGCGCTCGCCGCGGCGCCGGTGCTGGTGCCGTCGTTCTGGATGGATGCGCTCGGCCTCCTCGGCGCCGCGCTCGCCGCGGTGCTCTATTGCGCCACGTTCGCCGCGCTGCTGGTGCTCATCCGGCTGCCGGAGGCGATGGACCTGCTGCGGCGGATCGTTGCACAGATCGCCACGTCGCGGGCTTGGTTGCGCGCCGGCCCGACCTGAGCGGGCCGCAACGCGCGTCGGGGAATCAGGCCGGCAGGAAGGTCATCGACAGCACGCCGACCACGAACCAGATCGTCGAGAACGCGATCAAGTAGCCGAGGAAGCTGCGGAAGTCGATCCTCGCAATGCCCGCCCCGACCACCGCCCAGAACGGCGACAGCAGGCTTCCCATCTGGTCGCCGACCCCGACCGAGAGCAGCGCGCGCTGCGCCGACACGCCGATGTCCGCCGCGGCGGTGGCCGTGACGAACCCCTGCACGACCCATTGCCCGCCGCTCGATGGTATGAAGATCGCGAGCAGGGTCGAGCTCAGCGCGGTGAGCAGCGGGAAGGTCGTCTCCGTCGCGATCGCAGCGAGCCCGCCGGCGATCCGTTCGCCGACGTCGGTGTACTGGATCAGGCCGGCCGCCGCCGCGTAGAGGTGATACAGCACCACGATCGACCAGCAGGAGCCAATTGCCGACTGCAGTGCGCGCGAGAATCCCGCGACCGTGCGGTGCGCCAGCAGTGCAACCATCAGCAGCGCCGTGTTCATCGCATTGAGGTCGAGGCCCAGGCCGTGCACGACGAAGTGCTGGTAGAGCCAGCCGGCGAGGCCGAGGCACAGCAGTCGCAGTGGCCAGGGGTTGCGTTCGAGGCGCTCGGAAAAAGACCGCGTGGCCGTGGCCTCGACCGCAGGCGCGGCGGTGTCCTGCGCTTCCGGAAACTCCGACAGCAGCATCACGCGCGCCGGGCGCAGCCACTGCACGGCGAACAGCAGCCCGGCGAGGAAGGCGAGGTTCGTCACGATCGCCGCTGGCGTCCAGATCGTCGTCGAGAGCGGCAGGATGCCGACGGTCGACTCGAGGAAATGCCCGGGCGTGTTCATCTGCAGCGCCGCCGATGACGACAGCCCGAACTGCCACACGGAACCGGCCGCGATGGTCGCGGCGAGCAGGAACGGGAAGTCCACCTTCAGCCCGCGGCGTTCCGCTTCGCGCGCGAACTGGATCGCCATGATCGGCCCCAACGTGACGCTGAGCCCCCAGTAGAAGTAGGCAAGCAGCGCGTTCAGCAGGATCGGCAGGGCCAGCACCTGGCCTTCGGTGCGCGGCAGGCGGGCGACGTGGCGCAGCGCGCGCTGGAACACCGGGGCTGTGCCGAGACTGCAACTGACGACCAGGATCAGCGTCATCTGCATCGTGAACGGCAGCAGCATCCACAGGCCGCGGTAGCCGGCCTCGGCCACCTTCGCCGCCGGGTTGCCGACGAGCAGGGCGCCGGCCGCGATCAGCAGGGCCATCGCGATGCAGGTCGTCATCGCGTCCGGGATCCAGTCGCCGACGAAACGGGTGAAGTTCGCGAGCCGGTCGCCGCGTCGGGGACGGTCTTGTCGATCGGTGTGCATGCTGCGCCTTCGTCCGCTTGCCGACATGGTAGTCGGTACGAGCGCAGGGCGACAGCGCCGGGCGTCCGGACGACCTTGCCGGAGCCGGGAGATCAGCCAAAGAAAAGGGCGGGCCGCGTGGCTACGCGACCCGCCCTGTCAGTTCGACGACGCTTCGATCAGTTGTTGTACGCGCGCTCGCCGTGCTCGTTCTGGTCCAGGCCTTCGCGCTCCTGTTCCTCGGGGACACGCAGGCCCACGATCAGGTCCGCGATCTTGAACGCGATGAACGCACCGACCGCCGACCAGACGACCGTGAGGCCCACGGCCTTCGCCTGGATCAGCACCTGCGTCGCGATCGGGTTCGAGCCGACCGAGGCCGTCACCCAGTCCGTCACGAGGCCGGGGCCACCGAGCGACTGATTGTTGAACACACCGGTCAAGAGCGCGCCGAGGATGCCGCCGAGACCGTGGACGCCGAACACGTCGAGCGAGTCGTCGGCCTTCAGCAATTTCTTTAGCCCGGTGACGCCCCAGAGGCAGACGACGCCGGCGAGCAGGCCGATGACCAGCGCGCCCATCATGCCGACGTTGCCGGCGGCAGGCGTGATGGCGACGAGGCCGGCGACCGCGCCGGAGGCCGCGCCGAGCATCGAGGGATGACCCTTGAGTGCCCACTCGGCGAAGGTCCAGCTGATCACCGCGGCTGCCGTGGCGAGCAACGTGTTCAGGAACGCCAGGGCCGCGCCATTGCCGGCTTCGAGTGCCGAGCCGGCGTTGAAGCCGAACCAGCCCACCCACAGCAGCGAGGCGCCGATCATGGTGTGCACCAGGTTGTGCGGCGGCATCGCCTCACGGCCGTAGCCCGTGCGCTTGCCGACCATGTAGGCGCCGACGAGACCGGCGACGCCCGCATTGATGTGCACGACGGTGCCGCCCGCGAAGTCCAGTGCGCCCCACTGCCACATCAGCCCCGCCTTGGAGTTCATGTCCGCCACCACTTCCGCGCTGGAGTAGGCGTCCGGTCCCATCCACCACCAGACCATGTGCGCGATCGGCAGGTAGCTGATCGTGAACCAGATGACCATGAAGATCAGCACCGCAGAGAAGCGCATGCGCTCTGCGAACGCGCCGACGATCAGGCAGCAGGTGATGCCGGCGAAGGTGGCCTGGAAGGCGACGAAGATCAGCTCGGGAATCACGACGCCCTTGCTGAACGTCGCCGCCATCGCGAAGGTGCCCGCGGCGGCGTCGAACGTGCCGTCGAGGAACAACCGCGAGAGACCGCCGATGAAAGGGCTGCCTTCGGTGAAGGCCAATGAATACCCGTAGATGCACCACAGCACGATGATCAGCGAGAAGCCGACCATCACCTGCATCAGCACCGACAGCATGTTCTTGGCGCGTACCAGGCCGCCGTAGAACAGCGCGAGGCCCGGCACCGTCATCAGGACCACCAGCAGGGTGGACACCAGCATCCACGCGTTGTCGCCCTTGTTCGGCACCGGCGCGTCCTGCGCCAGCGCGACAGCGGGCATGAGCGCCGTTGCGGCAAGCGCCAGCAGGGTCGCGGCGGTGCGCGACAGCCACGCGCGACCTGGATTTGTCGTTCGACTCTCGATGCTCATCGGTTTTTCTCCCAGCTCGTCGTTGTTCAGGTGGCCGCGACGCCGGTTTCACCGGTGCGGATGCGGATGGCCTGTTCTATTTCGGAAACGAAGATCTTTCCGTCCCCGACCTTCCCCGTACGCGCGACATTGGCGATGGCCTCGACCACCGGCTCGACGATCGAATCGTCGACGGCGATCTCGACCTGCGTCTTCGGCACGAAATCGACCCGGTATTCGGCGCCTCGGTAGTACTCGGCATGGCCGCGCTGGCGGCCGTAGCCCTGCACCTCGGTGACCGTCATCCCCTGGACGCCGAGCTTCGCCACCGCAAGCTCGAGATCGTCGAGTTTGTAGGGTCGGATGATCGCCGTGATCAGCTTCATCGGGGTCCGGCCCTGCGGGGTTGCCGCTCGTTTCGTGTCGGACGCGTGCCTTTTGCCGCGCGCCTGCCAGTGCCCCTCGCGGTATGCTTCGGTGGCACCGGCCCGGACCTTTCTGCAGCTTCCGTGCCAGCAGTCCGGGGCGTTCAAGTCCGTGATTTCGCGCGGGGCGCGACGCGAGGGTGCACCGTTTTGGAGCCGGCCTCCGGCAGGCTGCGCCACATCGGGGCAGCCCCGGGTCGGTGGTACGCCCGGCGAGCAATACAAGGCAGGTGGCAGATGGAACAACCCCGGATCGAAGACCTCGCGCGACGGCTGATGGAGAGTCTCCCGCCCGCATTCCGCGGCATGCAGAAGGATCTCGAGACGAACTTCCGAGCCGTGCTGCGCGCCAACCTGGGCCGGCTCGACCTCGTCGCCCGCGACGAGTTCGATGCCCAGACCAAGGTTCTCGAGCGCACCCGGGCGCGCCTCGAAGAACTGGAACGGCGTTTCACCGAGCTCGAGTCGAAGCTGCCGCCGGGCTGAGTCCTCCCGCCTCGGCGCACCACCGACCCGATGCGGCCGACCCGATAGCGGAGAAACGCCACCGTGAGCATCGCTCGAGTCGCCTGCCGCGCCCAGGTCGGGCTGACCGCTCCACCCGTCGAGGTCGAAGTGCATCTCGGCAGCGGGCTGCCGGGCTTCACGATCGTTGGTCTCGCAGCCACCGAGGTCAAGGAGAGCAAGGAGCGCGTGCGCGCGGCGCTGGCCAATGCCGGTTTCGAATGGCCCGCCGGGCGCATCACCGTCAACCTCGCGCCGGCAGACCTGCCCAAGGACGGCGGCCGCTTCGACCTCGCCATCGCGATCGGCATCCTGGTCGCCTCGGAACAGGCGGGTCGCGGCGCCGAGGCGCGGCTGGCGGGTTGTGAGTTTCTCGGCGAGCTGGGTCTCGCGGGCGAGGTGCGGGCGGTGCGCGGCGCGCTGGTCGCGGCGCGTGCGGCCGCTGCCGCGGGCCGGGCGCTGGTGCTGCCACGTGCCAATGCGCGCGAGATGCGACTGCTGCCCGACCTCGTCGCGTTCGCCGCCGCGCATCTGCTGGAGGTGTGGTCGCACCTGTCGGGCAAGGACGCGCTGCCGGCGGCACGCGATGCGGCGCAGGCCGGCAGTCCTGCACTCACCGCACCGCACCCCGCGCACCGGCCCCCGCTCTCACTCGTCGACGTCTGCGGCCAGTCGCAGGCCAAGCGTGCGCTGCAGGTGGCGGCTGCCGGCGGGCACAGCCTGCTGATGATCGGCCCACCGGGTTGCGGCAAGAGCATGCTCGCGCAGCGCCTGCCATCGCTGCTGCCCGCGTTGACCGAGACCGAGGCCATCGACGTCGCCACCGTCGCCTCGGTGGCCGGCGCGCCCGGCATCGCCGACGCCTGGCCGGTGCCGCGGCCGTTCCGCGCGCCGCATCACACCGCGTCCGCCGGCGCGATCATCGGCGGTGGCGCGCGAGTGCGGCCCGGTGAGATCACCCTCGCGCACCTCGGCGTGCTGTTCCTCGACGAGTTCCCCGAGTTCGACCGCCGCGTGCTCGAGGCGCTGCGCGAACCGCTCGAAAGCGGCGTCGTGTCGATCTCGCGCGCCGGCCTGCAGGCCGAGTATCCGGCACGCTTCCAGCTGGTGGCCGCGATGAACCCCTGTCCGTGTGGGCACCTCGGCGATCGCTCGCGCCCGTGTCGCTGCAAGCCGCCCGAGGTCGCCCGCTATCGGGCGCGACTCTCGGGCCCGCTGCTCGATCGCATCGATCTGCGCGTGAACCTCGAGGCGGTCAGCGAAGCCGACCTCGACGCCCATCGGGCCGCGCTGGCGAACGGCACGGCGAACTCACGCGCCTGCCTCGACGCCACGCGCCTGCAAGAGGCGCGCGTGCGCCAGCTCGCGCGCCAGGGCCGGTTGAACGCCGACCTCGAAGGGCCGGACCTCGAGCGCTGTGCGCAGACCACGCGCGAGGCCTCCGCGCTGCTCTCGCAAGCGCGCGGCAAGCTCGGCCTCAGCCTGCGCGGCACGCACCGCACGCAGCGCATCGCGCGCACGTTGGCGGATCTCGGCGGAGTTGAGACTGTCGGAGTGCCGCACGTCGCCGAGGCGATTCAACTGCGACGCGCTCTGGGGGCGGAGTAGCCGGTAGTCGAAGCGGGTGAGATTGAATCCCGGCTCGAAGGGTCATGCCACAAGCGCGCGAGGCAGGCCGGCGGACTCGCTAAGACTTTTTCCGTGCGTCCAATTTGGCCTTTATTGCCAGCAACTCCCGCTCGCCGAGAATGTCTTTTTCACGTCCAAGCGCTCGTTTCGCCTGAATCAGTTTGTCCAGCGATAGAACTCTGTATGCGGTCCCGAAAATGACTGCCTCGACTGCTTCTTTAGCTACCTCGGCGAGATCCCCAACCCCGGTAACCTCAGAGATCAAATCGACCTGGCCGAGGTCGGTGTCGAGGTACAAATTTCGTAAAGTTGTACCTTCCGCAGGATTGTCCAGAAAAGACAGCCTTTGCGGCGTCATGCGATGAACCGGGTTGAGATCTGCAAGATTCGCCCGTAGTCTTTGCACGGCAGCACAATCCAATTGCGCGCAAACATCGATATCTCGCGTCACCATTGAAGACCCGTGAAGAATTGCGGCGTATCAGCCAATAACCACAAATTCGAGCTTGGCGTCACTCAATCGTTTCAGCAGCTGATTCAAGTCGCTCGTGATCACGCAATGCCTTCCCCGCGCGTTCAAATTCCAGCGCCAACGTCAAGGCCGCCTGATGCCGCAACGCGCGCGCTTGGTGCGATAGGCGCAAACTCGCTTCGACAAGGCTCATGTCGAAGCCCGCCTCGACCGCTGCGTGAATGTTCTCGCTGTCGGTGCGCCTATTCATGAAGTCTCGGAGCCACCCAAGTACCCCTGCATTCTACTCGCGGGCGAGCGAACGACCCTACTCTGCAGTAAACATGGCCATGATCGGTACGCACATGGCTAGAGAGCGATCGTAGTTCGAGTTTTTGGCGGAGACGAACCCCTGCCCCTGCGGTTACCTCGGCGATTGCGCAGGCGGCGGGCCTTCGTGGCATTGCGGCCGTCGCAGCCGTTGATTCCGGCGCGAAGGCCTTGACATGTTCTTAACATGCAAACATTGTAAGCACATGTCAATCATGATCCAGTTGCGTCACGTCCCCGACGCTCTGCACAGGCAGCTGAAAGCCCGCGCCGCGCTTGCCGGCATGTCTCTCTCCGACTACCTGGTTCGCGAGGTCCGCAAGCTCGTCGAACAGCCGACGCTGGAGGAGATTGCAGAACGCATCGCGGCCCGGACGGCGGTCGTCCCCAGTGTTTCGCCGGCGCAGGCCGTAAGGGAAGAGCGCGAGTCGCGTTGATCGTCCTCGACGCCTCCGCCGCGTTGCAGTGGTTGTTGAACGCCCCGAGCGCCGCCCGCGTGGCACGACGCGTCATCGAGGCCGGTCGTTCTCTGCACGCGCCCCATCTGATCGACCTGGAGGTTGCCCAGGTTCTGAGGCGATACACCAGCGCCCGCGAAGTTTCGGTCGCGCGCGCCGAACAGGCGTTCGAGGATTTCCGGCGGATTCCGCTCACGCGCTACCCGCATGCGGTGCTGCTGCCGCGGATCTGGCAGCTGCGTAACAGTTTGTCCGCCTATGACGCCGCCTATGTCGCGCTGGCCGAGGCGATCGACGCCCCCCTCGTCACCGCCGACGGCAAGCTGGGGCGTAGTCATGGGCACGATGCCGAGATTGAAGTGTTCGAACCCTGACGCGCGCGGCCGCTGCGTCGACTCGTCATCGAGCCTGCTTCGTCCGAGGGTAGACTCAGGCTCTCCGCCCGGGAGCCGCCGCATGACTCGCCCCCTCGTCCGCCATTTCCGCCAGATCGTCCTCTGGCCGGTGCAGCTGATGCCGCTCGCGCCGAGCGAACCCTGTCGCGGTCACTGGGAAGTGCTCGACCGCATGGGCCCGCGCAGCCCCTGGCAGGAGTTGCAGGACGAGTTCTGCGATGACGACCCGGACGCGTTCCAGGAGCGGCATTACAAGGAGTTCGTGACCTTCCTGCCCTACGCGCAGCGCTTTCTCTACGGCTCGACGGCCGGTCAGGAGTCTGCCTCGCGGCGGGCGCGGTCGAGCCTGCGCGTGTATCGCCGCGGGGACATCGATGCCGTGCGCATCCAGCTGCAGCCGGGCGGCGAGTGCTGGCGGCTGTCGGTCGCGCACGTCGATCTGTGTTTCTTCGCCGATGCGGATGTCGCGACGGTGGCCTTCGAGATGTATGCCGACGACCTGACGCTCGAGGTCGCGCAGGACATCCTGTTCCGCTTCGGCCGCGCCTACCCGGCCTACTGGGAGAGCGACGGCGAGGGCGGCAACTGCCCGCATCGCGTCGAGTGGCTGGATGCGGCGGGCGAGGTGCTGGCGGTGTCGGACTACGCGGCGCGCGAGAAATATCTCGACTGGGTTGTGCGCCACCGCACGCCGCACATCGCGCAGCACTGGGAATACCTGATGGCGCCGTTCCGGCCCGAGTTTCCGGGTGAGACCGCGCCGCTGCGCTACCGGCAGCTCGAGTACTACCGCATGCCGTTCCTGGCCTACCTGGCTGTCGACGATCCCCACGCTCTGACGCGCGCGGATTTCGTCCGCCTCGGGCTGGTCACGCGCTCGGGTGGCGCTCACGACCTGCCGTATGCGGAGTCGACGCTGACGCAGTTCGAAGCGGAGCATTGTGATGACCGCTTCTGGGGGCGACACGGCGCGAACAGCTCGGCGGATACGCGGATCCTCTGTTCCGGCACGACGCTCGCGTTCGTCGGCACATACGGCGACAAGTTCTACACGGGCCGCGAGACGGGACTCCTCGGGCAATTCCGCCACCAGTATTTCCTGCTGTTCCTGATCGCGCACTTCCACAAGGCCGCGATGCTGTCGATGTCCGACGAACTCGCGGTGGCGATGAACCGGCTCGACATCGAAGACACCGCGTCGGTGAAGGCGTTCAAGCGCACGATCCGCCAGATGATGGAAGTGTTCCTGCGTTTCACGCACCGCTACTACTTCAGCGAGGTGTCGACCCAGCCGCTCGCGCGCAGCATCTTCGACCGCCTGCGACGGCATCTCGGTATCGACGGTCTCTACGAGGAGGTGCGCAAGGAGGTCGTCGACATGAACGCCTACCTCGATTCCGACAGCGCGCGGCGCCAGGCGAATACCGTGCTGCGCCTGACGGTCGTGACGGTCGGGGGCCTGGTCGGCACGGTCGCGACCGGCCTGCTCGGCATGAACCTGCTCGACGAGAGCAGCCGCGCGCTCGGCTGGCGCGTCGGTTTCTTCGTGATCACGCTGGCGGTGGTGCTGGTGCTGACCGGCCTGACGATCGCGAACTCGAAGCGGCTCGCGGATGCGCTCGACATCCTCTCGGACCAGCGCACCAGCTGGCCGGAGAAGTGGCGCGAGTTCCGAGCCACGGGCGGCAAATCGTCGCCGCCGGGACTGGCCAGCCTTACGGACGCGCACCGCCGCGCGGCCGCGACGAAAGGCGAGCGCGCCCGTCGGACGACATTCGGGGTTTGAGCGCTCAGTCGCGACGCTACCTTTTGCGGCGTGGCGGGGCGGTCCAGTTCTCGATCGTCAAGCCTTTCACCCGCTCGAACTCCGAGGTGTTGTTCGTCACCAGCGTCAACCCGAGTGATCGCGCATGGGCGGCGATGAAAATATCGTTGGCGCCAATCAAGGCGCCCCGTCTCCTGAGGTCAGCACGAATTTCCGCGTAGCCCGTCGCGGCGGCGTCCGGGAAGTCGAGCGCCGCCACGTAGGGTAGTAGAGCGGCCAGCGCAGCCTCGTCCTGATCGCGGCGTGGAGATA
>JAYTNX010000298.1:0-3686 GCA_043748075.1 Pseudomonadota bacterium
GATCATCAGCCAGATCAGGATCGCCACCGGCAGGTTGACCTGGGCGACCTCGGCACTGCCGATGGCCTGGAACGCCGCGGGAAAGAAATGTCCGAGTGCAATGCCGACCACGATGCAGGCCGCCACCCAGAGCGTGAGATAGCGCTCGAACGTCGACACGGTTTCAGCTCACCCCGATTTCGCGCACCTTCTGCGACAGCGCCATCCGGTCGAGCGAGGCGATCGGCAGGCTCGTGAACAGGCCGATGCGGCGCTCGAGGACGCGAAACGCCTCACGAAAAGCGTCGACCCTGGCGACATCGGATCCTTCGACACCGGCCGGGTCCGGAATGCCCCAGTGCGCGGTCATCGGCTGCCCGGGCCAGTACGGGCAGACCTCGCCGGCGGCGTTGTCGCAGACGGTGAAGACGAAATCCAGGCTCGGCGCGCCGGGTGCCGCGAACTCGTCCCAGGACTTGCTGCGTAGTCCTTCTGTCGGCAACTTCATCCGCGTCAGCAGATCGAGGGCGAGGGGATTGACGCGGCCTGTCGGGTGGCTGCCGGCGCTGAAGGCCTTGAAATGACCGCGGCCGCGGTCATTGAGGATGGCCTCGGACAGAATGCTGCGTGCCGAGTTGCCGGTGCAGAGGAACAGCACGTTGTAGACGCGCTCGGGGGTGTTCATCGCTTCGTGGAGTTTCACGAGGCCTTTCTCCTTCTTGCCGCGATCGCAAGCTT
Organism: Pseudomonadota bacterium; assembly: GCA_043748075.1. GTDB lineage: Bacteria > Pseudomonadota > Gammaproteobacteria > Steroidobacterales > Steroidobacteraceae > UBA964. Next base: position 718 of record JAYTNX010000298.1, read on the forward strand.
GGGCATGCGCGCGACCGGTGCGCAGGCCCGGCCGCCGCAGCAGTTTTCGGTCAGGAATCCCACCAGCGCATTCATGTGCGGGTAATTCGCCGAATAGAAAATGTTCCGGCTTTCCCGCCGGTCATCGATCAGGCCGGCATGGCTCAGCGCCTTCAGGTGAAACGACAGGGTTGGCGCGGGGATGTCGAGCCGTTCGCCGATGACGCCCGGTGAGAGCCCTTCCTGCCCCGCCTGCACCAGCAGCCGGTAAAGCGCGAGACGACTCGGCTGGGCGAGGGCGGCGAGCGCGGCGATGGCGGATTGGGATTCCATATTTCCAGAATCCTCGAAATATCAGCAGACGTCAAGGCCGGGCCTGTCGGAACATCCTTCAGCGCAGGGCCGCCGCCACTGCGCCGATGAGCCCGCCGATCATCAGGGCCAGGGTCGGCAACCCCGAGATCAGGAAGCCGATGCCGCGCTTGTTGGCGGCCCGGGTATAGCCGATGAAATAGACCAGGCGGCCGATCACGAACACCAGGCCGAGCCCGGCGGCCCAGGGGGCACTGACGAAAGTGGCAAACGTCCACAGGCTGGGCAGGAACACCGCCAATTGCTCGAGGGTGTTCATCTGCACGCGGTAGTAGCGCTCGAAATCGGCGTTCCCGGAGGTGGCCGGCGCCGGGATCTTGTAGCGCCCGCGCGCCATGCCGACGGCCATGCCGAAGGCAAACAGTTCGATCACCGCGAGCATCATCACGACATAGACCAGCGCCATGGCCACTCCCCGTTCGATTGTTGGGTTCCCTGCGACGGCGCGCAGCATAACCCGGTGGCACAATGGCGGCATGGCTGAAAAGACTCGCGGTTACGCCCTGCGCATCGATATCGATGCGGACGTCCAACGGGTCTGGTCGGCGCTGACGGACAACGCCCGGCTGGCGCGCTGGCTGTCGAGCAATGCGCGGGTCGCCGCGCGCGAGGGCGGCTCGTTCCGCGCCAGCGTCGATCGCCAGGCCGAGTTGCTGGCGCACATCGACGTGTTCCTGCCGGAGCGGCGACTGCGGCTGATCCACCTGCCGTCGCCGGCGCTGCCGGCACTGGAGAGTGCGATCGTCGACGACCTGATGCTCGAGCCGCGCGGCGCGACGACGCTGGTGCGGGTGCTCGGATCGGGATTCCCGGCGGGGCCGGAGTTCGAGCCGGCGATGCGGCGGCACCACGCGGGCTGGCGCCTGTCGCTGGCGCGCTTGAAGGTCTATCTGGAGAAGAACATGGACGGCAGCGTCGTCCCGGAGGTAGCGAAATGACGGGGTTCCTGTTGCGTGCGGTGATCGTCGCGCTCGGCCTGTGGCTGGCGACGCGCTGGGTCGAAGGCTTCACGATCGACGATTCGACCACGCTGCTGTTCGCGGCCGTGCTGCTCGGCGTGGTCAACGGCTTCGTGCGTCCGATCGCGATCGTGCTGACGTTCCCGATTACGATCGTCACGCTCGGATTGTTCCTGCTGGTCGTCAACGCCGGCATGGTGGCGTTGGTGGCGTGGCTGCTGCCCGGGTTCCACATCGCGAGTTTCTGGCCCGCACTCTGGGGCGCGCTGATCGTCGGCCTCACCGGCTGGGTCGGCTCGTGGTTCATCGGCGCGAAGGGCTTCGAGCGGATCCGCAAGGATTGAGTCGTCTAGAGCGCCTGCCCATAGAGCCAGGCGTTCAGCGCGAGACCCAATCCGAATGAGCCGCTGTTGGCCGCGATAGCTGCGACCAAAGCTCGACGACCATCGCCGACGGCCCGCCAGACGAGTACGGCTTCGATGGCGGTGATGACAAGCTCGGCAAGCGCAATGCCAGCCGTACTCAGCGGCCCTGCCCAGGCCGCGAACAGCCAGAACGGCGGGTGAGTGGCGCATTGGACGCCGAGCGCGAGCCGCGCGTAACGCCATGCAGACCCGTCTGCGACGTTAGTTCGCGTGACGGTGCGGCGCAGCGTCAGCATGTAGATCGGCAGTTCGATCGCACAAGTCCAGACGAAGGCATTGAACCATTCGAGCACGAGCGGCGTTTCGGGCTGCGCCGCGGATCTCAGGCTGCGGCGGACAATTTCGCGGCCTGCGGCAATTCCGCTTCCGGCGCAGTCGCGCTCCGCCGCGAAAGCGACGCAGGCCAACCGGCTGCCAGCAGCGCCAGTTCGAGCCAGCCATGAAATCCGGCGAGCGCCAGATAGATGTCGCGGGCCTCCGCAGGATTTGTCCGCAGCGCGACGAACGGAACCAGGGCGATCGCCAGCGCGAGACCGCCGCGTCGCAGCGCTCGTTGTGTGAATGACTGCGCGACGACGCGAACACTTCGGCCGGACTCGCTCGACGCCACCATGCGCGGGATCAGGGCGATCCAGATCGCGTAGTGCAGCAGCTGAGCGAACGTGTAACACAGCAGCAGCCGGGTGCCCCAATCGGTAGTCAGCGCGGGCGCGAGTGCCGCACGCGCCAGCTCCAGGTCGAAACCCGTCCGCGCGGCGAGCAGGCCGTCGAAGCCATTCGACCCGGCGCTGAACCGCGTTCCGGCGACGGCCACACCGATCATGCCGACGCCGGCGAGCCCTGCGAGCCGCAGGCTCGAAGCCATGACAGCGGGCGACGCGCGACGCGCCAGTCGCAGCAACCAGACGATCGCGATCAGATTGTGCAGGTGCGCCAGGACGAGGCTCGTCATCTGCCAGTCGGCTAGCGCGAACAGTAGTATCGGCACGCCGACCGTGGGCGCGGCCAATCGCTCACGAGCGTGCCTGGCGCTCTGCAACAGGGCCAAACCGATGGCAAGAGAGCCCAGTGCGACGTCGGATGCTCCTGGTCGCGGCAGACCTGCGAACTCCGCGAGACGCATCGCGACCAGCAGCGCGAGCGGAGTTCCGACCACCAGCAGCGTGCCGCGCGACGCCCGATGTGGCGCCGTCAGGACTCGCAGCTCCTGCAGCAGATGCGGAACTCCGAGCAG
>JAYTNX010000299.1:0-5335 GCA_043748075.1 Pseudomonadota bacterium
ACCTACTTCGGCACGTTCGCCGATGCCGTGACCGGCGCGCTGATCGGACACTGGGACAACCCGTTCACGCAACGACGCGACACGCTGCCGCCGACGTTCTACGGACCGCTGGACTACGTGTTGACCGCGAGCCGCACACTCGTGAACCCGACGCCGGCGCAGCGTGCGCAGGCGCTTGCGCAACGCACCGTGCGGCGCTGGACCCGGATCGGCGATCTGGTGACGATCGTCGACGAGCTCGGGCCACCCGACGACTCGACGAAGCCTGCGGACCTCGACTTGCTCTCGCTGAGCGCGCGCGCGGCAGACCTCGCGGACGACTCGCGCGCGAGCCTGCCCTCCCAGACGGCGTTCCACGCGGTCGAGCCCTGGCGCGAGTGGATGCGCATGGAGGGGCGGCCCGGGATGCTGCTGTGGCACCTGCAGAGTGCAAAGGTGGACGGGCTCGCGCAGGTGCCATCGGAACTGCTGCGCGCCGCGGAAGCGCAGCGGCCGGGGTTCGTCGACCAGATTGGGTTCCAGCCAGGCCCAATCGAAGAGGCGTGGCTCGCATGATCCGTATCCGGGCTTTGTACACCGGAGTGATAGCGCTCTCGACCCTGTTCGCGACGCCATCAATTCCGGCGGACAACGCGCGGGCGACCGCACCGTACGCCGGCTCGTTCTACAAGCGCCAGGCGCTCGTCGTCTCGGATCTCGACCGCGCGCTGACCCTGTACCGTGACCTGCTCGGCTTCCAGCTCGATGGCGGCATCAACCGTTCCGAGACCACGAGCTATGTCTACGACGCGCTCGAAGTGCCGCGCGGGGCGCGGGTGCGCACCGCCGCGCTCAATGGCGGACCGGTGCAGTCGCGTACGATGCTGCTGGTCGAGGTGACGGGCGTTCCCGTGCCGCCGCGCAGCGGTGTGCGCACGTCGTTGTCGGTCATCAATGCGAATGGCCGCCACGCCGAGATCATCGACGCGGCGCGGAGAATGGGACTGACGATCCGCGCGCCGCACGTGCTCGAGAGCCCGACGCCCGGGCGGCCCGCCGGTGTCGAGCGCGCGTTCCATGACTGGGACGGCAATGTGGTGCTGCTGTACGAATTCCCCGGCGGGCAAGCGCCGGTGCCGCGGCCGTAGCTGAGCCGGCGCGTCGCGACGGACTCTGCCGGAGCGACCCGGCCTCCGGGCGCGCGCGTCATTCCCCACGACTCATTGGCCTGGGCTGTGCGTCAGCGCGCCCAGTTCTGCACTCTCAGTCCGGGAACCCGCCGGAATTCCTTTTCGTTGTTCGTTACCAGGATCAGGTCGGCGGCCAGTGCCTGCGAAGCGAGCCACAGGTCGTTGTTGCCGATGGGCGTGCCGCGGCTCCGGAGCGTTGCGCGAATCTGCCCATAGTGCTCCGCCGCGACTGCGGGCAGCGGCGCGACTTGCAGAAGGTCGAGCAGCAGGTCGATCGACTGTCGCACGGCGTCTGGGTCCGACGAACCTGCACGGCCGAACTCCAGTTCGCCGAGCGTGATGACGGAGATCGCCGAATGCCGGGCGTGCGCCTGCATGCGCCGCACCACACGCGGTTCCCGGCGCCGCAGGAAATAGACGCAGGTGTCTGTGTCGATCAGATAGCGGGATGGCATCACAGCCTCGGCATCTCGTCGGGATCCGCCGGCTCGTCCGGAACGTGGTCAGGGAAATCGTCTGGAAGGGGTGGCAGCCGCGCGAGGCGCGCGGCGAGCGACGACGGCCGCTCGCGCAACACCACCTCCTCGCCGCGGCGGAAGATCTCCACTTCCGTCGAACCGAAGCGGAAAGCCTTGGGCAAACGGACGGCCTGGCTGTTGCCGGACTTGAAGACACGCGCGGTGGCCACGGTGGGTGCTCCGGAAAATGTATATACATTAGAGTATATACGCTTTCGGATATCGGGGAGCGTACGCGGGGCCAGCGGTGACATCGAATCAGGATCGCGGTCCTGCCTCCCGACGTCCACGGATCAATCCGCCGTGAACAGCCGGAAACAGGCCACGTCGTGGACACGGCCACGCCACCTGCATTGCGAGCCGACAGTCGTCGCTAGGATCAGCGCCATGCAACGCAATCTGCCCATCGCAATCGTCGGCGCCGGCCTGGGCGGTCTCGTAACGGCGCTCGCCCTCGCCCGAGAAGGCTTCGAGCGCGTCGACGTCTACGAGCGCAGTCCGGCGCTCGGTGAAGTCGGCGCCGGGCTGACGCTCGGCCCGAACTCGAGTCGAGCGCTGATCGCGCTCGGTCTCGGGGACGGCCTCGCGGCCTGCGCCGACGAGCCCTATGCCGGCATGACGCGTCACTGGAAGACGGCGCGGATCCTGACACGCAGCGATCGCGGGCAGATCCTGCGCGATCGCCATGGCGCGCCCTATTTCCTGGTGCATCGCGCGGACCTGCTCGATCTGCTGGTCGAGGCCTGCGCGGCGCAGCCGGCGATCCGCATACACACGGGCCAGGCACTCGCCAGTCTTTCGCAGGACGACGCCGGCGTCACGCTCGTCTTCGACGGCGGCGCCACGGCGCGCGCCGCGCTCGTCGTCGGTTGCGACGGCGTCAAGTCGGTCGTGCGCCAGCGATTGCTCGGCGCTGATGCGCCGCAGTTCAGCGGCTATGTCGCCTGGCGCGCGCTGCTGCCGGTGGAAAGCGCGGCCGATGCGCTCGACCCGCCGGCGCAGCTGTTCATCGGCATGGACCGCATCTTCATGCGCTACCACATCCGCCACGGCACGCTGGTCAACGTGGTGGCGATCGCGCGTTCGACGGGCTGGACGGATGAAGGCTGGATGCTGCCGTCGACCGTGGAAGAGCTCGCGGCCCAGTACGTCGGCTGGCATCCGGACATCGTGCGGTCGATCGGGCGCATCCCGCCGTCGCAGTGCTTCAAGTGGGCGATCCACGTGCGCCCGCCGCTGCCGACCTGGCGCGCCGGGCGGGTCGTCGTCGCCGGCGACGCGGCCCACCCGATGACGCCGTTCATGGGCATGGGCGCCGCGCTCGCAATCGAGGACGCGGCGGTGCTGGCCAGCGCCTGCGCGCGGCGGCCCACGCTCGACGAGGCGCTCGCGACCTACGAAGCGTTGCGCCGCCCGCGCGCCGACTTCGTGCAAACCGAATCGGCGAAGCGCGGCCTGCGACTGATGGGCAGCGATCCGGATTCCTACGGCCAGACGCGCGAGGTCTCCGAGGACTCGCTGGGGCTGTTCGACTATGACGCGATGCGGGTGGTCGCGGCGGCCTGATGCGACGCAGGCGCGGCCGCGGGAGTCAGGCTCTCACCCTCGCACGTCCCGACAGGCGCTCCAGTTCGTTCGTTCCGTCTGCCAGCCACGGTGGTCGCTGATCGGGCATGATTATTGACTTTTATTCTTTGAGAGATAAAGTACGGCCAGATAAATAAATAGCCATAATTGCCATGTACTTTCCCCGACCGAACCTCGCGAAAACCTTGGTCACCGCCCTGCAAGGCAACGACCTGTTCGGCGATGCCCCCAATGGGCTGTTTCTTGCGGCCCCGCGCCGTACCGGCAAATCGACCTTCCTGCAGTCCGATCTGCAGCCCGCACTCGAGGCGCAGGGCATCGTCGTGGTCTATGTCGATTTGTGGGCCGACATACGCCGTGATCCCGGTGCCCTGATCGCCGAGGCGATCTCCAGAGCGCTGCAGCCGTACGCGGGCGTCATCGGCAAAGCGGCTCGCGCGACGGGCTTGAAGAGCGTCACGATCGCCGGGACGCTGACGCTGGATACCAGTCGGATCGGCCAGATCGATGGCGCAACGCTACCCGATGCACTTCGCGCCTTGCACGCGGCCGCCCGTGCGCCGATCGCCCTGATCGTCGACGAAGCCCAGCAGGCGCTGACCAGCGAGGCCGGTGAGGCCACCATGGCGGCGCTCAAGTCCGCTCGCGATCAGCTCAACCGGCCCGGTACCGTGAATCTCATGCTCGTGATGTCCGGCTCCGACCGCGACAAGCTCCTGCGTCTGGTCAACACGGTGGGAGCACCGTTCTACGGGTCGCAGATCTCGCGCATGCCCACACTGGGCAACGATTTCATCGCTCATGTCGCGGCCCTGATCGAGGCCCGACGCCCGGAGTGCCGGCCGATCGATCGCGTTCCGCTGGCGGACGCGTTCGAGAAGTTCGGCTTTCGCCCGCAGTTCTTCATGGATGCACTCGGTCAGGCCCTGAGCCCGCTGGCTAGGCCGGACGAGCGCTTCGAAACAGCGCTGCTCGACGCGGCGCGGCGCCGACAGGCGGCCGACGAGACGCAGATGCTCTCCGACTTCCTGGCGCTGCGCCCGCTGGAACAGGCCGTACTGTGGCGGATGCTCGAACGTGGTCCACACTTCAGGCCGTACGACAGCGAGGCGCTACGCTTTTACCGGGACAAGACCGGAACCCGGAAGGTCACGGCGCAACAAGCCCAGGCCGCACTCGAGTCGTTGCGCCAGCGCAGTCCGGCCGTGGTCTGGAAATCCGCGCGCGGCGAATACGCGATCGATGACGCGGGCATGCATCGCTGGTTCGATCAGCAGAAGCAGGCCGACGCCTGGCCACCGGTGCTCCCTGCCACCTGATCAAGCTCCGAGGTCGACACTACATGAAGCTCTCACGTCGCCAAGCCCTGGGGGCCGCCGCCCTCGTGGCGGCGACCGCCGGGACCGTAGAGAGCGCCGTCGGCGCCTCGCGCGATACGGCTCCGCGTGCTTCGTCGATTGCCAGCCGCGTGCATCGCGGTTTCATCGATCTGGACTACGGACAGCTGCACTACCGCGCCTGTCTGCCCACCGCCGACACCGGGGCGGGCGGGGGCGCAGCAATGGGTACACAGGGTGCGGGCCGCTCCTCCGCGACCAACGCGCCATTGCTGATGCTGCACGGCTTCCCGTCCTCCTCGTGGGCGCTGCAGCCCTACCTCGCACTGCTCGGTCGCGACCGACCTACCTGGGCGCCGGACCTCCCCGGGATGGGCGACTCTGCGCCGCACCCGAACGCGCAGCCCTCGCTCGAAGACCTGGCTGACAGCGTGCTGCAGGCGGCCGACGCGTTGCAGCTGCGACGCTTCGATCTCTACGGCACGCTGACCGGCGCACGCGTCGCGATCGAAATCGGGCTACGCGCCCCGACCCGCGTGCGTCGACTGATTCTCGACGAGCCAGGCGGCCTGCCGCACGACGATCCGGAATTCCTGACGCGCTACATCCCGGATCTCAAGCCCGACGCGCTGCATGCGAAGACGATGGAGATCCTCAAGAGCGCGCAGTTGCCGGTGGTGTTCCAGAGCTCGGTGCGCTACGACGTGGCGGCGCGCGCGCCGCT
>JAYTNX010000300.1:0-34485 GCA_043748075.1 Pseudomonadota bacterium
CATGCAGCGCTCGCTGGAGGCGCGCATCAAGACGTTTCCCGAGGTCGAGCACGTGTTCGCGAAGATCGGCACGGCGGACATTGCGACGGATCCGGTGCCGCCCTCGGTCGCGGACACGTTCATCATCATGAAGCCGCGGGAGCGGTGGCCCGACCCGAGAAAGCCACGCGCCGATCTGATCCGTGAGATGGAGGCCTCGGTCGAACAGCTGCCGGGCAACAAGTACGAGTTCACGCAGCCGATCCAGATGCGCTTCAACGAGCTGATCTCCGGCGTGCGCGCGGACCTCGCCGTCAAAGTCTATGGCGACGACCTCGAGGAACTCGCCCGGCTCGGCGAAGAGATCCAGGACGTCCTGTCGGCGACGCCCGGTGCGGCCGATGTGCAGATGGAGCAGGTGGCGGGCTTGCCCCTACTGTCGATCCAGCCGGATCGGGCGGCGCTGGCGCGCTACGGGCTTGCGCTCGAGGACCTGCAGCAGACGGTCTCGATCGCCATGGGCGGGCTCGTGGCCGGGCAGTTGATCGAGGGTGACCGGCGCTTCGACATCGTCGTGCGCTTGCCCGAGGATCGGCGCACCAACCTCGACGTACTGGCGCGGCTGCCGATCCGCCTGCCCGCGGACGAGACCGCGCGAGCCTCAGCGGCGCAGTTCGTGCCGCTGCAGGAGCTCGCGCGAATCCAGTTCACGACGGCGCCGAACCAGATCGGGCGCGAGAACGGCAAGCGCCGCGCCGTCGTCACGGCGAACATCCGCGGCCGGGACATCGGCTCGTTCGTGTCCGAGGCGCGCCAGCGTGTCGGCGATCAGGTGGAACTGCCGCCGGGCTACTGGATTGACTATGGCGGGACGTTTGAGCAGCTGGTGTCAGCCGGGCAGACCTTCGCCATGGTCGTGCCTGCCACGTTCCTGCTGATCTTCGGTCTGCTGTTCGCCGCCTTCGGTTCGGCGCGTGACGCTCTGGTGGTCTTCACCGGCGTTCCGCTCGCGCTCACCGGTGGCGTGTTGGCACTGTGGCTCCGCGGGCTGCCGCTGTCGATCTCGGCGGCGGTCGGTTTCATCGCGCTCTCGGGCGTCGCCGTGCTCAATGGTGTCGTCATGCTTTCAGTCATCCGCGACCTTCGGGTTCGGGGACTCCCCAAGACCGAGGCGGTGATCCAGGGTGCCGTACAGCGATTGCGACCGGTGTTGATGACCGCGCTCGTGGCGAGCCTGGGTCTCGTGCCGATGGCGGTCAATGTCGGCACCGGCTCGGAAGTGCAGCGGCCGCTGGCGACGGTCGTGATCGGCGGGATCCTGACCGCTACTGTGCTGACCCTGTTCGTGCTGCCGGCGCTCTATCACGCGATCGGTGCCCGCGAGGTCAAGGACGTCGAGCGCGTGGCAATCCGAACCGAGCCGGCAGCGCGGTAGCGTGTTCACGGATCTTTGGCAACGGCTGGTGACGGCATGAAGGTCGACCGCGGTGTCGTCGCTGCGCTCGCCGCCGCGGTCCTGTTCGGGCTCAGCACGCCGCTCGCGAAGCGCCTGGTCGGCGAGTTGTCGCCGCTGATGCTCGCGGGCCTGCTCTACCTGGGATCCGGCTTGGGGCTTGCGCTCCTACTCGGCGCGCGGCGTTGCTCGCAGGCGCCACAGCCGCAGGCGTGGCCGCGGGGCGCGGCGGGTTGGCCCCTGGCAGGTGCGATTCTCGCCGGCGGCGTGCTCGCACCCTATCTGTTGATGTCCGGGCTGCAGAGCACCGACGCCGCCGCGGCCTCCCTGATCCTGAATCTCGAGGCCGTATTCACGGCGTTGCTGGCGTGGTTCGCGTTCGGCGAGAACTTCGACCGACGCATTGCCGCCGGTATGGTCCTGATAGTGGGCGGCGGCGTGGCACTGTCGATTCAGTCCGCGGCGGCGCCAGACGGCGTACTCGGTGTCGTGGCCATTGCCGCCGCCTGCCTGGCCTGGGCCATCGACAACAACCTGACCCGCAAGGTATCGGGTTTCGATGCGATGTTCATCGCCTGCGTGAAGGGGCTGATCGCCGGGAGCTGCAATCTCGCGCTTGCCTTGCTGGCGGGCGCGCCATGGCCGGCGGCTGGGGCTGTGATGGCCGCAGGCGTGCTGGGATTCGTTGGCTATGGCGCGAGCCTCACCCTGTTCGTCGTCGCGCTGCGACGGCTGGGCACGGCCCGCACTGGCGCGTATTTCTCCGTAGCCCCCTTCGTCGGCGCGGCGCTCGCCGTGGCGCTGGGGGCGCCGATGACGCTCTGGCTCGGCCTGGCAGGACTGATGATGGCCGGAGGTCTGTGGCTGCACCTGACGGAGCGCCACGCCCATCGCCATCGGCACGCGGCTGCGGCTCACGAACACCCGCACGTGCATGACGAGCATCATGCGCATCCTCACGATCCCCCGATCGCGCCGCAGGTGGCGCATTCGCACCCGCACGCGCATGAGCCCATCGAACATGTTCACGGGCATTTCCCGGACGTGGAGCACCGGCACGAGCACTGATGCGTCTCGGCGGCAGGTCGAGCCCAGCGACTGCGTGGGTGACGTCGCCTCGACGGCCGCCGTCACGGGCGGACCGCCGCGGCCTCCCGCCGCGGCCGGTACAGGCGAACGACGAGCAGCACGCCAGTCAGGGCGACCCATAGCGTCGAGGTTGCAGCGAGGATCACCAGGGGATGGTTGAAGTCGTCCCGCCCCGCGTAGTCCATGGTGTGCAGCATCCAGAAGAAATCGAATAGCCGCCAGCTGTCCGAGCGTACCTCCAGCAGCGTCGCGTCTTCGGCCGAGAGCCAAAGAGTCGTGCCGGCGACGTCGTTGAAATGCACGGCCCACGCGGCCCCGTGATCACGCGTCTCCAGCGTCTTCGAGGGGTGCAGCACCGCGTCGGCGACGTCGCCTGAGCCGGTGTACCGGGCACGGGCAATGGCGCGTACCGTGGCTTCATCGACCCTGACCGGATCGCCGCGGTAGGCGTCGAACAGGTCGACGCCGCCGGCGTGCGCCAGCCGGTAGACCCAGCGCTCGCCCAGCGGCTGCAGCGATATCTCGTGGAGACCAGCGAGACCCAGAGTCCGCCAACGCCGCGGATCGACTGCCGCGCGCCCGCCCGGAATCGACGGCGCAGCGACTTTACGCACGAAGTGATCGCCGGAGACGCGATTGTGATCAAGCCAGGCGAACATCGTGCCACTGACGCACCACAGCACGATCTGCAGGCCTACGACGAGCGCGACCCATTTGTGGAGACGACGGAGAAATGGCAGCGTCATGGCGACACACGGCGCCGCGTCCGGCGCCATCGGAAAGAATAGGCAACCAGCCAGAGACCGCTGGCCGCGAACAGCGCAGCGGTGCCCGTCGCGATCCTCAGAAGCGTGTTGTTCACGTCGGATCGCTCGCGGTAATCCATGATGTGGAGCGACCAAAGGAGATCGAACCAGCGCCAGAAGCGGTGGCGCCGCACCACCAGCCGGCCGCTGTCCGGGTCGACGTAGAGGCTGGTCGCCACCCAGTCGTCGAAATCGGTTCGCCACAGCGGCAGGCGGCGGCCCTGCAATTCGATCGGCGGATCCGTCTCGATCAGCGTGACGCGGCGCAACGCGCCGCGACCGGCATAGTAGGCACGTCCCAGCGCCGCGGCATCCGCCTCGCCCAGCGGCGACAACAGCCGGCCGGTCGCGGCGTCGATCAGCGCGACCCCCGAGGGGCCGTCGATCTCGTATACGGCTCGGCCGCCGGTTGGCAGCGCGCGCAGCGTGGCACGGTGGGCACCGGGGAACCGCGCGAGCGCCTGCGCGGTGGAGACATGCACGGCACCCAGGTCCAGCGGCGGCTCGAGGTTGCGCACCAACGCGTCGCCGTGGATGAAGTCCAGGTCCACGGCCGTCATGTAGACGCCGCTCGCGGCCCACGCCACCAGTTGCAGGCCGACCAGCAGCGCCAGCCAGCGATGCGCGAATCTCGAGACCCGGGCCGCGATCATCGTTCGAACAGTTCGGTAAAGCGGTCGGGGACCATCGCAACTCCAGGCGTGATGGTTGGTATCAGGGGTGCACGTCGCCGTCGCCGCTGCGGGGCGTAGGACGGAAGCGGGCAACCAGGTCGTAGAGATGTGCGGGAAAGACCTGCTGCACGTGGGTGATGCCGTCGCCGCCGCGCCAGGTGCGTCGCTCGAGCGACAGGCAGGCACTGCCGGCCTTGATGCCGAGCCGCCGCGCGGTCGCGGCATCGGCCTCGAGCGCCGTGATGCGATGTTCCGCTTCGGTCCACGGTACGTGGCCCAGCAGCCAGGTCCCAGGAGAGACTGCAGAGAAATCGATGCGCGCCGCCTCGGGAACAGCCGAGAGACTGATCGCGCGATGCTCGAGTGCGAAGACTCGCTTGCTCGCGAAATGGCGGCACTCGAGCTGCAGCACCCGGCGAGTTCCCGCCAGCAGCGCCGCCAGCGGGTCGCCGCGCGACAGGGGCCGCGCCACCCGCGCCAGCAGTTCGTAGGCGTAGGGCGTGCCGCGGCTTTCGATCTCGACCTGCAGGTCCGGTATCGCCAGGACGGCCGATTCGATTCGCGGGCGCGCGACGAACGAACCGGCTCGCCGACGGCGGACGAGCAGTCCCGAGCCCACCAGGGTGCCCAGCGCCTTGTTGACCGTCATCCGCGAGCAGTCGTACTGGCGCATGAGCTCGTGTTCGAACGGGATGCGATGCCCGGGCGGCCAGGCGCCCGAGAGGATCCTCCGCTCGACATCGGCGCGGATGCGATGGTGCAAGGCAGGCAGTTTCACGCCAGCAGCGACTCCAGACAACGTCGATACCGCGCGGCGATCTCCGGGCCCCGCAGGTGCCGGCCCGCAACGACGACTTTTTGCCCGTGCCGCCAGACGCAGTCGATGGCGGCCGCGCCGGCGCAGAACACCCAGCTGTCGAGGATAGCGTTGCTGCTGCGGGCCCCGAGCGAGGGATGCGAAACGTCGAGCGAGACCAGATCGGCTGATGCGCCGACCACGATGCCTGCCGAGTCTTGGCCGAGCGCCTGGGCTCCGCCTGCGAGCGCCTGATCGTAGAGCCGACGCGCCGTGGAGCCACCCGTGGCCGGGGCGAGCACTGTGCGGCGCCGCTGCGCCAAGCGCTGGCCGTACTCGAGGGTCCGCAGTTCCTCGGCGGCGTCGATCAGCACGTTCGAGTCCGAACCAATGCCGAAGCGCCCGGCCGATTCGAGCCAGGCCGAGGCGGGGAAGAGCCCGTCGCCCAGGTTGGCTTCGGTGACGGGACAAAGCCCGACCACCGCGCTGCGCGTCGCCAACGACCGCAGCTCAGACTCTTCGACGTGCGTTGCGTGCACCAGGCACCAACGCGCGTCGACGCTCGCGTGATCCAGGAGCCACTGCACGGGCCGTTGCCCGCTCCAGGCGAGACAGTCGGCCACTTCGGCCTGCTGCTCGGCGACGTGCAGATGCACGGGCCCGCGAACGTCCAGCGCGACGACGCGCTCGAGCTGCGCCGGCGTAACGGCGCGCAGACTGTGGGGCGCGACGCCCACCGATCCGTCCGGCAGGCCGGAGAGCGCGGCGCGGGCGCGCTCGTGGAGTCGCCCGTAGCGCTCGAGATCGTTGACGAAGCGTCGCTGTGCCGCCTGCGGCGGCACGCCGCCGAAGCCGCCCTGGCAATAGAGTACCGGCAGCAGCGTCAACCCGATGCCCGTTTCGGCGGCCGCCGCGGCAATCCGCTCGCACATCTCGGCAGGGTTGTCGTAGGGACGGCCATCGGGGGCGTGGTGCAGGTAGTGGAACTCCCCGACGCGAGTGAAGCCGCTCTCGAGCATCTCGACGTAGGCCTGGGCCGCGATCGCCTCGAGATCCTGCGGCTGAAGGTGCGCGACGAACCGGTACATCAGCTCGCGCCAGCGCCAGAAATCGTCGTGGCCGCCGCCGCGGGCCTCGGCGAGGCCGGCGAAGGCCCGTTGAAATGCATGGCTGTGCAGGTTCGGCAGCCCGGGCAGGCCGATCGCGTGGCGCTCGTCGGGCGCCGCGGCGGGCGCGCCCGCCAGCACCTGAGCGATACGCCCCTCGTGGAGCGAGACCCGCACCGCCTGCCGCCATCCGTCCGGCAGCAGCGCGGACTCGAACCAGAGCGAGCGGGGTGGCACGGCTGCAACGGGCACTGGACAAATTCCCCACTCGCGGATATGTATAGACATTATATGCACGCCGATCGACTCTGGTGCAACGCGCGCCTGGCGACTTTCCGGCCCGGGTTGCCCGGCGTGGGCATCATCGAGAACGGCTTGGTAGCGGCGTCTAGCGGGCGCATCGCGTTCGCCGGCAGCGAGGCGGAGGCGCCGGTGTTTCCCGCAGCGGCCGAGCGCATCGATTGTGGCGGGAGATGGATTACGCCCGGGCTGATCGACTGCCACACGCATCTCGTGCACGCGGGTGATCGGGCCGAGGAGTTCGAGCTGCGCCTGGCGGGAGCCGACTATGCGACCCTGGCGCAGCGCGGCGGTGGGATTCTCTCGACGGTGCGTGCCACCCGTGCAGCCAGCGACGAAGCCCTGCTCGCGACGGCGCTGCCGCGCCTCGATGCGTTGTGCGCCGACGGCGTGACCACCGTGGAAATCAAGTCGGGGTACGGCCTGGAGCTCGAGAGCGAGCAGCGCCAGCTACGGGCGGCGCGTGCGCTGCCGGGCGTCCGCAACATCAACGTCGTGACCACGTTCCTCGGTGCCCACGCGGTGCCGCCGGAGCTACAGGGCGACGCCGAGGCCTACGTGGAGAGGCTCTGCACCGCGATGATTCCCGCGATCGCGCGCGAGCGGCTTGCGGATGCCGTGGATGCCTACTGCGAACATCTGGCTTTCACCCCGGCGCAGACACGCCGCGTGCTGGAGGCAGCCCGTGAGCACGGCTTGCCCGTGAAACTGCATGCCGACCAGCTGTCGAACCAGCATGCGGCCGCGCTGGCCGCCGAGTTTGCGGCCTTGTCTGCGGACCACCTGGAATTCACCGACGAGGCTGGAGTGGCGGCGCTCGCGCTCGCCGGCACTACGGCCGTGCTGCTGCCCGGCGCCTTCTACACGTTGCGTGAAACACAGCGGCCGCCCGTCGATCTGCTGCGCGAATACCGGGTCCCCATCGCCGTCGCGACTGACTGCAACCCCGGCACTTCGCCGCTCACCTCGCTGCTGCTGGCCATGAACTTCGCGGCGACGCTGTACCGGCTCACGGTCGATGAGTGTCTCGCGGCGGTCACACGCGAAGCGGCGCGCGCTCTCGGGCGGCTCTCGCAGGTCGGTACGCTCGATGCCGGCAAGTATTGCGACCTCGCGATCTGGAGCATCGAACGTCCGGCAGAGCTCGTCTACCGCATGGGCTTCAATCCACTTCATGCGCGCATCTGGAGGGGCCGGTGACGACGGTCGCGTTGCTACCGGGCCGAGTGCCGCTCACCACGTGGCGCGACATCCATGCGGGCGCCACTCCGGAGCTCGATCCCGGCTGTCGCGGTGCGGTCGAGCGCAGCGCCGAGCTCGTGCGCCGCATCGTGGCGCGCGACGAGCCGGTGTACGGCATCAACACCGGCTTCGGCAAGTTGGCTACCGTGCGCATCGACGCGGCGGATCTCACGACCCTGCAACGAAACATCGTTCTCTCGCATGCGGCCGGCGCGGGTGCGCCGACCCCCGCTCCGATCGTGCGCCTGATGATGGCCCTCAAGCTGGCCAGCCTGGCGCAGGGGTATTCGGGCGTGCGCCCGGAGACGCTCGACGCGCTGGGGTCGGCACTGCGCCTCGGGCTGATCCCGGTCGTGCCATCGCAGGGCTCGGTCGGTGCATCCGGCGACCTGGCGCCACTCGCGCACATGACGGCCGCGCTGCTCGGCATCGGCGAGATCGAGTATCAGGGGGCGAGACGACCGGCGCAGCAGGCACTCGCCGACGCCGGGCTCGAGCCGCTGCAGCTCGGCCCCAAGGAAGGTCTGGCGCTGCTGAACGGCACGCAGTTCTCCACGGCCTGGGCACTTGCCGCCCTGTTCGACGCGGAGCGGCTGCTGCGTTCGGCGCTGGTGACGGGGGCGCTTTCGACCGAGGCGGCGCGAGGCTCGGACGCGCCGTTCGATCCGCGCATACACCGGCTGCGCGGGCACCGCGGGCAGGCGGATTGCGGCGAGGCGATCCGCACCCTGATGGTCGGCTCGGCGATTCGTGCCTCGCACCGCACCGGCGACGATCGCGTGCAGGATCCGTACTGCCTGCGCTGCCAGCCGCAGGTGATGGGCGCCGCGCTGGATCTGCTGCGACAAGTGTCGCGCACGCTGCACGACGAAGCCAACGGGGTCACCGACAACCCGCTGATTTTCGCCGAGGACGAGCAGGCGCTGTCGGGGGGCAACTTCCACGCTGAGCCGGTGGCGTTTGCCGCGGACATCCTCGCGCTGGCGATCTGTGAGATCGGCTCGCTCGCCGAGCGACGCGTCGCGATGCTGGTCGACCCGGCGCTCTCCGGCCTGCCGGCGTTCCTGACCGCGAAGCCCGGATTGAACTCCGGCTTCATGATCCCGCAGGTCACGGCGGCAGCGCTGGTGTCCGAGAACAAGCAGTCGGCTTATCCGGCGAGCGTCGATTCGATTCCAACCTCGGCGAATCAGGAGGACCACGTGTCGATGGCGGCGCACGGCGCACGGCGGCTCGCACCGATGGTCGAGAATGTCGTCATGGTCGTCGCCATCGAATGGCTCGCCGCCACGCAGGGGTGCGATTTTCACGCGCCGTTGCGCTCCGGCGCGGCGCTGGAGCGTGTGCGCGCTCTGCTGCGTGCCCACGTGTCCCACCTGGGCGACGACCGGCACTTTCATCCCGACATGCAGGCCGCCGCAGCGATGGTCCGTCGCGGCGCCGTGGTGGCGGCCGCCGCTGAACCGTCGTTGCCGACGGTCTGCGAGGCCATGGACCGGGTGCCGGGTCCGTGACCGGCGCGGGCCTGCCGTGGCTCGAGGTGATCTCCGGCGCCGCGCCGCTGATCGTCAGCCTGCCCCATGGCGGAACGGAAATCCCGCGCTCGGTTGCGCCGCAACCGGCGTCACCGTGGCTCGCCACGCTCGACACCGACTGGCACGTGGCGCGCCTCTACGACTTCGCGCCGACGTTGGGGGCCACCGTCATCCGCACAGCCATTTCGCGCAGCGTCATTGACGTGAACCGCGATCCCGTCGGCGTTTCGCTGTACCCCGGGCAGCCGACCACAGAATTGTGTCCTCGGACGACCTTCGACGGGGAGGCGCTTTACGGCACCGCGCCGCCGCCCGACGCGGCGCAGGTCGCGGCGCGCCGCGAGCAGTACTACGAGCCGTACCACGCGGCGCTCGCCGCGGAAATCGCGCGGCTGCGGCGGCGCCACGCGGCCGTGGTGGTGTATGACGCGCATTCGATCCGGTCCCGCGTGCCCCGCCTGTTCGAGGGTGAGTTACCGCACTTCAACATCGGCACCCACACGGGCCGAAGTTGCGCAAGGGAACTCACTGCGAAGGTGGAATCCGAGTGCTGCCACGCGCCGTACCGGCGCGTGACCGATGGCCGATTCAAGGGCGGCTACATCATTCGGCACTACGGTCGCCCCGAAGACGGCGTACACGCGATCCAGATGGAACTCGCGTGTCGCGCCTACCTGAGGGAACCCGGGCCACCGCTGGCCGAAGGCAACTGGCCGCCGCCCTACGACCCCGACCATGCGGCGGATCTGCGCGGGCGGCTGCGCGCGGTGCTGGGGCGCTGCCTGGACTTTGCCCGCGACGCCAAAACCCTGACCGGCAGGACCCAACGATGAACCGAAGCGATGCCTCCCGACTGGTACGCGCGCCCCGTGGCACGTCGCTCTCTGCCCGCAGCTGGCTGACCGAGGCGCCGCTGCGGATGCTGATGAACAACCTGGATCCCGAGGTCGCCGAGAACCCGGCTGAACTCGTCGTGTATGGCGGTATCGGCCGCGCCGCGCGCAACTGGGATTGCTACGATCGGATCGTCGAGTCGCTGCGACGCCTGGAGGGCGACCAGACGTTGCTGATCCAGTCGGGTAAGCCGGTCGGCGTATTTCGCACCCACCCCGATGCGCCGCGCGTGCTGATGGCCAACTCCAATCTCGTCCCGCACTGGGCCACCTGGGAGCATTTCAACGAGCTCGATCGCAAGGGGCTGATGATGTTCGGCCAGATGACCGCGGGCTCGTGGATCTACATCGGCAGTCAGGGCATCGTTCAGGGCACGTATGAGACCTTTGTCGAGATGGGCCGGCAGCACTATGGCGGCAACCTCGCGGGCAAATGGATCCTGACCGCCGGACTCGGCGGCATGGGCGGCGCGCAGCCGCTGGCCGCGGTGATGGCCGGCGCGTCCTGCCTCGCCGTCGAGTGCCAGGCGTCGCGGATCGAGATGCGGCTGCGTTCCGGCTACGTCTCGACGCGTGCGAATACGCTGGACGAGGCGCTCGCCATCCTCGACGCGGCGAAGGCCAGTCGCAAGCCGGTTTCGGTCGGGCTGCTCGGCAACGCCGCCGAGATCTATCCGCAGATCGTACGTCGCGGCGTGCGCCCGGACATCGTGACCGACCAGACCTCGGCTCACGATCCGGCGAACGGCTACCTTCCGGAGGGTTGGACCGTGCCGCAGTGGGAGCAGATGCGGCGGACGGACCCCGCCAAGGTGGCTCGCGCTGCCACGCGCTCGATGGCCGTGCAGGTACGCGCAATGCTGGCCTTCCATCACATGGGCGTGCCCACGGTCGACTACGGCAACAACATCCGACAGCGCGCCAGGGACGAAGGCGTGGCCGACGCGTTCGACTTTCCGGGATTCGTGCCGGCCTACATCCGGCCGCTGTTCTGCCGCGGCGTCGGGCCGTTTCGCTGGGCGGCGCTGTCCGGCGATCCGGAGGACATCTACCGCACCGACGCCAAGGTGAAGGAGTTGATGCCCGACGATCGCCCACTGCACCACTGGCTCGACATGGCGCGCGAGAAAATCCGCTTCCAGGGCCTGCCGGCGCGCATCTGCTGGGTGGGCCTCGGGGACCGGCACCGCCTCGGCCTGGCCTTCAACGAGATGGTGGCCCGCGGCGAATTGAAGGCGCCGCTCGTCATCGGGCGCGACCACCTCGATTCCGGTTCGGTCGCGTCTCCGAATCGCGAGACCGAGGCGATGCGCGACGGCTCCGATGCCGTGTCGGATTGGCCACTGCTGAACGCGCTGCTGAACTGCGCCTCCGGCGCCACCTGGGTGTCGCTGCACCATGGCGGTGGTGTCGGCATGGGGTTCTCGCAGCATGCCGGGGTCGTGATCGTCTGCGACGGCTCACCGGAGGCCGCGCGGCGCATCGAACGGGTGCTATGGAACGACCCGGCGACCGGCGTCATGCGACACGCCGACGCCGGCTATGAGGCGGCGCTGGACTGCGCGCGGCAACGGGACCTCGACCTGCCGGCCATTCTCGGATGACGACCCCCGACTTCCAGGTCCTGAGCGCGCGCGAACGCCACGCGGCTCCGTGGAAGAACGGCGGCGGGGTCACGCACGAAGTCGCAGTCTCGCCGACCGGCGCCGGCCTGGATGATTTCGACTGGCGGGTAAGCCTCGCCGAGGTCGCTGCGGACGGCCCCTTCTCGAACTTCGCGGGCGTCGATCGCGGGATGCTGGTGTTGCGTGGCTGCCTGGCACTTCAAATCGGTCGCGAGGCGCCGCGGGTGCTGCGGGCGGGAATGCCGCCCGTGTATTTTGATGGTGCCGCGCCAGTTCAGGTGGCGGTGCTCGAGGGGCCGGCCATCGACCTGAACGTCATGACCCGCCGCGGTTGCTGGACGGCCCGGCTGGTGGCGGCAACCGAGGCATGCCAGGGCGACGATCCGGGTAGGCGTGCACCCGAGTGCTCGCTGCTGATGCTCGATGCGCCGTTCGCCAGCGTCGCGCTGGGGACGGTACGCCGAACGCTGCGGCAGGACGATGCAATCGTGGTTTCCGGCGCTGCACGGAGCGCTGCGCTAGCAGGGCTGCACGGCTCGTTCGAGTTTCATCGCGTCGACCTGTGGCGTTGCGTCGCGGGTAGCGCGGCGCGGCAACCCTTGCGTGGCGATTCGTGGCCATGCTAGTTTTCGGCCACAAGAAGTTGTGTATACAACTTACACGGGGTCGCCGTGGCCGACGGGGAGAATCGCTGGAAGCCGCAGGCGCGCATCGCGGGCCGCGGGTGGCGCTCGCCCGTAGCGTATCCGTCATCCTGCCTGCCTGCGCCGCATCGGCGCAGCGGTTGCAGCACCCTGCGGCACGCCCGATGTCGCTAGCCGTCATTCAGCCGCGTCGCAGGCATTCCGGAAACCCGCCTCCAGGCAGTGGCGGCGCGCGGCGGGTTCCAAAGTTCCTGTCGATCCTCGCTTTCGCGCGCCGCAAGATCGGCAGTGGGGCATGGCCGACCGGCAACCGGGTTCCTTCGGAAAATGAGCTCTCGGGGACGTTCGGCGTGAGCCGCATGACCGCGCGGCGCGCGCTCGACCAGCTCGCCGTGGACGGGCTCATCGTGCGTCGGCGCGGTTCTGGCAGCTTCATCGCCAACCGCACCCTGCAAGCGTCGTTCCTGCGGATTCGCAACATCGCCGATGAGATCACCGAATCGGGACGCGAGTATTCGAGCTGCGTGCTGCGTCATTGCAGCGTCGTTGCACCGGCTGCCGCTGCTGCGGCGCTCGGCATCGAGCCGCGCGCCCGGGTTTTCCACTCCCTGATCGCGCACCGGGCCGACGGCCGACAGGTGCAGCTCGAATACCGCTATGTGCGGATGGACGCCGCACCCGGATACCTCGAGGCGGACCTGACGCAGGAGACACCCAATCACTTCCTGCAGGCGCGGTACCCGCTCACCGAGGCGAAGCAGGTCATCGGCGCGGCGATGCCGACCCGGTCGCAGCGTGAGGCGCTGTCGCTGCGCCGGAGCGAGCCTTGCCTGCTGATCACGCGGGTCACGTCTTCGTACCAGGGGCTCGTCAGCTACGCGCGGATCCTCGCGCCGGCCAGCCGCTACCAGCTGTCGGGCGATCTGCACTTTTCGGGCCAGCGCCAGGCGCTGCGCGCCAACGGACGATGAAAGGCGAGGGGATGGGTCTGGGTCTTGGATACGGGGAGAGCATCATGAAAAAGCAGGTTTCAATCTGGTGGTCGTCGGTCGCGATGGTCGCGGCCGGCTTTGCAGGCTCGGAGGCCTGGGCACAGGACGCGGGCCGGGCCGCAGCCTCTGTCGAGGAGGTCGTCGTCACGGGCAGCCGCATCCAGCGCCAGGATCTCGACAGCGTGGGTCCGGTGACGGTCATCAGTGCCGAAGACATTGCCGCGCGCGGTATCACGTCGACGGAGACGCTGCTGCAGTCGCTGTCAGCGTCGGCGGGTTTCGGCGGCAATCAGACCGGCGCCTACTGGACCGGCGCGGGCTGGGGAACGGCACAGGTCAACCTTCGCGGCCTCGGCATCAGCCGCACGCTGGTGTTGTTGAACGGCCGTCGCGTCGTCTACGGCGGCAGCGGCGCCAACAGTGCCGTCGATCTCAACATGATCCCGACCTCGATGATCGCGCGCATGGAGGTGCTGAAGGATGGCGCGTCCGCGCTATACGGCGCCGACGCCGTCGCCGGCGTCGTCAACATCGTCACCAAGCGCGATTTCGACGGCCTCGCCTTCGACTCCAAGTACGGCCAGACGTCCCGTGGCGACGGCGCCGAGTTCAGCGGCGACCTGACGTTCGGCATGAACGGCGACCGCGGCAACCTGACCGCGGCGCTCTCTTACGTCGAAACCGAAGACGTCAACATGGCCGACCGCGAGCCCTGCGGCTATGGGGTCTCGGGCACCAGTCTCGTTTGCGTCGGCACCTCCAATACACCCGGGGGGCGTGCAACCTATCTCACCGGCCCGAGCACCGGCAACCGCATCAACTTCAATCAGGTGCCAGGCGGCAATGGCAACTTCTTCGAGCCCTACAGTTCCGCCGTGCACGATGTCGCCTACTTTCAGTGGTTGAACGCGGTCAGCCCCGTCAAGAAGACGACCTTCTCCCTGATGGGCAACTACCAGCTTTCGGACAACGTCAGATTCATCACGGAGGCGATCTACAACAACCGCAAGACCGACCAGATTGCCACCCCGGCGACCCTGCAGACCTACTACCAGCCGGGCCTGGGGCGCGTGAATTTCAACATTCCCGCCGCTCATCCGACCAATCCGACCGGTCAGTCGATTCGCCTGGATCGCCGGCGTCTGGTCGAGACCGGCGTCCGCGACACGTTCCAGGAGACCGACACCTGGCGGCTCGTACTCGGCCTGGAAGGCAAGTTCGGCGAGGACTGGCGCTGGGACATCTCGGCGAACAAGGGTCGTTCGACCGGCATCGATGGCTCCACCAACGTCGCCAACCTGCAGCGTGTCTACGAGACCTTGTTCAACTGCAACAACACGACGGTGCCCTGCGCCGACTATCTCGGGGTCGGCGACATCTCGCAGGCCGCGATCAACTACATCATGTTCACGCAGCGCGACACCGGCGGGAACGAGCAGGCATCGCTGAACGCGAACGTCACCGGCTTCCTGTTCGAATTGCCCGCCGGTCGCGTCGGCTTCGCCGCCGGCGTCGAGAGTCGAAAGGACGAAGGCTGGCGCAATCCCGATCCGCTGGTCGTCGCGAACATCGCCAACACCAATCAGCGCCAGCCGGTGCGCGGCGAGATCGAAGCGCAGGAGGTCTATGCGGAAGTCTCCGTACCCCTGCTGGCCGGGTTGCCGCTGGTCGAGCGACTCGAGGCCAATCTCGCGGCGCGGTATTCCGACTACGATCTGTTCGGCGAAGACACCAACTACAAGGTGGGCCTGGTCTGGTCGATCAACGAAAGCCTGAAGCTCCGCGCCACGCAATCGACTGCGTTCCGCGTGCCCAGCGTACCGGAACTGTTCGGTGGCGTTTCCGAGGCGCAACTCACGACGGTGGATCCGTGCAGCAACTGGGCGACGCTCAGCCCGACCAGCGCGATCTATCTCAACTGCCGCGACGCCGGCCTGCGTACGAACTACGTGCAGATTGGCAACGTGATTCGCACCACCGTGGGCGGTAACCCGACCCTGCTTCCGGAGAATGCTGACACCTTCACCGTCGGCGCGGTCTGGGAGCCGGGCTTCGCGCCGGGTCTCGCGGTGACGCTCGACTACTGGCAGATCGAGCTCGATGGCTCGATCCAGTCCATTCCGGGCACCCAGAAGCTCTCGATCTGCTACAGCTCCGCGGGCCGAAGCCACCCGTTCTGCGGCTCGCAGTTCTTCACCCGCGACACCCTGACGGGCGAGGTGAACTTCCTGTCCGCCCAGCCGAGCAACGTCGGCTCCGAAGAGGCCAAGGGCATCGATCTGGGCATGAAGTACCGGACCACGCTGTTCGGGCTGGATACGACCTTCGACCTGAGCGTCTCGCAACTCGACCAGTACGATGTCTTCCCGTTCCCGGGCTCTGCGCCGATCAAGTACGCCGGCTTCATCACGGGCGGTCTCGGCAGCTACACCGAGTGGCGCGGCAACGGCGGCATCAGCCTCGGAAGCGAGCGGTGGGACGCGAACTGGAACTTCCGGTACATCGGTGAGGCGGACGACATCAACGTACGCACGGGCCTCGGCAGCTCGGTGGACGCGGTGATCTACCACAACCTGCAGTTCGGCTACAAAGTCACCGACGCCATCAAGGTATCGCTCGGCGTCGACAACGCCACCGACGAGGACGCGCCGTTCTATCGCAGCTGGATCGACGCCAACACCGACACCATGACTTACGATCTGATGGGCCGTCGCTGGTACATGAAGCTCACGTGGAACGCGCAGTAAATCAGGCAGGCGGTTGGCGCGTGGCGACGCGCGCCGGCCGACGTCCGCCCTGGATCGCGCGTTGCAGCGTCGCGCTGCTCGGGTTGCTCCCGGGCGGCGCGGTGCTGGCCCACGGCATCACCGAAGAGGCGCGGTTGCGGATGCTGCAGGGCGGCAACTTCGAGTACCTGCGGCTCGGCGCGGAACACATGCTCAGCGGGTACGACCACCTGCTGTTCCTTTTCGGCGTGATGTTCTTCCTCCGGCGACTCGGTGACATCGCGCGCTTCGTCACCGCCTTCACGCTCGGTCATACGATCACGCTGATCTTCGCGACCTACCTGCAGATCACGGCCAACTATTTTCTGGTGGACGCGTTCATCGCGCTGACGGTGGCCTACAAAGGGTTCGAGAATCTCGACGGGTTCCGCAAGTACCTCAAAAGCGGGTCGCCGAACCTGCTGGCGTTGGTATTCCTGTTCGGCCTCGTTCACGGGTTCGGACTTTCGACCCGACTGCAGCAGCTGCCCATTGCCGACGACGGGGGTCTGTTGCTGCATATCCTGTCCTTCAATCTCGGTGTCGAGCTAGGGCAGGTGGTGGCCCTGGTCGGCATGTGGGTACTGCTGCGCCTTTGGCAGGGGCGATCGAGCTTCGACGTATTCAGCCGCGTGGCCAATGCGGGGCTGGTCGCGGCAGGCGCGCTGCTGCTGGTGTTCCAACTGCACGGCTACAGCCATGCCGCGCATGCCGACGACTTCCCGATCAGCCGCGACGACCATTTTCATGCCCACGAAGAAATGCAGGACGCCGGCGCGGTGCCAACGCCCGCCAGCGCGAACGCCCCGCCTCATTCCTGAACCCTGGAGTCTCCAACCATGTTGCAACGAGCCCGGATCCTGCGCGCGATGCGCGCCCTGACGGCAGCGGGTCTGCTGGCCGGCACCGCCTGGCCCGCGGCGGCGCACCAGACCTTCCTGATTGCCGACCTCTACGTCCTGAAGCCCGGCACGGACAATTTCCTCATCCTCAAGAACGGCACTTATTTCGACAGTGGGTACTCGATCACGCGAAAAATGTCGCGTGACATCAGTCTCGTGATGGGTGGCGTACGCAAGACTCCGCCGGACGACGAGGTCAAGGACGTCGATTCCAATCCCACGTACAAGAGCACCTACATCAAGGTGTTTGCCGAGAAACCCGGTACGGGGCTCGCAGGGCTGGCGGCGATTCCGGACTACATCGCACTGCCCGCGGAAATGTTCGCCGAATACCTCGAGCACGAGGGCATGGTCGATGCCTTCGCGGAATTCAAGGCGAGCAACAAGCTGGGCACGATCCGCGAACGCTACACCAAGCATGCCAAGGCGCTGTTCCAGGTGGGCGCGCCGCTGACGGACGATTTCAAGCAGACGCTCGGCTACAAGGCGGAGATCTTCCTGGACCGGAACCCGGGCGCGCTCAAGGCCGGTGACGAGATGGGCCTGCTGGTGCTGTTCGAGGGCAAGCCCCTGAAGAACCAGCTGCTTTACGTAAACCATGCCTCGCGCGGCGATCAGCCCAAGGCGACGATTGCGCAAAGCAGCCTCTACACGCTTCGAACGGACGAGAGCGGCCGCGCCAGGTTCAGGGTCACCGTCAAAGACAAGTGGTACGTGCAGATGATCCACATGCAGAAGCTCGCCAACGACGAGGACGCCGACTACGAGTCCAACTGGTCGACGCTCACTTTTGCCATTCCCTGAATCCGACAGCCTCTGGAGGACAGTCATGAGTTTCAATCAGCGGTTTGCCGCCGCGACCTGGGCCGCAGCGGCGATGCTCACCGTTTCCACCCCCGGGGTTGCCCACGAGATGTTCCTGCGCGCCGACAAGTCGCTGCAGGCGCCAAATACGGAGCAGGTGATCAAGCTCGTCAACGGCACGTTCGACAAGAGCGAGAACCCGATCAGCCGCGATCGTATGGCGGATGTCAGTCTCGTCGCTGGAGGCGCGATTTCGAAGCCGCCGGAGAGTGCCTGGTCCGACGACGCGACGACCTCCTACCTGAAGTACAGGACGGGGGCGCCCGGTACCTACGTCGTCGGCGTTTCGACCAAGGCGAAGATCATCACGCTGCCGCGTGCCGATTTCATCACCTACCTCAAGCACGACGGTGTGCTCGATACCCTTGCGGCGATGGACAAGGAGACCCTGAGCAGCGTGCGCGAACGTTACTCGAAACACGTGCGGGCGATCCTGCAAGTCGGTGAGACCCGCACCGCCGACTACGGCAAGGCGCTGGGTTACCCGGTGGAGATCCTGCTCGACCAGAACCCCTATGAACTGAAGTTCGGCAAGGAAGTGAGCTTCCGCGTGCTCTACCAGGGGAAGCCGCTGGCCAATCAGATCGTCAAGGCGAGTTACGACGGTTTCCATGGCCACGACGCGTCGGGCGGACACATCAATGCCCACAGCATGCGCACCGACAAGAACGGCCGCGCGAAGTTCCTGCTGAGCAACAAGGCGCTCTGGTACATCTCGCTGATCTACATGCAGCGCGTCGCGGCGGCGGACGCGGACTTCGAGTCGAACTGGGCAACTGTCACTTTTCTGGTGCGCTGATGGCGGCGCGCCGCTGGCTGGCGTGGGGGTTGCTGATGCTGCTCTTGCCGCCGACGCCGGTGGCGGCGGCGAATGTACGGTGGACGCCGGTGCGACAGGAGCTCGTGGATCAGCTGAACGCCGACTTGAAGCGCGGCGAGCTGACTGCCGACATCGGGATCTATTTCCCGTCGAATCTCGATCCACAGTTCGCGAGCCGGCTGCGAATCGAGGACCTGGCGCTCGAGTTTGCGATGGCCAAGCGGGTGTTCCGCGCCGCCGGCGTCGAGCTGCGGCTGCTGTGGATCAAGACGGGGCGGGTGGATCCGCAGTATCTGGAGATTCAGGCCAACGACCCGTCGGGAATGACGCCGGGCGGGCAGTTCATCAACATGTACGAGGACAACGTACGGGAGACTTCGGTGCTCTCCAGCGAGGCACGTGGTGCGTTCGAGTCGATCATCGAAAAGCACCCCCGGAACGATCGAACGGTGTACCTGGTCGTGCTGCAGGACATCTTCATGTCGTTCTTCGAGAAGCTCGACGAGCGAACCTGGGAACTGCGCACGATCACGACCGGTGGCCTCTCGTTTCCGGGCTACAGCTACCGGACCATCCCGCGGCGGCTGCGCGGCGTAATCACGATCAACAAGACCGAGCCGTTCCGCCGCATCGTGGCGCATGAGCTCGGCCACAAGCTGATGAATGTCAGCCACGAGTATCGCGAGAGAAGCCCCCAGCATGAGATCCGCGCCGACGGTGGGCTGATGCTGTACGGGAAGGGGACCGACATTCCTTCCGGCGCGGAGGGACGTTGGCACCGAGAGCGATTGCTGCTGTCGCCCTACCTGTATCTCGAGACCCAGGACGGCACGCTCCACTGGAACGCGGACTATCGCGAAGGGGGGCACTACTACGACCCCATCTATGGGGAATACGCCATCCGTTTCGAGGAATCGCCGCCTCCGCCCTGACGGTAGCCTGACCCCGCCTGCCCATTCAACGGGTGGCGACCGCGTTGCGGTTGATGGGCACCAGCGAATTTGGGACGCGCATCACGGGGTGCGGCAGCCTTAGACTTCAGCGATGGACCGATCTGACTCGAGCCGACGGGCGCTGCGATTGGCAGGACTGTGGGGGATCGCGGTAGCGATCGGCGCCTGCGCGATGGTGGGCGGCGATGCGTCGGCCGACAACGAAGCCCCGGTGCGTCGCGTGCTGGACGCCGAGCTCGCCGAACTGCTCGCACTGCTGCCCGGCCGCTACGAAGGCCCGGCCAGCGGCGGCCGCCTGTTCCACAAGATCGTGCCGATCACCGCGCCGAACTTCGGCGACGCGGCGGTGTTCTATCACCAGATTTCCCGC
The DNA here is from genome assembly GCA_043748075.1 of Pseudomonadota bacterium. Lineage (GTDB taxonomy): Bacteria > Pseudomonadota > Gammaproteobacteria > Steroidobacterales > Steroidobacteraceae > UBA964. Next base: position 19,809 of record JAYTNX010000300.1, read on the forward strand.
GACGGCTACGATTCGGCTGCGCCGTTCCAGCAGAAGATCTACGTGTTCAATCGTGATCCGGCGCGTGGCTTCAATCGCATGCGCTCCTGGGTGTTCTTCCCGAAGCAGGGCTTCGCGAATCTCGAACGGGACGCGGCCGCGTTGCGTACCCTGCAGCCGTCGCAGCTGATGAATTTCCCGATCGAATGCGCGATCCGCTGGGATCGTGGCGACGCGCCGGGCCGTTTCGTGGCGCGCGTGCGCCGCGAGGACCGCACCTACGACAGTGCCGGCTTCAAGCAGAAGATCTCCCCCGACATGACCTATGTGCTGGACCGCGAGTCGTTCGCGCTCGAGGACATCCTCTTCGGCGAGAACGGGCAGCCGCTGTTCCCGCGGTCCGGACTGCTGCGCGCCACCCGACAGGCGCCGTGAAGGGCTCGCGCGTCATCGTCGTCGGCGCCGGCATCGGCGGCCTGGCGGCGGCGCTCGGCCTGCTGCGCGCCGGCCAGCGCGTGCGCGTGTTCGAGCAGGTGGCCGAGCTCGGCGAAGTCGGCGCGGGTCTCAGCATCACGCCCAATGCCGGCAAGGCGCTGGTGGCGCTCGGCCTGGGCGCTGCGCTCGTGCAGATCGGCAGCCGGCCGCCCGCGGGTGCGATCCGCCACTACGCGACCGGCGAGGTGCTGGTGCCGCTGGCGCAGGACCCGGCGGGTGAACGCTACGGACTGCCCCTGTACCACGTGCATCGCGCCGACCTGCACGCCGCGCTGGTCGCGGCGGTGCGCGCGCTCGATGCAGACTGCCTGGTCGCGGGGCAGGCGCTGGTCGGGCTCGATAGCCGGGCCGACGGCGTCACGGTGCGGCTGCAGGACGGCTCGATCGCGACGGCCGATTGGCTGGTCGGCGCGGACGGCATCCACTCGGTGACCCGTGCCGCCCTGTTCGGGACGGACCAGCCCCGGTTCACGGGCTATCTGGCGTATCGGGGACTCTTGCCCGGCGATCGCGTGCCGCCGGCATTGCGGGAGCCACCATTGTGCATGACGGTCGGGCCGCGCCGACTGCTGATGCGCTACCCGCTGCGCAGCGGTTCGCTGATCAACATGGTCGCCGTCGCCCGCTGCACCGGCTGGACCGAGGAGGGCTGGTCGGTGCCCGCGACTCGCGAGGAACTGCTCGCCGAGTTCGCCGACTTCGAGCCGCATTCCCGGTCTTTGCTCGAGCTGCTGCCCCCCGCGCGGCTGTTCAAGTGGGGCCTGTTCGACCGCGATCCGCTGCCGACCTGGACGCAGGGCCGCGCAACCCTTCTCGGGGACGCGGCGCACGCCATGCCGCCGTTCACCGGGCAGGGTGCGGTGATGGCGCTCGAGGATGCGGCCGTACTGGGTCGCGCGTCGGCGGTGGCCGCTGATCCGGACGAGACGCTGCGGCGCTACGAAGCCGCGCGCCATGCGCGGGTCACTGCGGCGCTGGTGATGTCCCGTGCGCGTTCGCTGAGCTACTTCGCCGACGATCCGGCGCAGCAGGTGCGCGCGCTCGGCGCCGGCATGGCAGAGCTGCGTACGCTTTACGACTACGACGCGGGTGCCGTTGCGATCTGAGCGCCACTGGCCAGCGCGCGAACGCGGGTACATAGTCGTCGCATCGTCCATTGCACTACAGCGGGAACACGCCTATGACCCTCAAGGGAACGTCGATCCGCCTGAGTGCCGCCTGTGCCATTGCCCTGGCCGGCGCGCTGGGCGCCTCCCCGGTCTGCGCCGATGCGGTGACCGACTGGAACATCCGCTCCGGCCAGCTCGTGTCGTCGGCGGGCCTGTCGACGCCCGCGGCGAACCGCGTGATGGCGCTGGTGCAGACCGCCGCGTTCGACGCTGCCAACGCGATCAGTCGGCGCTACGCCAGCGCGGCACCCACCATTGAAGCCGCCGCAGGCGCGTCCATCGATGCCGCCATCGCCGCCGCGCATCGCGCGGCGCTCACCCCGCTGCTGCCGGCGTCGCGTGCCGCCATCGACGAGGCCTACCGCACGGCGCTGTCCGCCTTGCCCGACGACACCGCGACGCGCAACGGCGTGGCCGTGGGCGATCGCGCAGCGGCGGCCGTGCTGGCCGCGCGCGCCAACGATGGCGCCGAGGCCACGGCGGAGTACCGACCGTCGACGACGGCCGGCGCCTACGTGCCCACCGTCATGCCCCTGGTGACCCAATGGCCGCAGCGCCGGCCATGGCTGATGAGCCGCCCCGACCAGTTCCGCCCCGGCCCGCCGCCCGCGCTGCGCAGCGCGGACTGGGCGCGCGACTACGGGGAAATCAGGGCGATCGGCGGCGCGCGTTCCCGCACGCGCACCGCGGAACAGACCGCGGTCGCGCGCTTCTGGGAGACCAGCCTGCCACCGATCTTTCACGGGCTGGTGCGCGGCGTGGCGCTGATGCCGGGCCGCGACGTCACGCAGAACGCGCGCCTGTTCGCGATGGTGGCGCAGGCCACCGACGACGCGGTCATCGCGGTGTTCGACGCCAAGTACCACTACGGCTTCTGGCGTCCCGTCACGGCGATACGCAACGGCGACCTCGACGGCAACGACGCCACCGCGCGCGAGGCGGCGTGGCTGCCGCTGATCGAAACACCGCTGCATCCCGAGTACCCTTGCGCGCATTGCATCGTCGCCGCCACGGTCGGCACGATCCTGCGCGCGGACGTCGGCGATGGGCCGCAGCCGGTATGGACGACCACCAGCGTGTCGGCGGTCGGCGCCGCGCGGCGCTGGGCAACCGTCGACGACTTCATCCAGGAGGTGTCGGACGCGCGTGTCCATGGCGGTCTGCACTTTCGCACCTCGACGCAGGTGGCGATCGCCATGGGGCGGCAGATCGGCGCGCTGGCCGTCGCGCGTGCGCCACGCAACTGACGTGGGTGCCCTGAACTGGCGCGCCTGCCTTGGCCCGGTTTACGGCGCAGGCACGCTGCCGGCCAGGGGCGGCACGATGTGCCCGTCCACGATTTCGATCTGCCGATCGGCGACGCTGGCGAAGTGCGCATCGTGGCTGACCGCGATGATGCTGCGGTGCTGCGCGCTGGCGAGCTCGCGAAGGATCGCGCGCACGTTCTCGCCAGACTTCGTGTCGAGCGCGCCCGTCGGCTCATCGGCGAGCACGATCATCGGGTCGTTGGCGAGCGCGCGGGCGATGGCGACGCGCTGGCGCTGGCCGCCGGAGAGCTGCGACGGGAGCTTGTGCTCGTGCCCGGCGAGTCCGAGGTCGCCGAGCAGCTGCAGGCCGCGCGCGCGACGCTCATCGGCGACGAGCCGGCCGAGCCGGCGCATCGGCATCATCACGTTGTCGAGCGCCGGGAACTCGTTCAGCAGGAAATGGAACTGGAATACGAAACCGAGCTTGGCGAGACGCAACTCGGCCAGCCGGTCCTCGTCGAAGCCGCTGGTGTCCTCGCCGTCGAGCAGCAGACGGCCCGAGGTGGGGCGATCCAGCAGGCCGAGCAGGTAGAGCAGCGAGGACTTGCCCGAGCCCGAGGGCCCGCGGATCACGACGAACTCGCCGCGCTCGATGCGCACGTCGCAGTCCTCGACCAGCGTCACCGGCACTTCGCCTTCGAGGCGGCGCGTCAGCTTCTCGGCGACGAGCACGCCCGGACGCGTCGGGGGCGCCGCACTCACGCGGCCCCGCGCAGGATGTCGACCGGGTCGACGCGTCCGCCCTTGCGCGCCGGCAGGTAGGCGGCAATCACGGCGGACAGGATCGCGAAGCCGGCGGCGATGGCGAACTGGTCCCAGCCCCAGTAGATCGGCAGGTTGATGGCTTCGGTCGAGCCCGGTGGCTTGACCTCGACCCGCTCGGCGGCACGCATCATGGCGCTACCCATGGCTACGCCCAGCACGCTGCCCGCAATGCCGATCACCGCGCCCTCGATCACGAAGATCCGGCGGATGTCGTGGGCATGGAAGCCCATCGACTTCAGGATGGCGATGTCGCGGGTCTTCTCGAGCACGACGGTGGAGATCACGTTGTAGATGCCGAAGCACGCGACCAGCAGGATCGCGCCGACGACGGTGTACATGATGATGTTGCGGATGACGAGCGCATCCAGCAGGTCCTTGCTCGCTTCCTGCCAGGACACCGACTTGTAGCCGGTGGCGCGCTCGATGAACGCGGCCGCCCGACGCGCCAGGAACGCATCGTCCATCTTGACGACGATCAGGTTGGCGACGTTCGGCTGGTTCATCAGCGCCTGCACGCGTGTCAGCTGCGCGAAGGTCTGGCTCTCGTCATAGCCCGCGTTGCCGGTTTCGAACAGGCCGACGATCTTCATCGCCCGCACGTTGCCTGCAGGCGAGACCACCGAGACGGTATCGCCCATTGCCAGACTCAGCTTCCGTGCCAGTGCGCGGCCGATGATGATGCCGCTCGGGTTCACGTCGATCGCCTCGAGGCTGCCGTCGACGATGTCGTCGTCGATGGTGCTGACGCCCTTCATCCGCACCGGCTCGATGCCCGAGAGCGTGACCGCCTCGTCGCGGCCGGCGAAACTGAAGATCGCCTGCGCCGCCAGCACCGGCGCCGCCTGTGTACCGCGGATCGCGTCGATGGTCTGCAGCTTCTGGCGGTACTGGCGGATGCCGCGCCGCTCGGCGCGCGGCTTCACCCCGCGGATCGCCACGGCGCCACCCGGATACTGCAGGCGCGCGGGCTGAGGGCGCGCGTCGCGGTACTCGTCGTAGATCGTGATGTGCGGCGCCGTATCGACCAACCGCTCGATCAGGTCGCGCTCCGAGCCGCGCATCAGCGACGACACCGCGAGGAAGAACGCAACGCCGAGCACCACGCCGAGCAGCGAGACCACGGTCTGCCGTCGCCGGCTGCGCAGGTGCGAGAACGCGATATCGAGATTCAGGTTCACGGGCGTTGCCGCATCGGCGCTTCAGGATTTCGCGGGCACTACAGGCACTACAGGCACTACGGGCATTGCGGGCTTCGCCGGCTTCACCGTGACGCGCTGGCCCGCCTCGAGGTCCTCCGGCGGCACGGCGATCACCCGATCCGAATCGGTGAGCCCGCCGCGCAGCTCGACCCGGTCGGGCGCGCGCACGCCGACGGTGACCGGGTGACGCACCGCGCGGCCGCCCTCGACCTTCCAGACCGCGTCGGCCTCCACGGCACTCGCGGGCACCAGCAGCGCATTCTCGCGTTGCTCGATCACGATGTTGGTCTCGGCGCTCATGCCGATCTGCAACGGCGGGTCGTCCACCAGCGCGATGCGCACGCGATAGGCGCGCGCTACGGGGTCGCCGCGGGGCGTGATCTCGGCCACGCGGCCCTCGAACACCCGCTCGGCGAAGGCATCGGTGCGGATCAACACGCGCTGGCCGCGCTGCACGCGCGGCACGTCCTCCTCGTCGACGTCCGCGGTGATGCGCAGCGGCGCGGGGCCCGCCATGTAGAACATCACCTGGTTCACCGGGACGAATTCGCCGATCTCGCCATCGCGGCGGATGATGCGCCCCGCCGATGGTGCGACCAGGCGCATGTAGGCCACCTGTTGGCGCGCACGCTTCAGCGTGGCCTGCGCGGCGGCGAGATCGGTGCGCGTGCGGTCGAGCGCGTCCTGGGAGATCAGGCTGGAGCGGCGCAGCTCGGTGTTGCGCTGGAACTGCGACTGCGCGTACTCGACCCGCGACTCCAGCTCGGCCACCGAGGCGCGCAGGTCGTTGTCCTCGAGCCGGGCGAGCAACTGGCCGGCGCGCACGGTTGCGCCCTCGTCGGCGAGCAGCTCGACGATGCGCCCGGCGCTACGCGGCGCAATGCGGATCTCGAGCGAGGGCTCGACCAGACCCGTCGCGTAGACGGCATCGACGGCGGGTCCGCGAGTCGGGGCGACCAACTCGACTTCGACAGGCTTGAGCCGCTGCCAGGCGAATCCGCCGGCCGCGGCGGCGAGCACCGCCAGGAGCAGGATCCGGGGGAGGTATTTCATGAGCCCCATTCTAGGGAACGGGGCGTGTCAGGCGATCGCGAATTTCCGCAGCGTTCCTCGCGGTGGCTGCGGTGCGTCTCAGTTGAGCGGCCCCTGGCCAGGCTTGAGGATGCCGATCAGCGCCGAGATCGCGACGCCGGCCCAGATCAGCAGCACATAGGGCTTGCTGGCACCCATGCCGTCCGTCATGAGCTTGTCGCTCGCCGGCGTCGGGCCGGTGCTCGCGAGCACCTTGAAGCCTTCGATGAACGGCGGAATCGTGGTACGGATCATGAAGCCGCAGAAGATCAGGAACGCGAAGATCAGCAGCTTGGCGGCAAGCCACGGATAGGGGCGCAGCGGCCCGGTGGTCCAGTGGTAGGCGACCGAGGCGATGATCGCCGCGATCATGAACAGCCGGAACTGCTTGTCGAGGTTGGCGAGCTTCCTGCCGAACTCAGTGCCTTCCTTGACGTGGATCGTATGCACGACCCAGACCCAGATCGGGCCGAGCGCAAGGATCAGCACGGTCTGCCAGGTCGAGTGTTCATAGCCGACGTAGTGCGCGAGGATCCCGCCCACCGTCAGCATCAGCGCCAGGCAGTAGCGCGGCAGCATGTCGAGATTGACGAAGATCTTGAACGCGGTCAGGCGCTGCTCGCGCGTGAGCTTCGTGTTGGTGACGAAGCCGGCGGAGTAGAACACTCCCGCGTCGCCGCCGAGCCAGTAGACGAACAGCAGGATGTGCACGTAGCGCGCGAGGCCATGCGCGAGGCTGAGTTCTTCGACCACGTTGAAACCCCCGATAGAGTCGATGTCGTTATTTGCAGGGGAGACTAGCAAATAGGACCGGCGCGGGTACCCGGCCACCCGCCGGACACCGCAGACCGGACGACCCGCAGGTTGGACCGCGGTGGTCGGATTGCCGGGCAATGTGTGCGATCGAACTCACGAAAGGAGATAGTAAAGGGTCGGTTCGTTTGCCGGAGTTACGCTCCGTGCATCACCCGATCCTGATCGCAAGCATCCCGTGACAGAGAGACCTCCGTGCTCCCGCTTGCCGGACCGGGAGACTCTGCCGATGGTTACCTTTCCTGAACGCATCGCGAGCGACGCCGATTGTCGCGACACAGGTCTGATCGGCTCGTCGGGGTCACTCTCCCAAGGCGCGCCGCAGCGCGGTCGATCCGCGAACACCGAGGGCCGAAAGGGTGGGCGGGAGGCCCTCGAGCGGTGGGAAACCGAAGGCGGCCGCATCGCCACCCCCCATCGCTCGCCAAGCGCCGGATCGCCGCGCGCCGGCATCCGCTACCCACCGCTCCGAGCGTTCTTCCTGGTGGTTGGACTGGCCTGCGCCATGATCTTGTCGCGGCCGATTTAGGTGCAGGTGCCACCGTTTCCAGCGACCTTTCGCACCCGCGATATCGGGAACATGGTGGGCTACGCCTTTGCCGCCCAGTACCGGTCCAGGGTCACGCGCGTCGCGGCCGCCGCGGGGGACGGCGCGCAGGTGGTCGCGGCGTTGCATCTCTATCTCTCAGCCATTGCGGGATGACGTTCTGGCGGTCGACGTTCGAAGCGCACTGCGATAGCGGTGTATCGATGCGCGATCTCCAGGAGCAGGCGCAGACTGTCAGCGTCCATTTCAGCGTCGATACGGCTCACGGCAACGAGGTGGGCCTCGCGACAAGCCATTGCAATCACCACTCCATCGCTACCGCGGCGCTCCGCCAGCAATTCCAGCGCGAGAAATGCCATCTGAGGAGCCCGGTATGCGCCAGCGCACCAGCCCCTGACCGTCGCCTCACTTACGCCTAGGGCGCGCTGTGCGTCCTGCATGCCGAGCCCGGCTTTCGCCATTTCAGCGCAGAAGCGCAAGGCATGCGACGAGACCGAGTCGGTGATGACCATCTCCGTAGGCAAGGGAGCGCCTGAACGCGCTGGGACTCAGGGTAGAGTGAGTCTCTAGCGACGGCGTGTCTATTGCGGGTCTCAATGGAACCCCATGTGGTTTGGCGCACCTACGGGCGGTGAATTGGCGCCGGCCCGCTGAAAGCGCGAAACGGCGTCGGGCTATGGACCGACGCGCTTGCCGATCTCGAAAGGCCGGTCCAGCGCGGCCAGCTCGCGCGCATCGCGCGAGTAGGGATCGGGCTTGAACAGCAGACTGCCATCGTCGTCCTGGTCCACGGTCCAATAGAGAATCAGTACCGGCACCGGCTTCGCGAGGCGCACCGTGCGCGTCACTCCGGTGGCGACCGCGGCATCGATCGCCGTGCGGTTCCAGCGCGCCGGGTCGGCCAGCAGCAGCTCCGCCAGCTCGAGCGGCCGCTCGGTGCGCATGCAGCCTGAGCTGAACGCGCGCTGGTCGGCCTCGAATAGTTCCTTGTGCGGCGTGTCGTGCAGGTACACGAAATACGGGTTCGGGAACATGATCTTGACCTTGCCCAGCGCGTTATCGTCGCCGGCGGACTGGCGGATCATGTACGGGAAGTTGCGGCCCGAGTAACGCGAGAAGTCGATCGCGGCGGTCGGGATGGTGCGACCGTTGCGATCGATGACCTCCAGTCCGCGCTTCGCGAGATAACCGCGGTCGCGGCGTGCGGCCGGCAGGATGTCCTTCTCGAGGATGGTCGGTGGCACCGTCCAGGTCGGATTGAACACGATGTGATCGATCGCCGACTTGAAGATCGGCGTCTGCCGATAGGGCTTGCCGACCTGCGCCCGCGTCTGCCAGATCGTCTTGCGGTCGCGGATGTAGCGCACACCAAAGCCGGCGATGTCGACGACCACGAGGTCGCCTTCCTTCGAAACTTCGTGCAGCACCCAGCGGCCGCGTTCGAGGTTCAGCCGGATCTGGTCGATCCGCGCCTGCACGGGCACGTTCAGCTCGCGCAGCGTCGCGGGGCCGATTGCGCCGTCGGGGGTCAGCAGGTGCCGGTGCTGGAAATGGCGCAAGGCCGCTTCGAGCGTCGCATCGAACCGCAGCGGGTCGGGTGTGCCAGCGGCGGGGGTCGCGGGCGCCGCGGTGCTGGTCGATGTGGGTGGCAGTGCGCCGACGTTCGGCGACAGCATTGCGGCCGCCAGGTCGCCCGTCAGCGCGAGACGCTCGCGCAGCAGCGGCACGCGCGCGTCGCTCATTCCCGGCTTCAATGTGGCGCCGGCGGGCAGTGTCGGCCAGCCGCCGAGCGCGGCGATGCCGCGGTAGGCGGCGAGGGCGGCGCGGCCGGCGGCATACATCCAGTGGTCGGGCCGCACCTGGTCGACGCTGGCGCGCACGCGATCCTGTGTGATGGCCTCGTGGACGAACTTCACGGCATCGGCTTCGCGAATCTCACGCAGCTCGAAATTCCAGCGCGAATCGAGCGAGACCGGGTCGACCTTGCCGAAATAGAGGTGGTAGAGGATCAGGGCGTAGGCATCGCTCGCGAGCAGGTCGAGCGTGGCGCGCTCGAGCGGGGCCAGCGCACCGCCGCGACTCATCAGCTGCTGCAGCAGCGCGAGGTGATAGTCGACAGGCCGCAGCCCGTCGTCCTCGATATCCTTCAGCAGTTCGACCAGCGACTGCAGACGGCGCGTATCCCAGAGCGGCTGGAAGCCATTCATCTGGTAGAGCTGCGGCAGCGAGCGCGTGGCCCGCAGCGAGTCGCCCGCTGCCGCGACGTCGCCGTCACTGGCGCGCATCGCGTCGATGCGTTCGCGCAGCGCCTCGACCACCGGGTTTGGCGCCGCGGTGGGCGCGGGCTGCGCCGCGGCCGCGGGCAGCAGGCTGACTTCGACCGGCACGGACGTGCGCGGCGCGGCGGCGACGGGCGCGGCGACACCGCGCGGGGTCGGCGCACTCACCGGGGGCGCCTGCGCGGCCGCCGGTGTGCCTGCGAGCAGAAGTGCCGCAATGAGCGCGAAAATGCGAAGCCGTGGAGTCACGAAATGTCCTTCAGGAATTGCTGGTACTGGGCATCGCTTTCCTGGCCCAGCCGATCGTCCAGCTCTTCACGATACAGGTAGAACAGTCGTCCGAGGAAGCGCTGGCGCCAGGCCTCGCGCTCCTGCTGCACCTCGGCATCGGGGCGGTAGTGCTCGAGCTCCTCGCGCAGCATCACGCCTTTGGCGCCGGCGATGCGCTCCATCGTGTCGATCCGTTCGTACAGCACGGCCATCTCGGTGGCCATTGCCATCACCATGCCGTGCAACTGGTCGACCGCCGGGTCTGAGAAGAACTGTGGCCGACGCCCCTTGATGGTCCGCTTGACGTCCGGGCCGCTCATTTGCGTGCCACCAGCACCTGCCAGGCATTGCCGGGTGCGAACTCCCCCGCCTCGAAACTGCGCTCATGCCCCGCGGCCGCGCGATACGCCGAGGGCGCCATCATGAACTGCACGTTCTCGCGCGTGAACCCGGCCTGCACGGCCGCCTCGATCTGGTCGACCTCGCGCATCGCACCCCAGTAAGGTTCGTTGTTGTAGAAGGTCTCGCAATCGAGCATGAACTGGTTGAACTCGTCCATGGCCCAGAACGGCGGCAGGTCGCCGTGCACCGCGAGGCCGCCGGGCGCGAGCAGCCGGTAAGACTCGCGCACGATCGCCGGCAGCGCCTTCGCCGAAGTCTCGTGGAACAGGATGCTGGAGCAGACCAGATCGAAATACCCGTCCGGGAAGCGCGTGCCGGTCGCATCCTGCTGCGAGAACTGCACGCGCTTGCCGAGCGACTCGGCGCGCGCGTGCGCATAGCGCAGCAGTGGTGCGCCGACGTCGATGGCATGCACCTCGGCGTCGGGAAACGCGTCGACGAACGGCAGCGTGCTGTGGCCGACGGTGCAGCCGAGATCCAGGATGCGCTTCGGACGGAAGTCCGGGTGGTGCTCGCGCACGAACTTCGCCGCCGAGCCGCCGATGTCGTCGTTCAGCGGGCCCATCATGCCGAGCGCGTAGAGGTAGACGCCCCGGTCGTAGAGCGCGCCCACTGCGACGTCGTCGTTGCCGCGCTCGCCACAGTAGCCGCCGGGCATGCAATGGATGTCGACGCCGGTGACGTAGTTCGGCAGCGGCAGCGACGGGTCGAGCGTCAGCGAGCCGAGCGCCTGGCCGTCGCCGCGGCGCACCGCGGCGGCGCGACCTTTGTCGATCAACGCGGGAAGTTCGCGCTCGACCGAGTCGAGCACGGTGTCCCAGAGCAACTCCTGGCTGACGCGCTGCATCGAGGCGTAGGTGCGGAACAGCGGATGCGCGACCATCAGCTTGCGGATCTCGTGGCGGTCCCGCGGCTCGCGGCCTTCCCGCTTTGCAAACGCCGGCTTCACCTCGCTGTGATAGGTGGCATGCACCCCCGGCACGATGCCGCTCTGGATGTAGGCCTTGAAGCTGCGGATGAATTCCTGGCGTGCGAGCTCGTCGCGCTCCGGCTCGACCAGCATGGCGTGGCGGGCCTGCGGCACGGCCGCGAAGGCGTTGGAACTGGAGCCCATCGGTGGATCCTCGGCTGCCCTGACTGCAACCTGTTTAGTGTGCAGCAGGGCCGGTCGCCGTGGGCATCGGACGGGCTGACCTCAGGATGGACGCCCGCGGCTCCCTTTTCGGTCGACGTGGCGTTTCAGTGGCCGCGGCGTTTCAGTCGACGAGGCGGGCGCGACGCGCCGAGGCCGTCAGGATGCCAGCGTAGCCGTAGCGGGCATTGTCGGGACAGGGGATCACCTGCGCGTCGACGCTGCTGCGCGCGAAACCCAGGTCTTCAAACACTTTCGTCACGTCGTCGACCGACAGGTTCGAGCCCGGGAACATCCGGTTGCCCACCTTGTAGGCGCGGCACTTGTGCAGGAAGTGCACGACCACGGTGCCGCCCGGCGCCACCATCGACAGCACGTTGCGCATGCAACGGCGCCAGATCCGCTTGTCGCTGGAGATCGCATCGAGACAGAAACCGGAGACCAGCAGGTCATAGAAGGCCTCGCGCTCGCGGCCGAGCGGATGGCGCCAGCGCGCATCGCTGACGTAGAGCCCGCGCACCACCTTGCGGGTCTTCTGTTCGCGTTGCCGCAGCCGCGCCGTCTCCAGCCGCTTCTGGCCTTCGGCGGCGAGGATGAAACGCGTGAAGCGCGACCAGTCTTCATTCCCCGGCTCGGCGCCCAGCCAGTCGCGCACGTGCACGAGGTTGTCGGCGAGCCAGTCCGCCATGTCGAGGCGGAAGGCATAGGGCGCGGCGGCGATGGCGCGGTGCAACGTGGGGCCGCAGCCATATTCGAGCGCGCGGCCGAAGCGGGCGGGTGACGCGCGCATCACCTCGAGCTGATAGCGCAGCACGGCCTGCTCGTCGGGGAGGACGACCTCGCTGTAATAGGTCTTGTAATAGTCGCGCGCCTTCCACTCGGAATAGTCCGCCACCAGCGGCGCGCCAGTGCTTGAATCGACCATCGGAATCCCCGCGTTCTTATTATTCCGACGACTTCTTTGCGGTCGCCGAAAACCGCCTTATGTCATCCTACGCTGGGCTCCGCGAACTTCACATCTGTATGTAAGTCCAGTACGGGAGACCCTGATTCCCAAAGAATTTTGAATCCCTAGAGCGGTCACATAGCGAGTCAGATAACTCTGTCAGAGTAGATAGTCAGTGATGCCTGCCCGCGACCGCCTGTCCGAGTCTCCCGACATCACCGCGGCGGGCACTCGACACTGGCGCGAGAGTCCGCCTCTCACGTCGTTGCAACGCGAGATCGACGAGCTGTGCCCCAATGGACGCACACACCGGCTGCTCGCCACGTTCTCGCGATTGGGCATCGGCGGACGCAGCGTGACGCCGCGTTGCGTTGTCGTGTGCCGCCATCGCTGATGTTCTCCCAGGAAGAATCGACGCACCTGCTGCACACTGCGCAGGAGGCGGTGTCGAACGCTCTGCGCCACGCCGCAGCAAACAGCGTCGAGATTTCATTGACGCAGGATTCCGGCTTCGTCGTGCCGAAGATCAGCGATGACGGCCGGGGTTTCCCTGATGCGCTGGATTCGCAGCGCGGACTCGGACTGAAAACGATGCGGTTTCGGCGAGCGTCCTGCGCGGCGATCTGCAAATCGTGCGTCGCGGCGATCCGACGCGCGGCGGGGCAGGGGTCACCCCGATTTGCCGCGTTCCTGTACACTCGCGCCGTTGCGTTGGCACGACGGTTGTTTCTCAGGATCCGCCAGGCTCATGATCACGCCATCCACCCAGGGCAGTCCGATCGAAACGAAGCTCGTCCGCCGTCGCGTCCTGATTGTCGACGACCATCCGATCGTGCGTCAGGGCCTCAAGCGCATGATCGAGACCGAGCCCGACATGGAAGTGTGCGGCGAAGCAGCCACCGAGGCGCAGGCGCGCCGCGCGATCCGCGAGCTGGAGCCCGACATCGTCATCGTCGATCTCGCGCTGCAGGAAGGCGACGGGCTCGAGCTGGTGCGCGACGTGCATGCCCACCACCCCGACGTGCCGATGCTGGTGCTGTCGATGCACGATGAAACGATCTATGCCGAGCGCCTGCTCGCCGAGGGCGCGTCCGGCTACATCATGAAGCAGGCCGCCGCCGACCAGTTGCTCAACGCGCTGCGCGCGGTGTTGCGCGGCGAACGCTACCTCAGTGAACAACTCGCGCAGACCCTCGGCGTACGCGACGGCGGCGCCGAAGGCGACGCGGCTGACCCGGTCCGTCGCCTCTCCAACCGCGAGCTGCAGGTGCTGAACCTCGTTGGCCGCGGCGTCAGCTCCCGCGACATCGCCGGCGAGCTCGGCCTGTCGGTCAAGACCGTCGAGTCGCACCGCCAGAGCATCAAGCGCAAGCTCAACCTCGCCACCAATTCGCAGCTTCTCCAGTACGCGATGAACTGGTTCAACTGGCGTCGCAGCGGCTCGTCCACCGCTCCCGCTTAAACCCGCGCGGCTCCCGCTGCATCCAAGATGCAGGAACGGGATGACAGGCAGGATGGCGGGCGAATGGCGGATGGTGGAAACCGCAAGACCGAGTCGGCCGACCTCGTGCGGCAGGCCCTCGTACGACAAGCTATTTCCGGCGACACCGCTGCGTTCGAGCAGCTCTACCGCCAACATTGCGGTCACGTCCACGCAGTCTGCCTGAGACTCACCCGCGACCCGGCCCTCGCCGAAGACTGCACCCAGGACACCTTCATCCGCGCTTGGCGCGCGCTGCCGCGCTTCGAGGCCCGCAGCGCGTTCGGCACCTGGCTGCATCGCATCGCCGTCAACGTGGTGCTCGAGCGCCGCCGCTCGACTTCGTCGACGAGCTGCCGCAGGAGCGCGTCGAGCTTGCGCTGCGGGATACGCCGGTCGAAGAGGCCGAACTCGAGGCCGCGATCTCGGCGCTGCCCGAAGGCGCGCGCGATGCGCTGGTGCTGTGTGCCATCCACGGCTACACCCACGCCGAGGCCGGCGCGATGCTCGGCCTCGCCGAGGGGACCTGCAAGGCGCAGTTGCATCGGGCGCGCCGCTTGCTGCGCGAGCGCCTCGAAATGAGAACACCGGGAGCGGAACAGTGAACGATACGCCCACACGAACGATTCGCGCGCTCGACGAACTGCGCACCGACCTGCCTCCGGCGCACGATCTGTGGCCGGGCATCGCCGCGGCGATCGCCGCGCCGCGGGCGCGGCACCCCACGTGGGCCTGGGCAAGGTCTTCGACCCGCGAGCTCGGGCTCGGCCTCCGGCTCGGTCTCGCAGCGACCGTGGCCTGCCTCGCGATCGGCGTCTGGATC
>JAYTNX010000301.1:0-10354 GCA_043748075.1 Pseudomonadota bacterium
GGGAGCCGGTGTCTGGAAGGGCCTGGGGCTGCTGTTCGTGGCGCTGTCGCTCGATGAGTCGCTGGCGCTGCACGAGCGCCTCTCGACCCCGCTGCGCGCGGTGCTGCACGTCGGCGGGGCATTCCACTTTGCGTGGGTGATCCCGTACTTCGCGGGCGTCGTCGTCCTCACCATCGTCCTGCGGCGGTTCATCGTGGGGCTCGAAGGGCCACTGCGGCGCGACCTGTTCGTGGCCGCCGGCGTCTTCCTGTCCGGGGCCCTGGTGCTCGAGCTGCTGGGCAGCTGGATCTCCTCGACCCTGGGACGCCGGACGCCACTCTATGTCGTCGAAGTGACGGTGGAAGAAACACTGGAAATGGTCGGAATCGCGCTGCTGGTCCGCGCGCTGCTGGGCTACCACGAACGGCGTTTCGGCACCCGCGCCGGGTCGTGACGTCGTAAAGTAACGCGAGTTTCCCCGGTTGCGCTGAATCCAGGCGAGCCGAGTCCCCGAATGGCACGGAGGCTATGGCGGTGGATGAGATGACCCCGATTCCCCAGGCAAGGCGCCGACCCGGCAACGAGGGTGCGGACCTTGACGCCGAGGTCGACGCGGCGCTCGAGGGTTCTCGCGCGCGCGCGATCCTGCCGGACGTCGCGCGAGGCGATCGCGCCGCGGTGGGCCGCTGCATGGCGCGCTACGGCGCGCTGGTCTGGTCGATCGCGCGCCGTCTCTCGCCGACGGCCGCCGATGCCGAAGACGCCACGCAGGAAGTGTTCCTCGACCTGTGGCGCAGCGCCGCGCGATTCGATCCGGCGCGCGGTTCGGAACCGATGTTCGTCACGATGATTACGCGGCGGCGGTTGATCGACCGGCTGCGGGCGATGCGACCGCGTCTCGAGCATGAGCTGCCGGGGCTCGAGGAGTGGACGCGCCAGGTGCCGCAGGAGTTTCGCGCGGATCGCGCGGCCGAGGCCGCGATCGCGCGGGCGGCGCTCGAGACCCTGCCACCCGAGCAGCAACGGATCATCGATCTTTCGATCGTCCACGGCCTGTCCCATAGCGAGATTGCGACGCGGGTCGGCCTGCCGCTCGGCACCGTCAAGACGCAGGTGCGACGCGGTCTGATCAAGGTCAGGCAGGCGCTCGGCATCGGCCGAGGCGGGCCGGGCGAAGGGGCGTGAGACCATGAGCATCAACGACATCGAGCGGGCTCGCCTGCTGGAACACGCGGTCGAGAGCGCCGTCGGTGGCCTCAGTCGCGAGGAGTGGCTGGAACTGCGGCGGCAGGTCGGTACCGCCGCCCTCGACCAGGACGACAGCCTGGAGCGCGCGGCGGCGGCGATCGAGCTCGCGCGCCAACCGAAGCTCGAGCCGATGCCGCGCAGCGTCGCCTCGGCCGTGGGCGCGGACGCGGACCGTTACTTCGCGCCGCGTCGCACCGTCCCGTCGACACTGCACGGGGAATCTCGTCCGGCCTGGTTTGTCTATGGCGGCTGGATCGCAGCCGCGGCGAGTTTCGTCGCGGCGGTCGGACTGGTGCTGCTGAACCGGCCGGCAACGAGTCCGGAGGTCCGGCCGCTCGTGGCCATGGACGTCGCGGAGCCGGACGGTGAGGCCGAGGCGGCGGGCCCCGCGGGCAACAACGGTCCCAGGTCCGGGACGGGCGCCGCAGGTGAAACGTCGGACCCGGGCGCGAGCGCGGGCGCGGGTATCCCGGCTGGAGACGTCGCGGACCTGATCGATCTCGCCGCCCAGCGTCGCGCTCTCGCGTCGCAGCGCTTCGTGCTGCAGCGAAACTGGGCGCCCGCGGGGGACCCCGCGGGGCGCGAGGTCACGGGCGATGTGGTCTGGGATGCGCGAACGCAGTCGGGCTACCTGCGTTTCGTCGGCTTGCGGCGCAACGATCCTTCCGGCGAGCAGTATCAGCTTTGGATCTTCGACGGTCGACGCGACGACCGTTACCCGATCGACGGCGGCGTGTTCGACGTGCGCACCGTTGGCGAAGATGTGATCGTTCCGATACGGGCCGCGCTGCCGGTAGGCTCGCCGCGGGCCTTCGCGGTCACGATCGAGCGGCCGGGCGGCGTCGTGGTGTCCGACCGCAGCCGCGTCGTGGTGATTGCGCGCGTCGGCTGAACGCTGCCGCTGCCGCCGTCGAGGCGGGCGCAGGTCACCGCGCCGGCTCATGACGGCCGCGGTTGCAGCTCGCAGAGGCTTTGAACTAGCCTTTTCCGCATGGTGCGGATCGGCGTTGATTTCGGCGGTACCAAGATCGAAGCGGCCGCGCTCGACGATAGCGGCGGCTTCCTGGCGCGCCTGCGTGCGCCGAATCCCGGCCACTACGATGCGGCGATCCGGACGGTTTGCGAACTCGTTGCGGCGGTGGAGTCCGCGGCCGGCGGCCGCGGCACGGTCGGGGTTGGCGCGCCGGGTTCGTTGTCGCCGCGCAGCGGCGTGATCCGCAATTCCAATTCGACGTATCTCAACGGCCGACGGTTTCACGACGACCTGTCGCAGGCACTGGGCCGCCCGATCCGCGTGGCCAACGACGCCAACTGCCTGGCGTTATCCGAGGCGCTGGACGGCGCGGCGAGTGGCGCGGGGTCGGTGTTTGCCGCGATCCTCGGTACCGGTTGCGGCGGCGGCATCGTCGTCGACGGCCGTCTACTGGAGGGTGCGAACGGCCTGGGCGGCGAGTGGGGTCACGTACCGCTGCCGTGGCCGGACTTCGACGAACTGCAAGTCGCGCCGTGCTGGTGCGGCCAGCGCGGCTGTCTCGAAACCTGGATTTCCGGCACCGGTTTCGAGCGCGACCACGCGGCCTCGGTCGCGGCTGCTGGCGCGGCTGCCCTGCCGCTGCGCGCGCCGCAGATCGTGGTCGCCGCGCGCGCCGGCGATGCGACAGCGGTGGCGTCGCTCGACCGCTACCTCGACCGTCTGGCGCGGGCGTTGGCGATGATCGTCAACCTGGTCGATCCCGAGGTCTTCGTCTTCGGAGGTGGAATGTCCAACCTGCCCGAGCTCTACGAGCAGTTGGCGCCGCGCATGCGCGACCGGATCTTTGCCGACGCCTGGGAGGCGCGCCTCGTGGCGGCGCGCTGGGGAGATTCTTCGGGCGTGCGCGGCGCCGCGCGGCTATGGTGAACCTGGCCGCCGTCGCACGCGGCTGGACCGGCAGGCTAATCCCAGGCGTTGCCGCCGCGGTCGACGAACTGCGGCGTCGCGACGGGTCGGCCCAGCGCGCCGCGGAAGGTCGTGGCCCAGGCAGACAGCGAGCCGCCCGGATACAGGTCCAGCGCGCCGGTGCGGCCCTCGACCAGGCTGTCGTCGATGCGCACCGTGGCGCCGGGATTCACGACCAGTCCCCAGCCACCCGCCCGCACGCGGACATTGGCCACCGTCAGTGTGCAGCCCCGCTCGGCGACGATGCCGGCGCCCGGCACGTCGAGGTCCACGCCCTGCAGCGCGCGACTCTCTCCGGCCCCGCAGACGAAGGGCACACTGATGCGGCGACGCTCCGCCAGCCTGTCCTTCGCCAGCGGCGCGGGCGCGGCGGCTGCGGTGACGAGCGGGGTGGTCGCGCGCGCTGACGCGGCGCTGCGCTCGATGCTGAAGCCGGAGCCTTCGATCTTGCTTACGCGACCCTGCGGGTCGCGGACCACGGTGGCCCCGGCGGCCGCCGCGGTGGAGTCGGCCGTTGCGCCGCCGGGCGCCCCGGCCGGATCGAGCGGTGTTGCGGCGGTTCCGGCCGCCAGCGTCGCGTCGGGCTCGCCGCTGCCTGGCACGGCGGGCGGTTGCACCGCGGGCGAGCCGATGCCGCCCGCGTTCGGATCGCGATCCGCCGTACGGGTTGTGGCCGACTGCGCCGCGAGCCTCGGCGCGGTGGCCGACGCGGACTCCAGGTCGACGGTGGTCGTCGCGCCGGTGCGCCGTGAGCGCACGGTAAGCCGGCCCGTCGCGGCATCACTGCTGACGACCTCGATATCGGGCAGAGCGGCCAGCGCCCGCTGCGCGCCTTCCAGACGCGCCTTGCGAGCATCGGAGCAGCTCGCCACGAGGACTCCCGTGGCGACCAAGGCGAGAAGCCGTTTCCACCGGAGTTGGCTAGTCATGTGGACGAGACTATCCCCGGGCGAGCGCGAAGTCAGCCAGCGAGACGGCCATCCAGTGGCCCGATGCCAACCGCGTAGCGGTTAATGTAATCTCGACCCCACTATGGACGAACGCCCCAAGGACGAGGCGGCCGCCACGGCCGCGCACAGCCCCTCCGCACGACCCGCGCATCGCATGCCGCCCGGCCATCCGGCCCCGGTTAGGGTATTGCTGCGCGGGCTGGAACTGATCCAGGCCTTGAACCGGCATGGCCCGATGACCACGGCGGCACTGAGCCAGAAGCTGCGCCTGGCGCGGACCACCGTGAATCGTTGTCTCGCCACCCTCGAAGGCATGGAGCTCGTGAAGCGCGACGAGACGCGGCGCTTTTCGCTGAGCCTGCGCGCCCGGACTCTGAGCCACGGTTTCGACGCGACGGCGGAACGGCTGGAACCCGTGCGTCGCGCGCTGGGTGAGGCGGCACCGCGCGTGCAGTGGCCGATCAGCCTGATGCGCTTCCAGTTCCCCGACATGATCGTCGAGGACTCCACCGACCGCAGCAGCGGTTTCGCGGTCGAGTATTTCGAACGCGGCACGCTGTTGCCCGTGCTGACCACGGCTTCGGGGCGCGTCTATCTGGCCTACTGCAATCCGCGCGTGCGCGAGACGATCCTGGACCATCTCTGGCCGCAGCGCCCGGATGAGACGCTAGCCGCCTGGGCCGACATGGCCGCCCTGGAGCGCGACCTCGCCGCGATCCGCGAACGCGGTTTCGCCAAGGCGATACGCCCGCTGCGACTGACCGAGCAGGGCAGCATCGCCATCCCGGTGATGGTCGACGGCGAGCCGATCGCCGCGCTCGCGGTGCGGTTCGCGCTGACGGCGGTGTCGTTCGAGGACGCCCGACGGCGGTTGCTGCCGGCCCTTCAGGAGATCGCCCATCGGCCCGGATAGGCGCGCCATAGCGAGGCGAACGGACCCGGCGTCAACGCTGCCGTGCAGGCTCAGTGCCGCGCGAGGAACGCCTCGACCCGTACGCGCCAGGCCTGCGGGTCGGACGGGATGTCCGCCCATTCGCAGCGCGGCGCTGCCGCGGCGGCCATCGCGAGCCGCGGGTGTGACGCTGCACCAGGGTAGTCGGCCAACAGGCAGGGTACGGTGAGCGCGGCGAGCCGCTGCGCCATCGGGTAGCGGAACGAGGCGCCGTACGCCTCCTGCCAGGCATCGCCGAGCTTCAGTAAATCCTGAACCCGCAGGTCGAGGCTCGCGGCGTCGATCGCCGCATCGCGCCGGATCACACCGCCCGCGCGGCGGTTGTACCAGGGCCAGAACAGCGACATGTCGCGCACGATCGCCCACGCGGTGACCAGGTGCGACCCGTCCCAGCGCGGCTCGATCGACGGCGTGTAGCGGGCCAGCAGTTCATCGCGTTCCGCAGGCTCGAAGATCATCACACCCGCCTGGACGATGTGCCGGACCCGTCCCGGTCGCAGCGACGCCAACTCCATCGCGACCTGGCCTCCGGAATAGCGGCCGATCGCGTCAACGCTCGCGACGCCGAGCGACTCCAGTGCCGCATCGAGGTGGCGTGCGTAGGCTTCGGTCGAGATCGCGGCACGCGGCAGCAGCGGGTCGGATTCGCCATTGCCCGGGTTGTCAAAGGCGACCAGGGGGCGGCGCCCGAGCCACGGTGCCAGCAGGCTTTCCAGCCGGCGCGACGAGCCCGCCGGATCGTGCAAGCCGAGCAACGGCCGCCCCTCGCCGGCGAGGCTCAGGCGCGCGTGCAGTTGGCCGCCCGGTACGTCCACGAAGGCCGACTGCAGGCGGGCCGCGCCCCGATCCACCTGCTCGGGCAAGGCGGGCATCGGCGCTGCAGTGGGTCGATAGTGTTCGAGCAGGTGTCGTTCCGCCGCGCCGAGCCGTTCATCGACGCTCGGGCCGGGCCGCAGCACCGTGAAGTTCGGCGGCAGTCCGCGCGCGATCAGCGCGTCGACCTCGGCGAGGTCGTGCTTGCCCTCCCAGCGCGTCAGGGTCGCCGGCACGCGGAGCCGCGAGATCAACGCGTGCTTCGCCGTATAGAACGCCGGCCGATAGGCGGCCGCGTACGCCGGGCCCGCGCGCAGGTAGTCGAGCATCTTGGCGTGCAGCGACGCCGGCTCCGGCAGGTCGATCGGCAGTCGGTGCGCGGCATCGCTCACGTGCCAGGGCGCGAACAGGTTCAGCGACCGCACCATGTCCCAGTGCGTCAGCAGGTGCCCGCCGTCGCGCCGCGGCGTGACATCGGGGAAATAGCCCTCGAGCATCGCATCGAGTGCGGCATCTTCCTTGTGCCCGGCGGTGTCGAGCATGCACAGCGCGACACGCTCCGGATGGGCGTGCGCGAACAGTTGCGCGATCTCGGCGCCGGTCGCGTTGCCGTACAGCGCCACGCGTTCGAGGCCCAGCGCATCGAGGAACAGGCGCAGCGGCGACAGGTAGTCGTCGAGCGCGGGGGCCATCGGGCGTCCGGGCAGCGGGTCCGACAGTCCGTAGCCCGGTGTGTCGAGCGCGATCGCCGTGAAGTTCGGTGCGAGCCGGCGCGCCATCGGTAGGCTGAACGCCCCCGACTGCGGCGACGGGTGCAGCAGCACGACGGGCGGACCCGCGCCGAGCACCCGGAAGTGGAGCTGCGCGCCGTTGGCCAGGGTGACGAAGCGGCGACGGACGGCCGGGCCCGAATCGCTCATCGGGGAACCTCGCTCGACGCGGCTCGCGGTCCGGGCAATGCGCCCGCGGAATCGGTGCCCGGCGATGCCGCCGCGGCGGAGTCGCGGTCGAACACCCGCCGCAACTCGACCTTGCCCAGCCCATCGTCGGGGCCGCCGCTGCGGCGGACGGTCACTTCGAGCTGGTCGGTGCCCGACAGTCGCTGAAAGGTCTCGACGATCTTCACTCCTCGCGGCACGCGCCGCTCGATCACCAGTCGGGCGCCCTGCCAGCGGACGCGCTGGTCCGCGAGCTCTCCGGTCGGCAGCGACACTTGGCTTTCCACCCCGATCTCCAGCGAGCGCGAGCCGAGTTCGGTCCGCAGGTCGACGTAGGTCGGGGTCTGGACGATGGAGAGCGATCGGGTCTCGCCCAGCAGGGCGCGCATGGCTTCGAGCCGCTCGGGGTGGACCAGCCAGGACGGTGCCCGCCGGCCTGCAGACGGGCGGCTGCCGTCCTCATCGCGCCGTGCCGGGGGGTCCGGCAGGACCGAGTCTTCCGGCGCCATCGCGCCGTCGCCCAGGGCGCCTTCGGCGGGGCCCTGACGTCGGCGCGGCGCAGGAACGACCAGCGATTGGCTGGCCTGAACATTGAGCACCCAGTCGCCGGTCAGTTCGACCGCGCCAGGTCCGGGGCGGCTCGCCCCGGCAGCGGAGCTTGCCAGCAAGGCGAGGCCGACCAGCGCGCCGACCAGTCGGGGCCATGGCAAGCGAGCTCCGGCCGCAGCGGTGCGGTCAGGGGGTCCATTTCGGATCGATTGCGCCAGCGTCGGGGTCATGCGCGATCATGGCACGGCGCAGTGCGGGGGCCGACCAGCGCCGATGTCGATTGACACGCCGTCGACCCGTTCCTAGAATCCGCGACCTTTATTGATCTGGCCGACATTCGCCGGGTCATGAAACAGCGGCTGAACGGACTGCCGTTCGTCCCCCATCGCGGAGGGCGGCGCGATGGTCCGGGACGACTCGAGCCGCCCGCCACAGCCGGTCGTGAGGCTGTCGGTCGTAGGCCCGTGTTCTCTCGCGTTCGGCCAGCCCGTCACAGGGCAGGGTGTCGGCCGCGGGATGTTTTGGCGGGCCCTGCGAGCGACGTCTCCTGCCCGGCCTATTCAACACTGCCCGGCGTATACAACGAGAAACTGGAGACTGCATGGCCACCACCGGTCAATTGATCCGCGCCCCGCGCCGGACGAACGCCGAGAAGACGAAGGTGCCCGCGCTGGGCGCCGCCCCGCAGAAGCGCGGCGTCTGCACGCGCGTCTACACCACGACGCCGAAGAAACCGAATTCCGCGCTCCGCAAGGTGTGCCGCGTCCGTCTCGTCAACGGCTATGAGGTCACCTCGTATATCGGCGGTGAAGGCCACAATCTCCAGGAGCACTCGGTGGTGCTGATTCGCGGGGGCCGCGTCAAGGACCTCCCTGGCGTGCGCTACCACACGGTGCGCGGCACCCTCGACTGCGCCGGCGTCAACGAGCGCAAGCAGAGCCGCTCGAAGTACGGCGCCAAGCGTCCCAAGAAATGATCGCGGGCGCGTAGCGCCGAACGCCCCGCCGTTCGCGTAGCGCCCCAAGCCCACGAGTTCCAGGAGCAAGAACGATGTCACGCCGCGCACAGGCCCCCGTCCGCCACATTCTTCCCGACCCGAAGTTCAGCAGCGACATGCTGGCGAAGTTCATGAACGTCGTCATGAAGAGCGGCAAGAAGTCCGCCGCCGAACGCATCATCTATGGTGCGATCGACCGCATCACGGAGAAGACCGGCAAGCAGGGCGGCGACGCCCTCGGCGTGCTGTCGCAGGCGCTGGAGAACGTCAAGCCCGTCGTCGAGGTGAAATCGCGTCGCGTCGGCGGGGCCACGTACCAGGTTCCCGTCGAGGTCCGCTCGACCCGCCGCCAAACGCTGGCGATGCGCTGGGTCATCGAGGCCGCGCGCGCGCGCAGCGAGAAGTCGATGGCATTCCGCCTCGCTCACGAGCTGATGGAGGCCTCCGAGAACCGCGGCGCCGCCGTTCGCAAGCGCGAGGACACGCACCGCATGGCGGAAGCCAACAAGGCCTTCGCGCACTATCGTTGGTGACGAGCGGATCGCGGTCGATCAGCGCGTCGATGACGAACGGATTGTTGAAGTACGAACAGGTTTTGAGCGGCCGCCTGCAGGGCGGCTGGTAAGCACTGCAGCGGGCGGCGCGCCTCGGGCGTCCCTCGCGAAGAGGGACGCTGAGCGACAGAGCCGGTCAACGACGATGCCCCGCCATACCCCCATAGAGCGCTACCGCAACATCGGTATCTCCGCCCACATCGACGCCGGCAAGACGACGACGACGGAGCGGATCCTGTTCTACACGGGTGTCTCCCACAAGATCGGCGAGGTCCACGATGGCGCCGCCATCATGGACTACATGGAACAGGAGCAGGAACGCGGCATCACGATCACGTCGGCCGCGACCACCTGCTTCTGGAAGGGGATGGACAAGACCCTCGCCGAACACCGCATCAACATCATCGATACGCCCGGGCACGTCGACTTCACGATCGAGGTCGAGCGCAGCCTGCGCGTGCTCGACTCGGCGGTCGCGCTGTTCTGCGCGGTGTCGGGGGTGCAGCCGCAGTCGGAGACGGTCTGGCGGCAGATGAACCGCTATGGCGTGCCGCGCATCGCGTTCGTCAACAAGATGGATCGCGCCGGCGCCAATTTCCAGCGCTGTATCGAGCAGATCGGCACGCGCCTGCGCGGCAACCCGGTGCCGATCCAGCTGCCCATCGGTGCCGAGGACGCGTTCGAAGGCGTGGTCGACCTGCTGCGCATGAAGGCGATCTACTGGGACATGGACACCCAGGGCATGAAGTTCGAGTACCGGGAAATTCCGGCGGCCCTGCTCGCCGAGGCGCGCGAGGGCCGCACGAAGCTGATCGAGGCGGCCGCCGAGGCCAACGAAACCCTGATGAACAAGTACCTCGAGGGCGAGGAACTGTCGATCGCGGAGATCAACCAGGGGTTGCGCGAGCGCGCGCTGCGCAACGAGATCGTGCTGTGCATGTGCGGTTCGGCGTTCAAGAACAAGGGTGTGCAGGCGCTGCTCGACGCGGTCATCGAATACATGCCGTCCCCGCTCCAGATGCCGCCGGTCAAGGGTCTCGACGAGTCGGGCAATCCCGTGACGCGCACGGCCGACGACGCCGGCCCCTTCGCATCGCTGGCGTTCAAGATCCTGAACGACCCATTCGTCGGCAACCTGACCTTCTTCCGCGTCTATTCCGGCGTGCTCAATTCCGGCGACGCGGTGTACGTGCCGACCAAGGGCAAGACCGAGCGCATCGGCAGGCTGCTGCAGATGCACGCCTCGGAGCGCACCGAGATCAAGGAAGTGCGCGCCGGCGACATCGCCGCCGCCGTGGGCCTGAAGGACGTGATCACGGGCGACACCCTGTGTTCCCGGGACAAGGTCATCACGCTCGAGAAGATGGTGTTCCCGATCCCCGTGATCTCGGTTGCGGTCGAGCCGCGCACCCAGGCCGACCAGGAAAAGATGGGC
>JAYTNX010000302.1:0-1575 GCA_043748075.1 Pseudomonadota bacterium
GCGAGGACGCGAAGGCGAAATTCGTCCGGGACTTCGTTGCCGCATGGGCCAAGGTGATGAACGCCGACCGGTTCGACCTGGCCTGAGCCACCCGCGAGCAGCAGACCATCCCGACACGTCTCACCGCCTGGCGCGTGCTCGGCACCGTCAGTGTCGCCATCGGGCTCATCAACGCGTTCATCCCGCTGATGCCCACGACGGTCTTCCTGCTGATCGGCGCCTGGGCGTGGTCCAAGGGCGCGCCCGAGCTCCATGCGCGCCTGCTCGCCCATCCACGCTGGGGCGAACCGCTGCGTGATTGGGCCGATGGCCGTCGGATGTCGCGACGCGGCAAGCGCCTCGCGAGTCTGGGCATCGGGGCCAGCGCGTTGGCCAGCGCGGCGATCGCCGGTCCGTCCGCGACCGCGCTGATCGTCGGCGTCGGCCTCGCAGCGTTGGTCACGTGGATCTGGATGCGACCCGAGCCACGACCTCGAGACTCGCTTCGACCTCCGTCGTGACGGCGAGCGGTATGGTCGCGTCTTTGCGGAGGGCGACGACAGACTGATCAGCACCGGCATCCGCGGCGGATCGCTCAGTCCCCCGGCCCCTCGATCGTGTACCCGAGTGCCGCGAACTGTGCGAGCACGCCGTCGGGGCGCAGCAGCCGCTGGATCGGCGTGGCGGCCAGGGCCACCTTGTTCTGCTCCAGCGATTGCCTCACTGCGTCGAACCAGAGCTGGTCGAACTCGCGGGCAACCGCGGACATGCGCGGACCGCTCATGATCGCGCCGAGGCAGGCATCGAGCTGGTCGTCCGCACTCGGCGAGCGCAGGGCCGCGACATCGCCCACCGACCACGCGATCGCGCGCTCCCGCAGCGACGGCAGGTCCTGTTCGATGCGCGAAAGCGTCGTCGCGAGGCAGGACTGTTCCGCCGCAGGAGACATCCGGCCGATCTCGGCGAGCAGCGCCTGCGGGTCGTCGATCCGTTGTTCCGCTTCCCAGAGTGGCACCTTGGCGCGCTTTGCGAGCTTGCGAACCTGAAGGTCGACGTCGGAGCCGAGCTCGAGGCCGATGCCCTCGATCGCTGCTCGGTAGATTTCACCCGCCGCGAGCAAGGGTCGCAGCTGCTCCATCTTCCGGTCGCGGGGCGCGAACCGTGCGCGCGCAGCACTGAAGCGCTGGTAGAGCTCGGGCGGCAGGACCGCATCCAGGCCCGCGCCGCCCGGATTGAGCCGCAGCTTGCGCCACTCACGATAGAGCTTCACCAGCCGGATCGGACCCGCCTTCACGTTGACCGACGGACGCGTCGGGATGAAGAGCGCCGCCTCGGCCAGCACCGCTTCCAGCTCGCGCGAGCGAAACGTCATCCGTCGCGGCAGCGGACTCGTCGTGCCGAGCACGTACACCGTGTTGCCGCCACGGCGGATCTTCCACAGCCCCGGACCGGGCCGCTCGCCCGAGACCTGGACTTCCTCGACGGGTTCCGCGTCGACCGCGGACTGCGCGTACACGGCGCCGGAGAACACGGCAAGCATCGTCGCGAGCAGCGTGCCGGCCACGGCAGGTTGGACTGGAGAGCGCGGAATCTGCG
>JAYTNX010000303.1:0-5534 GCA_043748075.1 Pseudomonadota bacterium
TGACATCGCCCGCGTCGAGCTTGGTGCCTCGGAGTACTCGCTGCGCTCGCTCCTCGACAACCAGCGTGCCGTCGCCATCCCGATCTTCGAAGCGCCCGGCGCCAATTCGCTGCAGATGTCCGACGACGTGCGCGCGACGATGAAGCGCCTCGAGAAAGACTTCCCGCCGGGCATTGCCTGGTCGGTGGACTACGACCCGACGGTATTCGTGCGCCAGTCGATTGAGTCGGTCGTTGAAACGCTCCTCGAGGCGACCCTGCTGGTCGTGATCGTCGTGGTGCTGTTCCTGCAGACTTGGCGGGCATCGATCATCCCGTTGCTGGCGGTGCCGGTGTCGATCATCGGCACCTTTTCCCTGCTACTGGTATTCGGCTTTTCGATCAACACCCTGACGCTGTTCGGCCTGGTGCTCGCGATCGGCATCGTGGTGGACGATGCGATCGTCGTCGTCGAGAACGTCGAGCGCAACATCGAGGCCGGCTTCTCGCCGCGGGAGGCGGCGCACCGGGCAATGGGCGAGGTGTCGGGCCCGATCATCGCGATCTGCCTGGTGCTGACGGCGGTGTTCGTGCCGATCGCCTTCCTCGGCGGCATCACCGGGCAGTTCTATCGGCAGTTCGCCGTCACGATCGCGATCTCGACGATCATCTCGACCATCAACTCGTTGACGCTCTCACCCGCGCTCGCTGCGGTGCTGCTGCGCAGCCACGACGCGCCGAAGGATCGGCTGCAGACCTGGATCGACGCCGCGTTCGGCTGGCTTTTCCGGCCCTTCAACCGCGGGTTCCTGCGTGCCGGCAATGGCTACTCGTCCCGCGTCGGCACCCTGGTCGGGAAGCGTCGCTACGCCCTCGGCGGCTACGCCGTGATGCTGGTGCTGGCGGTGCTCGCGTTCCGCGCGGTGCCGGCGGGCTTCATCCCCACGCAGGACAAGCAGTATCTCTTCGCCGGCACCCTGCTGCCCGAGGGCGCTTCGCTCGATCGCACCGAGGCGGTGACGCGCCAGATCACCGACATCGCGCGCGCCGTGCCGGGCGTCGCCAGCATCGTCGCGCTGCCGGGTTTCAATGCGCTGCAGAACGCCAACACACCGAACTCGGCCACGGTGTTCATCGGCCTGCTGCCGCCGGAAGAGCGCGACCTGTCGGCGCTCGAGATCGTGCAGCGCCTGAACATGGGCTTCGGCAGCATCAAGGAAGGGCTGGGTTTCGCCTTGATGCCGCCAGCAGTGATCGGCCTCGGCAACGCCGCCGGCTTCGAGATGTACGTGCAGGACCGGCGCAACGCCGGGTTCGGCGAGCTCAACAATAGCGTGCAGGCGCTGACGGGCCGGATGCGCCAGACGCCGGGCTTCGACCCGTTCTCGGTGCTGAGTTCGTTCCAGTCGAATGTGCCGCAGCTCGAGGCAATCGTCGATCGCACCAAGGCCAAGCAACAGGGCGTCTCGCTCAGTGATCTGTTCGAAACGCTGCAGATCTACCTCGGCTCCGCCTACGTCAACGACTTCAACCTGCTCGGGCGCACCTACACGGTCTATGCGCAGGCCGACGCGCAATTTCGCGACGAGGTCGCCGACATCGAGCGCCTGAAAGTGCGCAACGCGATCGGCGAGATGGTGCCGATCGGCGGCCTGGTGACGGTGAAGCAGAGTTACGGTCCCGATCCCGTAGTGCGTTTCAACGGTTATCCTGCGGCGGACGTCGCGGGTGGCGCCGACCCGGCGCTGATGTCGTCCGCCGAGGCATTGCAGACGGCCTCGCGGCTCGCCACCGAGACCCTGCCGAGCGGCATGACCTTCGAGTGGTCGGGCCTCTCCTACCAGCAGGTCAACCAGGGCAATGCCGCGCTGCTCGTGTACCCGCTGTGCGTGCTGTTCGTGTTCCTGGTGCTGGCCGCGCTGTACGAGAGCTGGTCGCTGCCGCTGGCGGTGATCCTGATCGTGCCGCTGTGCCTGCTCTCGGCGATCGGCGGCACCTGGCTGATCAATCTTTTCCACGGAATCTGGCTGGGCATCTTCGGCGCGACTGCGCCGCCGACCTTCCTCGACAACAACATCTTCACGCAGGTGGGCCTGGTCGTGCTGATGGGCCTCGCCTGCAAGAACGCGATCCTGATCGTCGAGTTCGCGCGCGAGCTCGAAAACCAGGGCCGCGACACGATTTCCGCGGCGCTCGAGGCCTGCCGTCTGCGCCTGCGCCCGATCCTGATGACCAGCTTTGCATTCATCATGGGTGTGCTGCCGCTGGTGTTCGCGAGCGGCGCCGGCTCCGAGATCCGCTACGTGATGGGCCTGACGGTGTTCCTCGGCATGCTCGGCGTGACCTTCTTCGGCCTGTTCCTGACGCCGGTGTTCTATGTGCTGTTGCGCCGTTTCGCGACGCGCAAGGATCGCCGTGCGGCGCGGCTGCGCGACGACGGCGTCGGTGGCGGGAGCGGCGGCGCGGGCCCCACCGGCGGGGGCAGCTCTACGGCCGGCGGGCCGGCGCCGGAGAGCCTCCGTGTCTGAGCCGCACGCCTCGCTCACTCCCGCCGCACTGGCGGTTGTCGCGCTGCTCGCCGGCTGCGCCATCGGGCCGGACTACAAGCCGCCGGCGACGCCGCTGCCGGCAGGCTTCGCGCAGGCGCGCGGCGCCGCACTCGACGCCGCCGCGCCCGCGGCAAAAGGCGTCTGGGAAAGTTTCGGCGAGCCGGAGCTCGATGCGCTGCTGGCGCGCGCGCAGCAGGAGAACCGCACGATTGCGCAGGCCACAGCGCGGCTCGACGAGGCGCGCGCGATCGGTGGCCTGACGACCTGGGCCCTGTTGCCCTCGGTTCCCGCCGCAGCGAATCGCGAACGCAGCAACCCGAGCGGTCGCGACCCGTTCCTGCCGCCAGGCCAGGGCGCGACCACGATCTACCGTGCCGGTTTCGACGCTTCGTGGGAAGTTGATGTCTTCGGCCGCGCGCGTCGCGCCGCCGAGGCGACCCGCCGTGATCTCGATACCGCGGTGGCGGACCAGGCCGCAGCGCGGCTCTCGACCACGGCCGAAGTGGCCCAGGCCTGGTTCGCGTTGCGTGGCGCCGAAGCGCGGCTCGCGATCCTGCGCCGCAATCTCGAGAACCTGCGCGAAGACCTGCGCATCCTCGACGCGCGTCGCGAGGCCGGACGTGGCACGGAACTCGATACCTCGCGCCAGGCCACCCTGGTCGCCAGCGTCGCTGCACAGCTGCCGCTGTCCGAGGCCGAGCTCGCGCGGCAGGAGCAGCGGCTCGCGGTGCTGACCGCGATGTCGGCCGCCGAGCTGCGCGCGCAATGGCTCGCGCCGACGAAGGCGGTGCCGCAGCCGCCGCCACTGGTGGCGGTCGGTACGCCGGAACAGTGGATCCAGCGGCGTCCCGATGTGCGCGCCGCTGATCGTCGGCTGGCCGCGGCGACTGCGCGCATCGGGGTCGAGCAGGCGGATTTCTTTCCCCGCCTGACGTTGAACGGTACCTTCGGCTACACCGCGCAAGTGCGTAGCGAACTGTTCGAAGCGACGACCGAGCGTCGCAGCTACGGCCCGTCGCTGTCCTGGGCCTTCCTCGACGTGGGTCGCGTGCGCCAGCGCGTGCTCGCGGCCAAGGCACGGCAGCGCGGGGCGCTCGCCGTCTATGACGAGACGGTGCTGCGCGCGCTGGAGGAAACCGAGAACGCGTTGGCCGGCTATCGCGCCGCGACCGAGTCGCAAGTCGCCAACGAGACCGGCCTGGCCGCGGCACGCAATGCCGCGCGGATCGCGCGGGCGCGCTTCGACGCCGGCGCGAGCGACTACCTCGCCGTGCTCGATGCCGAACGCACGCTGCTCGATTTTGAAGACCGGGTCGTCCAGGGATCGGTCGCGCGGGCGACATCGCTGGCGGCGTTGTACAAGGCCCTGGCGGGAGATTTCGCGCGCGCGGAATGATCGAGGGTTCGAGCGGTGTCCGCTTTTGAATTTCGCATCATGGTGATGCATGGTCATGACCATGAAGAGCATCCGGGTCACCATAAGACCAATCGGCAATTCATAGGGCATCGTCATTCCGAAGCCGTTGCTGTTGCAGGCCGGGTTCAAGACTCACGCGGTAATGACGATCGAACGGGGTGCGCTGGTATTGCGCATGCCTATGGGCGCAGCGCGCGCGGGGTGGGCCGAGGCGGCGAAGCGGATTGCGGAACGCGGCGACGACGCGCTCGTTCTCGGCGAGTTCGCCAATGACGACGATGCGGACCTGTCTTGGTAGCACGTGGAGAGATCTGGCTGGCCACGCTTTGGGGTCGGTGCCAGCGAGGACACTCAGCCTGGCTTTGGACACGCTGCGGGCGACCTTCGTGCTGTAGCAGTGCCGCGCAGTTCGCGCAGGCGAATTTCGATACCCAACGCACGCAGTGGCGTTCTTGTCCTACAGTAATCGGACCGGCAAGAGCGCAGCGTGAAGGGACGGAAACTCCAGAAGAGAAACGAGCCATGTCGATCACCGGAAGCTGCCATTGCGGCAAGACGGAATTTCGAATCGACGGCGGCATCCCGGTGACGCTTACCCGCTGCACCTGCTCGTTCTGCGCCAAACGGGGCGCATTGTGGGCGTACTTCGAGCCCGCTCAGTTCCACCCCGCTGCGCCCCCTACCGATGCGGTATACCGCTGGCGCACGAAGCAGGTGGCACACCACTTCTGCCCGGATTGCGGATGTACCACGTTCAGCGACAGTCCTGATTTCAAGCCCGACGGCAAATGGGATGGCGTCACGCGGCGAATCGGAGTCAACGCCCGGTTGTTCGACGATTTCGATGCAGCGCTCGCCCCGACGACCGTGATCGACGGAAAAAATCTCTGGTAGCGAACGGTAGAGCATTCGCCAGATCAGCGGGCATCGAGTCGTCGGATTTCGTAGACCGCGTCGATCCGCACTCCATTCCAGGTGTAGCGCAGGTGTGCACCCTGCCGAAGGTTCGACATCAGCCGCGGACGGAATGCTGCGACACACTGGCCCTGCGGTCGGCGCACGCTGTCGTAGCAGAGCCCATCGGCATCGCGGCGTCGCAGCTCGCGCGCCAGCGCCTGGGACGCGCCGTAGTCATCCGGATCGTAGAGCGGTGCCAGTGCGGGGTCGTCGCGCCGTCCGCGCAACTCGTGGAACAGGCCGACCACGTCGACCAGGTAGCTGCGCAGTTCCAGGATGGTCGGTGGCTCGTGCGTCTGGCGAAGGAAGCGTTCGCGATGGTGACGCGTCTCGGCGATCGCGGTGTCGAGCGACTCGGCGGCGTAGAAGGCGCCCTGGCGGGCGTCGGCAAACCGACTGCCGTCGGGGTGCAGGTGGGTGAACGGCGCCATGATCACCGATGCGCCGGGCCCGCTGACACGATCGCGCGGCGGCACCCGCTGCAGCTCACCCGCCGCGTCGCGCAGACGCGGATTGGTCATCGACTCCAGCGCCAGCAGCGCGTCCCAGTCCGCCGGGTCGGCGACCCGTTCGAACAGGTCGATGGGTGGAAAGCGGGTCGAGACCAGACGGTACG
The DNA here is from genome assembly GCA_043748075.1 of Pseudomonadota bacterium. GTDB lineage: Bacteria > Pseudomonadota > Gammaproteobacteria > Steroidobacterales > Steroidobacteraceae > UBA964. The sequence continues at coordinate 5,518 of JAYTNX010000303.1, forward strand.
CGGGCTGCCAACGCAGC
>JAYTNX010000304.1:0-25550 GCA_043748075.1 Pseudomonadota bacterium
GATCAGACTGGTGTCGTGCGGCAAGGGTCCGTCCTCACTGGCGCATCCCGCCGGAGGTCGATGATGACGGCTGCGGGCCGATGCGGAAAGGGCGCTCCCCAAGGACACGGCCCGGGGGCCGCGATCGTGATCGTCGGGCTCACCTACCACCTCGTGCTGCGCACGCTCTGGAACCCGGTTGGCGCGGCGCGGGTCGCAGACACACTGCTGCACTACGTGATGCCGCTGCTGTTCCTGGTGCACGGGTGGCGTGCTGTACCGCGGGGCGTACTGCGCTGGGCGGACCTCGGCGCCTGCCTCGTGTATCCCGGCCTGTATCTCGCCTACGCGCTGCTGCGCGGCGCCGTGTCGGGCCTGTGGCCCTATCCGTTCCTCGACGTCGACGTGCTCGGGCTCGCCCGCGGCCCCGGCTCAGCGCCAGGGGCCGTGGACCACCGACTCGAACGACGCCAGTGCTACTTCTTCAGCTCGTCGGCAGCGTCCTTGACGCCCTCGCGCACGTCGTCGATCGCATCGTCGACCTTGCTGGCGGTGGATTCCTTGCCGCGCTTGAGCGTATCGACGCCTTCGTCGATCTCCTCGGCGACCTGTTCGACCGGCCCCTTTTTCTCGCAGGCGGCGAGGCCGCCGGCCAGTATTGCCGCGGCCAGCGCTGCGAGCAGCATCGTCCTGGGACCTGTGTTCATGAGCATGCCTCTTCCCCGTGGTGACGGCCCGCTGGCCGGTGTTACCGCGTCAGTCTGCGGCGCACCGCGGAACGCGGTCAGTGGACGCCCTCCGATCTGCGTGTCGGCGTTGTCCTAGGCCCGTAGGCCTCGTCCTACGAGGCGCCCTGCCGCCGGGCGTTCAGCGCTGCGGGATCGCCACCTGGGGATCGACGGCATGGTAGATCCTGCCGAGGCACTCGGCCTTCAGCGTGCACTCGGCGGTGAGCCGGCCGAGCCCGCTGCGCGTCACGGCGCCGAAGCGGCGCTGGTCGGTGGACAACGCGGCCTTCTCGCGCACGCCGGGCGCATCGTCGCGCAGCACCGCATTGCGAACGATGGTGTAGGGCACGCCGCTCGCGATCAGCTCGCGTTCGCCGACCTCCTTGGCGAGCAGCACATCCTTCATTCGCGGCCACATCGCCTCGGGATAGATCGCGCGACTGTCGCCCGCGCCGACCGAACTGTGCAGGATCACCTGCTTCACGCCCGTGGCCTTGGCGGCCGCGGTGATCGAGCGTTGCGTCGTGGCGTAGAACGCGGCCGGTTCGCTGCGTCCCTTCGCCAACGCGTTGACCGCGACGTCGTAGCGGCGCGCGGCGAACGCCGCCTGCACGTCGCGCTCGAGGGTCGCATCACCGATCGCGGTCTGCACGGTCAGGCCCTGCAGGCGCGACAGGTCCGAGCCCTCGCGGCGGAACACCGTCACCGTGTGGCCGGCGGCGAGCAGCGAGCGCACCACCTCGGAGCCGAGCTGGCCGGTGCCGCCGAACACGAGTACTTCGGCGGCCTCGGCCTTCGCGGGCAGCGCGGCGGCGGCGACGGCCAAGGCGAGACAGAGCAATGTGCTGCGCAGCAGCGTGCGTCGGGTCGACATGAGCGGGTGTCCTCGGTTTGGAGCAGGCGTGCAGGTCAGGGTCTGAAGTATAAGTACCGCCATGACAACCCGCAGCGAGGCCCCCGCGGCCGACGACGACGCCGTGATCGTCGCCACCGGCCCCGAGCCGGTGCAGTCCAGCGTGATCTGGATGCACGGTCTCGGCGCCGACGGCAGCGATTTCGAGCCCCTGGTGCCGCAGCTGCGGGTGCCGCGGCACCTGCCGGTGCGCTTCGTGTTCCCGCAGGCCCCGGTACGGCCGGTGACGGTCAACGGCGGCTACGCGATGCGCTCGTGGTACGACATCTACGGGCTGGGGCCGAACATGCCCGAGGACGCGGCCGGGATCGCCGAGTCTTCCGCGCGAGTCCATCGCTTCATCGCGCGTGAGCGGGCCGGCGGGGTGGCCGCGGCGCGGATCGTGGTCGCCGGGTTTTCGCAGGGCGGCGCGCTCGCGCTGCACAGCGCGTTGCGCTATCCCGAGCGGCTCGGCGGGGTGCTGGCGCTGTCGACCTACCTGCCGCTGCGCGAGCGCCTTGCCACCGAGGCCAGTGCGGCCAATCGCGACGTGCCGGTGCTGATGTGCCACGGCCGCTTCGATCCGGTGGTGCCGTTGCAGTTCGGCGAATGGTCACGCGACGCGTTGCTCGAGCTCGGTTGGCCGGTCGAGTGGATCGCTTACCCGATGCAGCACGAGGTCTGCCTGCCGCAGATCGCCGACCTGGCCGCCTGGCTGCGGGCACGGCTGGATTGAGTCACCTCGGGTCTGACGGCAGCGGGCGGCCGGTGTAAAGTAAGGTCGCATGGGACAGGCCAATCCACTCGTCGACCTGGTCGATAGCGCCGTCGGTCGCGGCGCCGGCGTCGAGGACCTCGTCGACACGCTGCGCACCCGGCTCTGCGAGCTGATCCGCTCCGGCACGGTGCACCTGCCCGATCGCATCACCGCCTGCCACGGCGATCACTACGCCCGGCGCCTGCTGCATCGGGACGAGGAGCGCGGCTACTCGATCATCGCGATGACCTGGGGCGCGCAGCAGGGGACGTCGCTGCATGACCATGCCGGGATGTGGTGCGTCGAGAGCGTCTGGCAGGGCAGCATCGAAGTACTGCAGTTCGAGCTTGTCGAGCGCCAGTCCGACGGCCTGTTCCGCTTCGAGAAGCGCGGCTCGATGCAGGCCGGCATCGGCAGTGCCGGCTGCCTGATCCCGCCGCATGAATATCACGTGATCCGCAATCCCTCCGTGGAGCCGGCCGTGTCGGTGCACATCTATGGCGGCGACATGACGTTTTGCAACGTGTTCGAGGACAAGGGCGGCGGCTGGTTCCAGCGCCGGGAAAAGCCGCTCGGCCTCGACGAATGAGCGCGCGCCCTGCGGGCGCGTTCCCGCCCTCGATCGACCCGCCCCAGTCGCGGGCCACTCCGGTGCACACGGCGGTCGCCGACGGCGTCACCCTGTTGCGCGGTTTCGCGGCGCCGACGGCCACCCTGATCGACGCCATTGCGACGATCGCCATCGCCGCGCCCTTCCGGCAGCTGACCACGCGCGGCGGTGGCACGATGTCGGTCGCCATGACCAATTGCGGGCCCTGGGGCTGGCATAGCGACATGCGCGGCTATCGCTATGTCGAGCGCGACCCGAGCACCGGGTTGCGCTGGCCGGCGATGCCTGCCGCGTTCATCCGGCTGGCCGCAAGTGCCGCCGCCGAGGCGGGCTTCCCTGGCTTCGCGCCCGACGCCTGCCTCGTCAATCGCTACGAGGTCGGCGCGCAGATGGGCGCGCACCGCGACTTCGACGAGCTCGACCTGCAGCACCCGATCGTCTCGGTGTCGATCGGCCTGCCGGCCGAATTCCTGTGGTACGGCGCGCAGCGTCGAGGCGCGCCGATCCGTCTCGCGCTGCGTGATGGCGACGTGCTCGCCTGGGGCGGCGCCGCACGCGCCGGCTACCACGCGGTGCGCCGGCTCGAGGCGCCCGACCTGCTGGGCGACCCCCTGCCGCCTTCGATTGCTGCGCGCCCGTTGCGCTACAACCTGACCTTTCGCCGCGCCCGATAGCGCCGCGCTACACTCGTCCAATGACGAAGACACGACGACGATTGCTGAAAGAGGCGGCGCTGCTGGGTAGCACTGCTGGGCTCGCGGTGACGGGATTTTCCGACCCCGTGCACGCAACCTCGACGCCCCGCGCGTCCGTCGCGTTGACAGGACCCTATCTCGACCTCACGACGGGCGAGGGCAATGCGCTCGCAATGACACGCCTGGTCGGCAGCCTCGACCCGCGGGCGATCAAGTACGGTTGGTACACCGGCCGGTTGATGTCGATCGTGCCCGGCGGCGCGGGCCGTGACTTGATCGGCGTGATCGGCCTCGGGGCGGCGCGCACCTTGCCGCGCGACGCGCAGGGTCGCTGGCAGGTGCTGCGGCGCGAATGCGGGTTCTTCGTCGACCTCGCCAGTGGCGAGGTGCTCGATCGCTGGCGCAACCCGCTCACCGACGAGGACGTCGAGGTGGTCCACATCGCCAATGATCCGGTGAACCAGACGATCTCGCCGGTGCGCTCGGCCGAGCGGCTCTACGAGCAGGTGGTGACTCGCAAGGCCGAGGAGCCGTTCGTGCTGCCGTGGCAGCAGGCCGGAGGGCGCGCGTTCGTCGAGTTTCACTCGCACCTGTGGGCGAAGAACCCGCTGGATCCGGCGGTCTGGGTGCGCGAGAGCGCCGGCCCGAGGGTGCAGATCTCGGACATGATGACCTACGTCTGCGACCTGGATGCCCTGCAGGATCCGGCGCGGCCTAGCGTGCCGTACTCGGGCAATTGGGTGCACGTACGTCCCTGGCAGCCGTGGATGCTGATGGGACCCGCGCCCGGTCACCTGATGTACCACTGCTTCACGGGCAGCGCGACGCGGCTCGAGGAAGTGCCGTCGCATATTGCGAAGATCGTGCAGGCGCGGCTGCCGGCGTTCCTGCAGCCGCCGGATTCGCCGGGCAAGAGTGAAGGCAGCCTCAATCGCTACATCCGCACCCGCAAGCCTGCGCCGCCGCGCGCCAGTGTTTCGCCAGAGTCGAGACTTCCGCCGATATCGAACGATGGGTCGCCAACGGAGCCGCCGAAATGATTTCCCGCCGTGATTCATTCGGATTCGCCGCGGGTTTCGCCGCGTCGCCCGCGCTGACCGCATCGATTGCGTCTGCGGCGTCTGCCGCGGCAGCCACCTCAAAGGGTCCGGCCGACCCGGCGGCACGGTCCGCCGCGGTCGCAGCGTTGATCGCCGATCCGCTGTTGACGCATGTGCGCATGCGCGGCCACCCGGACGGGCGGCGCTGCTTCTTCGCCTACCACGGTACGTTCTACGCGCAGGTCAGCGGCCAGCGGACGCAGCCGATGTTCCACATCGAGGGCGCGAGCTCGGCGCGCATGCAGCGCCAGGCCGATGGCTCGTTCCTCTACAGCATGCGCGAAGCCGGCTGGTTCTGCGATTTGAAAACGCACGAGCCGCAGGCCGAGGCGCCCAACCCGCTGACCGGCAGGCTCGTCAAGCCGCGGCACTACAACTCCGCGCAGCAGTCGCGGCTGACGCGTGACGGCGTCGAGCCGATCATCGCCAAGCGCCCGCCGGGCCTCGAATACCTCGGCACGATCGGCACGCCGACCGTCGACACTGACGTGATCTGGTCCACCGAAGAGCTGCTGGTAAAGATGCCGGGCGCCACGCCCGAAGCGCCGACGCGGGTGCAAACCTCGCTGGCGACGTTCTCGACGAACCTCGCGGAATTGCTGGTTGGCCCCGACGCCTGGGTCGGTTGCCGACTCAGTTACCAGACCCTCGGCAGCTTCCTGCCGTGGATGGACATGGGCGACCTCACCGGCGTGATCAGCTGGCGGCTCGCGGGCCGCAAGAGCGACCAGGTCGAGGAGATTCCCGCGTCGCTGCGCGCGCGCATCGAACGCGAGCATCCGGAAGTGCTGACGGTCTGATGCGCCTCGAAGCGCGGCGCCGGCGGCGGCCGTGACCCGAGGCCGCGGTCAGTCGCGGCCTGCCTAGCGCAGTACGGAGCGAACGGCGTCCTTCGCCGCCTGCCGCACGCGGCGCGGCCAGGGCTGAAGCCCGAGCAGCGCCTGTGCCTCGTGACGCAGCTGCGCGTCGATCTCCCGCACCGGACCCGGCAGTCCCTCGAGCATCTGCAGCACCTGAACGCCGGCAGCTCCGACGTCGTAACCGGAGCCACGCCACTTGTGGTCTACCGTGTAGCGGTAGTCGCGCAGCGTCCGGCGCTGACGGGCACGCGCCGCGCCGACGACCAGGAAGTCGATGCCCCAGCCGAACTTGTTCTGCGCGGGGTCCACCTTTGGCACGTGCTCGAGCACCTCGCGCGAAATCGCCCAGCAGGTGCAGTCGGTCTGCGGTACCTCATAGAGATCATCGTCGACGCGTCGCAGTTTCCTGCGGTCGTAGACCCACGGTGTGAAATCGACGTTGGGCGCGTAGACGCCAGCGCCGTGCTGCTGCATTGCCTGCGCGCAGCGCTCGAAGATCCGGTCGAAGCGCGGCGACGCGGCGTCTGCCTGCACGTGGAACAGGATGTCGCCGTCGAAGCGCTCGACCGCGCGCTGCCACTGCGCCGCGAAATAGGCGTCCTCGCCGACGTGGTCCCAGTGCGGATGGCGGCTCTCGACCGCCGACTCGCTGTTGATGACCCGCACCGGGCAGAGCGCGCCGAGTTGCCGTTCGAGTGCGACCGCGCGACGCTCGTGACCGACCCAGTTGAAGATGACGGCCTCGATGCGCGCGTCGTGCCGCGACATCGCGTTCAGCGACCCGCGACGTCGGCCAGACGGGCCATCACATGGTCCACTTCATCGGGACTGCCCAGCACGATCGGCGTGCGCTGGTGGATGTCAGTCGGCGGCACGTCGAGGATGCGCCGGCCCGGCGCGGCCAGCGCCTTGCCGCCGGCCTGCTCGATCAGCATCGACATCGGGTTCGCCTCGTACATCAGCCGCAGCTTGCCATTCGGCGATTTCTGCGTCGGCGGGTACAGGAAGACGCCGCCCTTGAGCAGGATGCGGTGCACATCGGCGACCATCGCGCCGACGTAGCGGCCCGAGTAGCCGTTGCGCTGCGCCCAGTCGAGATAGCGCTGGTAGCCCTCGGGGAAGCTCAGGCGGTTGCCTTCATTCAGCGAGTAGTTCTTCGACGCCGCGGGAATGCGCAGGTTGCGTTCCACGCGCAGGAACGCGCCGATGGCCGGATCGAGCACGAACATGTCGACGCCCTGGCCGATGCTAAGCACGAACACGGTCGAGGGACCGTACAGCACGTAGCCCGCGGCCACTTGCTGCGTGCCCGCCTGCAGCAGCGAGTCCTGCGCTCGCGAAGCGCGGCGGTCGTGGCGCAGGATGCTGAAAATGGTGCCGACGCCGCCGCAGACATCGAGGTTCGACGAGCCGTCCAGCGGGTCGAACAGCACGCAATAGCGCCGCTCGCCGTCGGTCTCGTTGCGGATGATCACCGGTTCCTCGTTCTCTTCCGAGGCGACGATCGCGACGCCCTGGCGTCCGCCGAGAGTGCGCAGCAGCACCTCGTTCGCGATCACGTCGAGCTTCTGCTGCTGCTCGCCCTGCACGTTTTCGGCGCCGACATTGCCGAGCACATTTTCGAGACGCGCGCGCCGCACCTTGTCGGCGATCACTTTGGCCGAGATCGACAGCGCCGAGAGGATCCACGAGAACGTGCCCGTGGCTTCGGGGTAGTGAACCTGCTGCTCCAGAATGTGGGCCTGCAGGGTCATGATCGGGTCGGCGTGGCGCATGAAAGGGCGGCTCTGGCGGAGGTGCAGGCCCCGCCGGGCCAGTCTTGCCCGAGAGGCTCGTCGAAGATCGAGGGAATACTAGCGTAGCGCTCGGGCGCCTTGCTTACTTCCAGGCGCGTGTCAGCAGTTCATCCAGCGCGGCAATGATCGACTGACCGTCGTCGCGGAGCGATCCCACGACATCTCCGAGCTGGTCGACAGGCACCGAGACCATCTCCAGCGGATGCAGCACCACGGCGATTCTGCGGATCCTGAAGGTCGGATTGAAAGCCGCATGGCTCACCTTGCCGATCGCCGACGCTCGCACCAGCGGTACCACCACCCGTCGTCGATAACTGTCGAACTGTGCCGATTGCACCACGACGACGAAGGGGATGGAGTCCTCGTGCTTTCCGGTATTGCGGTGAACGTCGAACTGGGCCATTACAGCGACGAGTATTCGTCTGCGATCGACCCGGATTTCGAATTGAAGGTGTTCCAGACGGCGACCGCCGCCTCCACGGCCTGTGCCTTTTGCAATCGCGCCCTGCGCTCCCGGCTGACGAACTCCGAGAGCAGGTTTTCCACGACGCTGGAGAGATTGTCGGTCATCAGCTTGGCTTCGCTGACCAGACTTTCGCTGAGTGTCAGATTGACCGGACGCTTGCGGGATGAGGTGTCGGAATCGGCTTTCATGCGTGACCTCCCTGATGCGCATTGTATGCGCATAGTGGCGGCCTCGGCAAGTCAACGGGACATCGACCTGCCCGCGCACTTCCGCGCGCCTGGTGCCCATCGCCCCGTCGGTGGTCGATCCCCGGGGACAGCACGCTCGGCGCGGCCGTCAGGCCGGTCGGTCAACCGCCACCGACGCGGAAGACGCGCCGCGCGCCAGCGCGCGGCCGAGGGCGAAACTGCCAATGACAACCAGGATGACTGCGGCGCCAAACGCGAGTTCCTTGCCCTCGCTCCACGCGTCGAGCGCGGGGAACAGCAGCCGGCCACCGCTGAACGCAGCGATCAGCAGGCTCACCATGCCGACCGCGAGGCCGATCACGCGCGAGGCGACCCGCGCGATCTCGTCGGAACGCAGGATCAGCCGCGAGATCCATAGGCCGTTGATGCCATCGGTGACCAGCATGCCGACCGTGAACACCAAGCCGACCATCAGCGCGTGGCCGACGCCGCCGAACTGCGTCGCCGTCAATGCGAACAGCGCCGCCTGGCTCACCGTGTCGAACGACAGCGCGAACAGCGCGCCGACCAGCGCCACCAGGCCCGGCGAGCCGGCGCGGGCGAGGCGGCCGAGGAAGCGGCCTTTCAGTCCGACGGGCTGGACGACCTCGTCGGGTGCGGCCGTCAGGACGGCGCGGACATTGATCAGGCCAAGCGCGGTGAGGAACAGGATCGAGATCCAGACGCCGCTGGTGGCTAGCCAGACCGGAGTCTCCCAGCGCGAGGTCGCCGAGCTCACGACGAGCGCGATAAGCAGCACCACGCCGCCATGGCCGATCGAGAACAGCGCGCCGCAGTAGCGTGCGAAAGCCCGGTCGCTGTGCAAGTTCACCCGGGTCAACCCGTCGATCGTTGCGAGGTGGTCGGCATCGAAGCCATGCTTGAGCCCGAGCAGGAACACGAGCGCGACCAGCGAGGTCCAGTCGGCAGGCAGGGCGGCAGCATCCATCCGGGGGTGTCCCTCGTCGTTGAGGGCGGATCGTAGCCGATGGCGGCCCGGGATCCCGGCCCGCTGTGCGTCCAGGCCGTTCCACGGCCAGCGCCGGACCCGATGGGGCAGCCTCAGACGATCGTCGCGACAATCCCCATCGGGGCGATGGCGCACGCCTTCGCCGCGTTGTCGGTGTGCTGATCGCAGGTCAATGGCTGCTCGGAATTCCGTCGTCGTGGGCCGCCGACGGCCGATCGCCAGGTGCCCAGGCAACGCCGGCGGTCATGACGCCCGCTGTGGTCAAGACACCCGAGGAGCAATTCAAGGAATACCCGAACCAGCTGGCCCAGATTCCGGCGACGTGGTCGACCACCAACCCGATCCGGCTGCAGGTTTGCTTCAACCTGAAATATCCGCCGAACAGCCCGGAGGCCAACGAATTTCTTCAGACCTGGTATCGCAGCATCACGGCAAAGCCGTTTGAGGTGCAGCTCAGAATGGAACGCGTGGTGTTCCCCGCGAAGTTCTCGTATTGCGGATCACTCACGTTCAGGAACTGGCAGAACAATCGCGCTTACGAGACCAGCGACGTGTTCCTGAAGTATTACCGGGAGCAGTGGAAGCCTAATGCCGGCCCATTTCGAATACGCCCGAATCGGGCCTGTGACGCCGCCGCGCGAATCGGTGCCCGTCGCGCCGCAGGCGAACCGGTCACCGCGCCGCGGATCTCTGCAGCCAGCGAAATTCGCCCCGTTGGTCGACGGGCACGCCAGAGCCGAAGTGATAGCCGCGGCTGGGTAGCGGCTGCGCACTGGCACTGCCGGCGTCCGCCGCCTCGAGTGCGCAGCCTGGGTATCGACGCGGGTCGGGGCGGCGTCAGGGCTTCCCCGTGCCCCTCAGCCATTCGTCGACGATGTCGGCCCACTTCTTCGGCTGCGTCATGAACTCCATGAAATTGCCGTTCGAGAACTCGACGTACTTGAAGTCGGGCCGCAGCCGCGCTACTTCCTTGTCGATCGGGTTCACTTCGTCGCCGGTGTCCGACAGCAGCAGCGTCGGTGCCTCGATCTTCATGAGGTCCGGTTTCATGCGGTAGTAGAAGGCCGCGTAATGTCCGAGGTCCGGCCCGGTCAGGTACTGCGTGATCGTCAGCCAGGCGTTGGCGTCCAGCAGTTCCTGACGCGTATCGCCCGGGGTGCCGAACGGGCGCCGCTGGAAATTGGAGCCGTCGGCCTTCGGCAGGCGGCCGGTCCCGGTGCCCTTGCCAATGTTCGCCTGGCGCCTGGCGAGATCCTCGTCCGAGAACATCGCCGCGCCGTGCAGCACCAGGGCCGCGACGCGCTCGGGGTGGCGCGACGCGAAGGCGGTGGCGATCTGGGCGCCCGTGTGGTGGCCGCCGAGCATGATCTTCTTCAGCTTCAACTGGTCGAGCAGGGCGACCAGATTGTCAGCGATTTCCTCGATGGTCGGCTGATGGTCCGGCATGTCGGAGAGCCCGTTTCCGGGCGTATCGACCGTGATGACGCGGCGGCCCTTGCGGGCGAGTTCGTTCTGCACGTCGGCCCACTGGATCATCGACATCGGGGACTGGTGCAGCAAAACGAGCGGCATCGGGTTCCGTGGACCGACGTCGCGGTAGTGCAGCTGCCCGAGCGGCGCCTGCACGTAGCCCTTGCCGCCCTTGAGCACGGTCAGGCCTTTCCAGTCGTCGATGGACGTGCCGCGGCCGGGGCCCTCCGCGGCCACGGCCGGCAGCGTGAGGGCGGCGGCCATGAGCGTCGCCGCGACGTCCTTCAAGCGCTTGGGGTATGACATGCGAGGCTCCTGGATTGACTGCGGTGGCGCTGCGCCCGAATCGTAACAGTGACGCGGACGTCGCGCGTGCGGCGGAATGGGTGCGCCCGGCGTAGTCTGCCCACCCGTCCACCCGTCCCGCGGCCGGACACGATCCGGGATGTCACCCCCGAGGCCTTCGAGCGACACCTCAACTGACCCCAGCCCTGAGTGGCGGTGGGCGATGAGTCGCCTGGATTCAGGCCGTCACGCTCGGGTGCCGCGGGTCGCTTGCCGGGTGCAGCGGCGCCGGCGAAGAATCCGGCTCGCGCAGGTCGGCGAGCCGGCGCGCATCGAGTCGATAGAAGCAGGTCAGCACGATGCCGACGACGCCGCAGGCGGCGGGAATGATCGCGTAGGCAAAGCGGATCATCTGCAGCGCCGACTCCGGCTGCGCACCCAGGTCCACGCTGCCCGGCACGAGTCCCGCGGCAGACAGCGCGAATCCGACCACCAGCGGCCCGACGACGAACGACGTGGTCTGCATCAGCTCGAACCCTCCGACGAACGCGCCGGCGCGCCGCAGCCCGGTGCGGAGCCGGTCGTACTCGATCGCATCCGAGAGCATCGCAAGCGACACCAGGACGGCTCCGCCTCCCAGTGAGCCGACGTAGATCGCCCGCAGCACGAACAGCGCCAGGGGTTCCGCGGGCGTCGCGAGCAGCCACGACAAGTGACCCAGTGCCGTGCCCGTGAGCAGGACGATGAACAAGGGGCGGCGTTCCACGCTGCGGAGCAGCCGGCCCCAGAGCGGAACCGTGGCGATGGACACGAGATTCGAAACGAGGCCGTAGATGGCGAAGGCAGCTTCGTCCTTCTGCAGTACGTAGGTCATGAAGAACAGCGACACGGCACCGCCGAACGCCGTGCCGAGGTACAGCGCCATCTTGGAGAACAGGATGATCATGTAGGGCGTGTTCGACAGCACGGTGCGGATCCACTGCCCGAACTCCATGGCCTGCGTGCTGCGGGGCGTGATCCGGGCGCGTCCTGTGAACAGCACCACCCACAACATGGCCGCGCCGACCACACCGGCCACGGCGAAGGACATCTGCGAGTAGGCGCCGCGGTCGCTCCCGAGCACGGAGACCAGCGCCGGTGCGCCGGAGGCGACGACCACCCCGGACGAATAGACGAAGAACGTGCGGTAGGCCATCACCGAGGCCCGCTCGCCGTAGTGGTCCGTCATCTCGGTGCCGAGGGCGAGGAACGGGATGCTGAAGAACGAGTAGGCGGTGCAATAGATCAGCATCGCGATGAGTACGTACCCGTACAGATACGCACCCGCCAGCGCTACCGGTGGGTTGAATACCGCGACCACCGCCAGCGGCGAGAGGAGCGCGCCGGCGAGCAGCCACGGGCGTCGGCGTCCCCAGCGGCTCTCGGTACGGTCGCTCAGCATGCCGATGCCGGGGTCGATGACCGCGTCGTAGAGGCGCGTGATCGCCAGCAGCGTACCGGCGATCGCTGGCGGGATGCCGACGTGCCGCACGAGAAAGTACACCAGGAAAAGGTTGACCATGTAGAGCATGGAGGTGGTGCCGAGTGCACCCACGCCCCAACTGGCCTTGAGGAATACCGGCAAACGGCCATCGGGGGACTGCATGTGGACAGTCTCGCCAATGACAGCGCTTCTGATCAATTCCGGTGAACCGTAGCCTGATAACAAAAGCCGATCGACCGGCGCCCCCCGACGAAGGGACGGAATGCGGCAGAAACCTATCGGCAGGGTCGCTGCGATTCATCCGACAAATCGCCGATCACGAATTCCAAATGGCGCTCCGCCAGTCCACCCGGCTAGTGTGCGGTGACCCGACACGCTGGAGGCGTACCGCCATGAAACAAGTCATCGACGTCGACACGCATACGGTGGAGCCCGCTTGCGTCTGGGATCATCTCGCCTCGGACGAGATGGAATTCAAGCCGGCGCTGCTGCGCAAGGAGGGCGGTGCGACGATCCAGGCGCACTTCTCCGGTCCCAACACGAAGGAATACTGGGTCATCGACAATACCCTGTACGGCAAGCATGACGCCGAGGCCATCGCCGGCTATTCGAAGGGCGAACTGACGTCGGGATCCATCACGCTCGAAGACGTGCCGGCGCGCCTCGCCGCGATGGACCGCCAGAAGGTCGACGTGCACGTCATCATCTCCAGCCTGTTTCTCAACGTCCGCTGCACGCGGCCGCGGGCGGAGCTGGCGATCACCCGGGCGTTCAACCGCTGGATCGCCGAGCGCTGCAGCGCTTCCGGCGGTCGCCTTCACTGGCTTTTCGTGCCCTCGTTCAAGAATCCCGAGGCGACCGTGCGGGACATGGCCTGGGCGCGCGCCAACGGTGCGGTCGGCATCCTCATGCGCGGCCTCGAGGGCGACCGGTTCCTGGACCATCCGGACTACGAGCCCATCTACGCCAAGGCCATCGAGCTCGACTGGCCGGTGTGCGTGCACATCGGCCACGGCAGCCCTGCCATGGAAACGATCGCCCAGCGGGAGGGCAGCCGGTTCAACCGCTTCATCTCCGACAGCCCGAACTACTTCGCGTTCTCGGTCCTCCTCAACAGCACGCTACCGGAGACGTTCCCGAAGCTGCGCTTCGCGTTCTTCGAGTCCGGCTGCACCTGGGTGCCCGCCGCCGTCCAGACCGCCTTGCACCTGCGCCTGAAACCCGAGGACCTGATGCAGTTGTCGCGCGAAAAGCTGGAAGCGCACAACTTCTACATCACCTGCGAGATGCATGAGGATCTGGGGTCGCTGTTGCGTTACTTCGGCGACACGCGTCTCGTGGGCTCGAGCGATTTCGGCCATCCGCATGACATCGGCGAGACGGTCAACTACGTCGATCACTATCTTTCGCGCCCCGACCTGTCCGAGTCGGCCAGGCAGGGCATCGTGCGCGACAATGCGCACCGGCTGTTCGCGCTCTGACCAAGCCACTCGTGGCCGTCGGCGCCGTCACCGCCCGCGGATTAGGCAAGGAGAATCCGGACATGGACAGGCCTGCGCTCGACGACCTGCTGCAGGAGAATCGCCGCGAGTACGCGCGGCACGGCGTCACCTGCCTGCGTGGCCTGTTCGAACGCGCGCAGATCAGCGCGCTGGCCGAGGCGAGCCAGGCGGTCATCGAACGCCCCCTCGAGCACGGCGGCGCCGGCTACATGCAAGGCCCGATGACGGCCGTCAATTTCCTGTACCGGCGCCCCGGCCCGTTCCGCGATTTCGCGCTGGAATCGCCCGCGGGCGAGATCATCGGCCGGGTCATCGGCTCGCAGACGATCCGCCTGTACCACGACTACGTGTTCAGCAAGCAGCCCGGCTGCCAGAAGGTGGTGCCCTGGCATACCGATGGCGGCGGCTATGCGTTGAGCGGACAGATGATGCCGAATCTCTGGGTTGCACTCACGCCGGCCGACGAGACGAACGGCCGGATGGAGTTCATCGGCGGCTTCCACGAGGAATTCGTCGCCAGACGCTGGAGCGAACGGCGCAAGTCCGCGGACTCGATCGACCAGGCGCTGCCGGACTTCGACGATCCCGACGACGCGTACGCCAGGAACTGCCCGCGGCTGACCTGGAATCTCCAGCCCGGCGACGCGGTCCTCTTCCATCCGTACACGCCGCATCACTCCAAGGCGAACACCTCCGACACGACGCGCACCGGGTATGCGCTACGCGTCGTCGGCGACGATGTCGTGTGGTGCCTGTCGAAGAGCCGCTGGCTGCAGGTCCCGGGTATCGACTACCACGCCGTCACCGACGGCGCGCCGATCACCGACGACGCGGCGTTCCCGGTGATGTGGCGCGCGGGCGAAGGGCGCTGACGACGGTTGCTCAGTCCCGCCCGATGTCGCGGCTGTCGTCGCGGTAGATCGTGCCGTCCTTCATCACGAAGCTGATCGTCCGCAGCACCGAGATCTCCTGCGCCGGGTTGGCGGCGACGGCGATGATGTCGGCGTATTGACCGACCTCGAGACGGCCCACCGAATCCTCGATGCCCATCATCCGCGCCGGCTGGATCGTCGCGGCCTGCAGCACCGCCCAGTGGTCCTTGCCGACCGACTTGACGCGCTCGAGATACCAACCGGGCGAGCCGATCTTCCTGTAGAACTCGATCGCCCCGGGCTGGCTGACCACCATCGTCGGCACCAGCCACCCGCCCTGCGCCTTCATCTGCTTCAGGTTGTCGGGCGTCAGGAAGTAGCTATGCTCGAAGCCGTCGATGCCGAGGTCGAGGGCCTGCTTCGCGGCCAGCCGTTGAGGGCCGTGACCTTGATCCCGAGGCGATGCGAGGCCAGGTTCTCGTTTGCCAGCGTCAGGCCTTCGAGACCGGGCAGTTTGAGCCCCAGGTGCACGTGCATGTTCATGAGTCCGGGCACCAGGTATCGGCCCTGCATGTCGACGACCTTCGCGCCGGCGGGAATGGCGACCGAGGCGCGGTGCCGATGCTCTGGATGCGGCCGTCGGCGATCACGACAACGGCCTTCGACAGCGCCCGCCCTGTGTCGACGTCGACGACGTTGGCGTTGGTGAGCGCCTGCACCTTGTCCCTCGACGCGTTCCGACCGGTTCGCCGGCCGTCCGCGCCAGCGTGGCGGAAGACGCCAGCGCGAGGCTCGCCGAGGCGCAGAGAAGGAATGGTTTGAACGTCGCATGGATCATGGTTCGTTTCCGACGGTCGGACAAAGGGGCCAGGTGCTGCCGATCAGATGCTGGTCAGGGCGCCCGGTATCGCTCGCATGACAGCAGTACATAAGCCGGCTCCCCGCGGTCGGTGATGACGACCGGCCCCGCGTCTGCCTCCCGCTTGGCACGACTGAGGTCCTGATTGAATTCGCGGCTGCCGATAGTCGACTGGGCCATGGGAGAGCTCCAATTCAGATGCGATTCTACTTCAGATAGCCTTGTGGCAAGGAGCCGGCAGCAGGCCCGCGTCAGTCGCCGGCGCCGACGCGGATCATGACCTTGCCGATCTTGTTGCCGCGCGCGAAGCGCTCGACCGCCTCGTTCGCCCTCTCGAACGGGTAGACGCAATCGATGACCGGCCGCACTCGGTGCTGCGCCATCGCGGCCACGGCATCGGCCATCATGCGCCGGCTGCCGACCACGATGCCCTTGAGGGTCAGGTCACGGATGATCAGCAGGCCGAGGCGCTGCGGCACGACGCCGCCGCTCGCGATGCGATCGCCGGAAACCGCGGTGGCGCCGATGTGCGCGATGCGCGCGCCGGAGGCACAGGCTTCGAGGCAGGCGTCGAGCTCCTGTAGGCCGACGTTGTTGACCACGAGCTGCGCGCCCCGGCCGCCGGTCTGCTCGAGCACGGCCTCGTGCCACTTCGGCACGGTGCGATAGTTGATCGTGCCGTCGGCGCCGAGTTCGCGCATCCGCGCGAGCTTGGCGTCGCTCGACGAGGTGACGATCACGCGCGCCCCGAGCAGCCTCGCCCACTGCAACGCGAACAGCGACACGCCGCCGGTGCCGAGGGTCACCATCGTGTCGCCCGGCTTCAGCCGGCCCTCGACGACCACCGCCTGCCAGGCCGTGAGGCCGGCACTCGGCAGCGTCGCCGCGTCCTCGTACGGAATCGTCTCCGGCACGCGCACCAGCGAGACGGCCGGCACCGCCGCGAGCTCACGCAGGAAGCCGTCGCGCGTGCAGCCGTAGTCCTCTGTCCGCATCGACACGTCCCACGGGCCGTCGAGCCAGCGCGAATAGTGGATCATCGTCACGCGATCGCCGGGCTTCACTGCGGTGACGCCGGCGCCGATTGCAAGTACCTCGCCGGCGAAGTCGCACATCGGGATGAAGCTCGAGGGGGGCGTGCCGCGCCCCGGCCACATGCCCGTGGTCCAGATCGAGAAGTCGCGCGCGTTCGGCCCGGTGGCGCGCACGTGCACCAACGCTTCGCCCGGGCCCGCCACGGGGTCCGGCCGTTCGACGCGCCGCAGTTGGCGGCTCGTCGCGTAGTCACCGATTTCGTAGGCTTGCATCAGGCCAAGGCAGGATCGTGCCGCAAGCCGCCGCCCGCTACACCAGCACCCGCTCGATGCCGCCCGCGTTCGCCGCCGCGACGTAGTCCTTCATCCAGCTCTCGCCCAGCGCGTGTTTCGCGATCTCGACCACGATGTAGTCCGCCTCGAGGTCCGCGTCGTCGTTGTAGCGCTTCAGGCCCTGCAGGCAGGAAGGGCAGGAGGTCAGTACCTTGACGTCGCCGGCGAAGCCGTCGGCGCGCACCGCGTCGGCGCCCTTCACGATCTCCTGCGCCTTGCGGAAGCGCACCTGGGTGGAGACATCCGGCCGCGTGACGGCAAAGGTTCCGGACTCGCCGCAGCAGCGCGCGTTGTTGACGATCTTGCCATTCAGCTCGGCATTCATCAGCTGGTTCACGACCTTCAGCGGCTCGTAGGTCTTCATCGGCGAG
The DNA here is from genome assembly GCA_043748075.1 of Pseudomonadota bacterium. Classification (GTDB taxonomy): domain Bacteria; phylum Pseudomonadota; class Gammaproteobacteria; order Steroidobacterales; family Steroidobacteraceae; genus UBA964. The sequence continues at coordinate 17,290 of JAYTNX010000304.1, forward strand.
TGGCAGGGGTCGTGGTACATGTAGCGCGTGCCGGTCACGCCCTCGAGGCGCACGCCCTTCTCCATCAGGAACTCGTGGATGTCGACGATGCGGGAGCCGGGGAAGATCTTGTCGAATTCGTAGCCCTGCAGCTGGTCGTAGCAGGTACCGCAGCTGACGACCACGGTCTTGATGTCGAGGTAGTTCAGCGTGTTCGCGACGCGATGGAACAGCACGCGGTTGTCGGTGATGATCTTCTCGGCCTTGTCGAACTCGCCGGCGCCGCGCTGCGGGTATCCGCAGCACAGATACCCGGGCGGCAGCACGGTCTGCACGCCGACCTTCCACAGCATGGCCTGGGTGGCGAGGCCCACCTGCGAGAACAGGCGCTCGGAGCCGCAACCCGGGAAATAGAACACCGCTTCGGCCTCGGGCGAGGTCGCCTTCGGGTCGCGGATCACCGGCACGTAGTCGCGGTCTTCGATGTCGAGCAGCGCGCGTGCGGTCTTCTTCGGCACGCCGGCGGGCATGCGGCGGTTGACGAAGTGCACCACCTGCTCGCGGATCGGCGCCTTGCCCGTGGTTGCAGGCGGTGCCGCGACCTGGGCCTTTGCGAAGGTCTTCAGCGCCTGGTGGCCGAGGCGCTGCGCCTTGAAGCCCCAGTCGATCATCACCTTGCGGGCGAGCTTGATCGTTTCGGGCCGGGTCGCGTTCAGGAACCACATCGAGGCCGCGGTGCCGGGGTTGAAACGCTTCTTGCCCATGCGGCGCAGCAGGTCGCGCATCGCCATCGAGACGTCCCCGAAGTCGATGTCGACGGGGCAGGGCGACTCGCACTTGTGGCAAACGGTGCAATGATCGGCGACGTCGGCGAACTCGTCCCAGTGGCGGATCGAGATGCCGCGGCGGGTCTGCTCCTCGTAGAGGAAGGCCTCGATCAGCAGCGAGGTCGCGAGGATCTTGTTGCGCGGGCTGTAGAACAGGTTGGCGCGCGGCACGTGGGTGGCGCAGACCGGCTTGCACTTGCCGCAGCGCAGGCAGTCCTTGATCGCATCCGATATCGTCGCGATGTCGGACTGTTGCATGATCAGCGATTCGTGGCCGAGCAGGTTGTAGCTCGGCGTGTAGGCAAAACGCAGGTCGCCGCCGGGGAGCAGCTTGCCCTTGTTGAAGCGGCCCTCGGGATCGATCTTCGCCTTGTAGCCACGCAGGCCCGCGGATTCCGCTTCGGTCAGGAACTCGAGCTTGGTGATGCCGATGCCGTGCTCGCCGGAGATCACGCCGCCGAGATCGCGGGCGATCTGCATGATTCGCGCGACGGCCTGGTTCGCCTCCTGCAGCATCAGGTAGTCGTCGGAGTTCACCGGGATGTTGGTATGCACGTTGCCGTCGCCGGCATGCATGTGCAGCGCGACCCAGACGCGACCCTTGAGCACGCGCTTGTGGATCGCCTCGGCCTCGGCGCGGATCGGCGCGAACGCGTCGCCCGCCATGATCCGCGCGATCGGCTCGCGCAGCTCGCGCTTCCAGGAGACGCGCACGCTGCGGTCCTGCAGTTCCTCGAATACCGTGCGTCCGGGCGCGCTGCCAGGGCCGTCGAGGGTCTCGAGGAAGTTCGACCAGCGCCCGCGCACCTCGGCGAGCAGGGCGCGCACGCGCTCGGGCCGGTCGCCGAGCATCTGCTCGCGTGACAGCTTGTCCAGGTCGGCATCGCCGGTCTTGCCGGGCTTCAGCTCACCGCGGTAGTAGTCCTCGAGGGCGTCGATGAGCCGCAGCTTGTTCTTGATCGACAACTCGATGTTGATGCGCTCGATCGCATCGGTGTAGTCGCCGAGCCGCGGCAGCGGGATCACCACGTCTTCGTTGATCTTGAACGCGTTGGTGTGCTTGGCAATGGCCGCCGTGCGTGCACGGTCGAGCCAGAACTTGCGGCGCGCGTCGGCGCCCACCGCGATGAAGCCTTCACCCGCGCGGGCGTTGGCGATGCGCACCACCTCGGAAGTGGCGCGGGCAACCGCGGTATCGTCGTCGCCGACGATGTCGCCGATCAGCACCATCTTGGGCAGTGCGGCGCGCTTGCTCTTGGTGACGTAGCCCACCGCGCGCAGATAGCGTTCGTCGAGGTGCTCGAGGCCGGCGAGCAGTACGCCGGCGCGCCGGTTCTCGGTTTCGAGCTGCGCGATGATCTCGACGATCGAGGGGATCGCGTCGCGCGCCTGGCCGAAGAACTCGAGGCAGACGGTGCGGATGTGCTTCGGCATCCGGTGCACGACCCAGCGCGCGGAGGTGATCAGGCCGTCGCAGCCTTCCTTCTGCACGCCGGGCAGACCGCCGAGGAACTTGTCCGTGACGTCCTTGCCGAGCCCCTCCTTGCGGAAGCTCGCGCCGGGCATGCGCAGCGTCTCAGCGCGCAAGGTCTTCGCGCGCTCCGCCGCCTCGCGGCCGTCCTTCCAGGTCAGGGTGAAAGTGACTTCGGAGGCGTCGTGGATCTTGCCCAGGTTGTGGCCGACGCGCTCGACCTCCAGCCAGTTGCCGTCGGGGTCGACCATCCGCCACCAGGCGAGGTTGTCGACCGCCGTGCCCCAGAGGACGGCCTTCTTGCCGCCGGCATTCATCGCGACATTGCCGCCGATGCACGAGGCGTCGATCGACGTCGGATCCACGGCGAAGACGAATCCGGCGCGTTCCGCAGCATCGGCCACGCGCTTCGTGACGACACCGGCTTCGGAGAACACGGTGGGTACGGGTTCGGCCAGGCCGGGCAGCGCCACGCGCTCGACTTCGGTGACGCGCTCGAGCTTCTCGGTGTTGAACACCGCAGCGAGCGGCGTCAGCGGGATCGCGCCGCCGGTGTAGCCGGTGCCGCCGCCGCGCGGGATGATCGTCAGGCCGAGCGCGATACAGGCGCGCACCAGGCCCGGGATCTCGTCCTCGGCATCGGGCGAGACCACGACGAACGGGTATTCGACGCGCCAGTCGGTGGCGTCGGTGACATGCGAGACGCGCGCGAACGCGTCGAAGCAGACGCTGTCGGCACGCGTGTGCTTCGTCAGCAGCCGACGCGCCTCGTCGCGCAGCTTGCGGGTGCGCTCGAAGCCTTCCGCGAACTCGCGCACCGCGCGGCGCCCGGCTTCGAGCAGCCGCCCGACCTTGAGGTCGCGGGCGACGTCCTGCGGCTCGCGACGGCGCTCGATCTCGCGCAGGCGGTGTTCGAGCGCCTCCACGAGCAGGCGTCGTCGCTTCGGGTTCTCGAGCAGGTCGTCCTCGAGATAGGGGTTGCGCTGCACGACCCAGATGTCGCCCAGCACTTCGTACAGCATCCGCGCCGAACGTCCGGTGCGGCGCTCGCCACGCAGCTCGTCGAGCAGGCTCCAGGATTCGGTGCCGAGCAACCGGATCACGACTTCCCGGTCGGAGAACGAGGTGTAGTTGTACGGAATCTCGCGGATGCGGTTCGCGTGATCGTCCGGCGTGGCCTCGGCCGTGGGGGCCGGGGGCAGGGGCAATAGAATGGCGTTCATCGGGCGCAGGACCTGGGCGGGGAGGACGGACGCGGGGCGACCGTCATTGTCCCATCGTTGGACGCGCGGCGCTCAGCCGGCACGGAACCCGATCTTGCGATGGCTGCCGTCGCAGTAAGGCTTGTTGGCCGATGCGCCGCAGCGACACAGCCAGGTCTCGGTGACCCGGTTCAGAGTCCGTCCGGTGCCCGAGACCAGCTCCATCGACCCGGTCAGCTGCAGCGGGCCGTCTTTCTTCGGCGTGACCGTAACCGCCCCGTCACGGTTGGCGAGCGGCTCGGAGGCCTGCGTGGCCGGTTCGCCCGTCGCGGCGAAGCCCGCGGCGGTGTGGCTGCCGTCGCACAACGGCTTGCGCTGCGAAGCGCCGCAGCGGCATAGCGTGGCACGCATCCCGGCGGACGCGCCGGCGATCGTCAACGGTGCATTCACGGCGAGCGGGCCGTTTTCGCGCAGGCGGACCGTGTTCACCGTCGGCGGCGCTTCGGCGGGACCGCCGTCGAGCCGCTGGTACTGGATCGCGCCCGAGGGGCAGTTGTGGGCAAGCTCGGCGATCTCTTCCGGCGTCGCGCGCTCGGGATGGATCCATTCGCCCTCGACGTTGGGCACGAATACGTCGGGCCTGCCGAGCACACAGTTGCGCGAGTGGATGCACTTGCGCACCTCGAAACGGATCAGCGCCTGCGGCGCGCGCACTTCCTCGATGCCTTCCTCGGCCATGACCCACTCCTGTGTCCGTGCCAGACTAGCGCTTCCTGTGACTGCCAGCCTATGAAACATCGCCTGCAGAGTCACCCGGCGCATCCGCCGCCTGCCGGGCTGCGGGTCGAGGTGCGGCGACTGCGACCCGACGACCGCACGCGCCCGTTGCGTCTGGCCTTCGAGCTGTTCGCCGGCCCCGACGCGGTGCGCGTGCCCGCGCCACTCGACCGCGCGGCGCCGCGTCGCGCCGACGGCCTGTGGCAGCACACCTGCTTCGAGGCGTTCGTGGCCGCGCCTGCTGCTCCCGCCAACCCCTCGATGCCCGCTGGGTCTGCCGCCATGGACGCTGCGGCCGACAGCGCGGCGGGCGTGCCGTACGTCGAGTTCAACCTGGCGCCGTCGGGCGCCTGGGCGATCTATCGATTCGAGGACTATCGGGGGGCCATGCGCCCCGAGTCGGTCGGCGTCGAACCGCAGCTCGTCGTGAGCCGACAGCCCGGGGTGCTGAGGGTGGAGGTGGCGCTGGCCTGGCCCGTGCCGCTGCCAGGGCAACGGGTGGCGGATACTGCACCCGCCGCCACCCCGAGCCTGCTATCGACCAGCGCCGCGGCACCGGCGCTCCCGGGCGCTAGCGAAGCCTGGCGCGGTCGGCTCGGCCTGAGCGCCGTGGTCGAGGCGGCGGACGGCAGTCTCTCGTACTGGGCGCTGCATCACCCTGCGGCGCGCCCGGATTTCCATAATGGCGAGGGTTTTGCCCTCGGGATCGAGGTTCCAGAGTGATCCAATTCGGCATCGATCGGCTGGTGGCAGACGCGGCACTGCGCGCGCCGCTGGTGGGGAAGCGCGTCGGCCTGCTGGCCCACCCGGCGTCGGTCACGGCCTCGCTGGAACATTCGCTGGATGCGCTCGCGCGCCTTCCCGGGCTGACCCTGAGTGCCGCCTTCGGCCCGCAGCACGGATTGCGCGGCGACAAGCAGGACAACATGGTCGAGTCGCCCGACTTCGTCGACCCCGTGCACGGTATTCCGATTTACAGCCTGTACGGCGCAGTGCGACGGCCCACCGACGCGATGATGAGCACCTTCGACGTGCTGTTGGTGGACCTGCAGGACCTCGGCTGTCGTATCTATACCTTCATCACGACTTTGCGCTACGTGCTGGAGGCGGCGGCGAAACACGGCAAGTCCGTGTGGGTGCTCGATCGGCCGAACCCCGCTGGTCGCCCGGTCGAGGGCCTCACCCTGCGCGCGGGCTGGGAGAGCTTCGTCGGCGCCGGCCCGATGCCGATGCGCCACGGCTTGACGATGGCGGAGATGGCGCGCTGGTTCGTGCGCGAGCTGAAGCTCGACGTGGACCTGCAGGTGGTGCCGATGACGGGCTGGCAGCCGGCGCAGACGCCCGGATACGGCTGGCCGCTACACCAGCGCAGTTGGGTGAATCCGAGCCCGAATGCGCCGAACCTGTCGATGGCGAGGGCTTATGCAGGCACCGTGATGCTCGAAGGCACGACGCTGTCGGAGGGCCGCGGCACCACGCGGCCGTTGGAACTGTTCGGCGCGCCGGATCTCGACGTGCCGGCGCTGCTGTGCACGATGCGCCGGATCGCGCCGCAGTGGCTCGAAGGGTGCACCTTGCGCGAATGCGGCTTCGAGCCGACCTTCCACAAGCACGTCGGCACGCTGTGCGCCGGCGTGCAGATCCACGTTGACGATCCTGCCTACCGGCACGAGGGATTCCGCCCGTGGCGGCTGGTGGCCGCGGCGTTCAAGGCCGTGCGCGAGCAGCGCCGCGACTATCCGCTGTGGCGCGATTTCCCCTACGAATACGAACGCGACCGGCTCGCGATCGACCTGATCAACGGCAGCCCGCTGCTGCGCGAGTGGGTCGACGACGAGCGCGCCGGTGCCGCCGATCTCGACGCAGTAGCGCAGATCGACGAGCAGGCCTGGCGGCAACAGCGCGCGGAGCTGCTGATCTATCGATGAGGTGACGCCGTGCGATGAGGCGAGCTCTCGCCCGCCGTCATCGCTCGCCTCGCACGACGAAGTCTGTGCAGGGCGGCGCGCACTACCGCTCGTCCCGAAGCTCGGCGACGTTCCCGCGCAGCGTGGACTTCGGCGCCATGAACATGAACGCCTGCATCATCCCGTGCATCAGCCGCGTCTTGAGGGGCACGTCGCCGGTTTCCACCACCGACTTGATGTTGCCGAGAATGGTGACCCAGCTGGTGCGCACCGAGTCGGCGGTCTTCGTCTGGTCGGTGAACTTCGAGTGCACCACGGTGACGCGCGTGCTGCCGTCCCGCTCCTCGAGGTTCCACTCGACCAGCGTCGGGGTCTCCGGCAGGTTGGTGAAGCGGAAGGTGTGCACGAATCGCGTCGGCGGTTCGAACGCGTGGACCTCGCCGATGATGAACACGCGCTTGCCGTCGGTGCTGCGGTAGAGCATGCGCGAGCCGGGGCGGAAGTCGGTTTCGAGCACCGTGTTGAACATCGGTTTCTGGATCTGCCGCAGCTTGGTGATCTCCGCCCAGACGTCGGCAATGGGCGAGAGGATCTCGACGACATGAACCTGTCGCTCTTCCATGGCTAGTCCTCCGAGGCGATGCGTTGCTGTCGACCGGTGTCCCGCGGCGCCTCGACGGTTCGTTTCAAGCCCACCAGGGCCAAGGCCCAATCGCCCTGGTACTTGCCCACCCAGCGCTCGTAGATCTTCTGCAGCGGCACCGGATTGAGGTAGTTGATCCGTCGTCGGCCGTCGACCTGCACGGTGACGAGTTCGGCCGCCCGCAGCAGGGTCAGGTGCTGCATGACGAGGAAGCGGTTCTCGCCCATCAGGGTCGCGAGTTCGCCGGTGGTGCGCGGCTGGTCGCGCAGCAGGTCGAGCATCCGGCGGCGATGCGGATTCGCCAGGGCGCGCCAGACGGGGTCGAGTTCTTCATGTGGGGTCATTGATACGTAATTTATTCGCGACATAAAAGGAAGTCAACGCGTCGCACCGCTTCTGGACGGCGAGAGTGCCCCCGGCCCGGTCCCGGATGCGCCATGCAATAATGGACTTCTGGTTGGCCCGGTGTTCCGATGCCCGACGACAAGTTACTGAATTCCGAAGAGATATCTCGCTGGAAGGCGGCGGCCGTGAAGTCCGCGCCGGGCGGCGACACCGAGGCGCTGAACTGGGTCACCCCGGAGGGGCTGACGGTCAAGCCGCTCTATACGGCCGCCGACCTGAAGGGCCTGCGCTACGCCGACACGCTGCCGGGTTTCCCGCCGTTCCTGCGCGGGCCGCAGGCGACGATGTACGCAGTGCGGCCGTGGACCATCCGCCAGTACGCCGGGTTCTCGACCGCCGAGGCGTCTAACGATTTCTACCGGAAGGCCCTCGCCGCCGGTGGTCAGGGTGTCAGCGTCGCCTTCGACCTCGCGACCCACCGAGGCTACGACAGCGACCACCCGCGCGTCTCCGGGGACGTCGGCAAGGCCGGCGTCGCGATCGACTCGGTCGAGGACATGAAGATCCTGTTCGGCGGCATCCCGCTCGACAAGGTCTCGGTGTCGATGACGATGAACGGCGCGGTGCTGCCGGTGCTCGCGGCCTACGTGGTGGCGGGCGAGGAACAGGGGGTCAAGCAGGACCAGCTCTCCGGGACCATCCAGAACGACATCCTCAAGGAGTTCATGGTCCGCAACACCTACATTTATCCCCCTGGCCCGTCGATGCGAATAGTCGCCGACGTGATCGCATATACAGCCCGGCAGATGCCGAAGTTCAACTCGATCTCGATCTCCGGCTACCACATGCAGGAGGCTGGCGCGAACCAGGCGCTGGAGCTCGCGTTCACGCTCGCCGACGGCCAGGAGTACGTGAAGACCGCGCTCGCCAAAGGCCTCGACGTCGACGAGTTCGCGGGGCGCCTGAGCTTCTTCTGGGCGATCGGCATGAACTTCTATCTGGAAGTGGCCTAGATGCGCGCGGCGCGGCTGCTGTGGTGGCGCATCATGAAAAGCTTCAATGCCAAGAACCCCAAGAGCCTGATGCTGCGCACCCACTGCCAGACCTCGG
>JAYTNX010000305.1:0-9167 GCA_043748075.1 Pseudomonadota bacterium
GAGGGCAAAGAGCGACCGCCGCGCCCCCGGCATCAGCAGTTCAAGCTCGGCGACAAGTCCATCGGCGTGGTGCTCGACCAGGACGCCCAGAACCTGCCAGGGGTGCAGGCAGGCATGAACTCCGATGCCTACAGCGGGCTGTGGATCGGATCGCAGGAGCTGCGCATCCGCCACTTTCACAAGGTGCTAGACGACTTTCTGCAGCGCTCCCCATAAACAATCAACCGTGCCGGTAACAGGCAGAATTGACCGTTTTCTGCGGTTGCCGTAGAGTCGGCAGCTCGCCGCGGCCGTCCCGCGCTGCAGGAGTCTCGCATCGTGCCGCTGAGCAGAGACCCGCTACTTCGTGCCTATCGGCAGATGAAGACCATCCGGGAATTCGAGGAGCGGTTGCACGTCGAAATCCAGAGCGGTGAAATCCCGGGCTTCACCCATCTCTATTCCGGGCAGGAAGCGGTCGCCGTCGGCGTCTGTGAGCCACTGACCGACAAAGACTGGATCGCCAGTACCCACCGCGGGCACGGGCACTGCATCGCCAAGGGTTGCGATGTCGGCGGCATGATGCTGGAGATCTATGGTCGCCGAGACGGCCTCTGCAAGGGCAAGGGCGGCTCCATGCACATCGCCGACATGAGCAAGGGCATGCTCGGCGCAAATGCCATCGTCGGCGGCGGCCCGCCGATCGCCGTGGGCGCCGCGATCGCCTGCAAGCTCGCCGGCGAGGGCAGAGTCGCGGTGGCCTTCGGCGGCGACGGCAGCGCCAACCAGGGCACGGTGTTCGAAGCGATGAACCTCGCCGTGGTGTTGCAGGCGCCGGTGATTTTCGTCTTCGAGGACAACGGCTACTCGGAGCACACTGGCGCGGCCTACGCCGTGGGATCGCGGGACATTGCGGCACGAGCCAGGGGATTCGGCATGCCCGCCGAGACCTGCGACGGCGCCGATTTCTTCGCCGTGCATGCCGCGATGGAGCGCGCGCTCGAGCGCGCTCGCAAGGGCGGTGGGCCGAGCACCCTCGAGGCGAAGATCACGCGCTTCTTCGGGCATTTCGAGGGCGACCCGATGCTCTACCGGGCCCGGGACGAAGTCGCGCGCCATCGGGAGACCATGGACTGCCTGAAGATCTTCCGTACGCGCGTCACCGCGGAGGGCTGGCTCGCCGACTCGGACCTCGATGGCATCGACGCGACCGTAGCCGCGCTGATCGATGAGTGTGTCGCTCGGGCACGTAGTGCGGCGCCACCCACCGGCGCCGACCTGCTCACCGACGTCTACGTCTCCTACTGAGGCGACGCGGAGCCCCGACATGCGACAGCTCTCGATGCGCGACGCGATCAACGAGGCCCTGCACCTCGAAATGGCGCGCGACCCGCGCGTCATCGTACTCGGCGAGGACGTCTCCGGCGGCGCCGGCGGAACCTCAGGCCAGAGGGAGGCGGCCGGCGGCGTGTTCGGCGTCACCAAGGGCCTGCTGCCGAAGTTCGGCGACGGCCGCGTCATCGACACCCCCATTTCGGAATCGGCGATCATCGGTGCTGCCAATGGCGCGGCGCTGGCCGGCCTGCGCCCGGTAGCCGAACTGATGTTCGCGGATTTCCTCGGCGTCTGCTTCGACCAGGTGTTCAACCAGGCCGCGAAATTCCGCTACATGTTCGGCGGCAACACCTGCTGCCCGATCGTCATCCGCACCGCGACGGGGGCGGGCATGAACATGGGCGCGCAGCATAGCCAGTCGATGTATGCGATGGTCACGGCGGTGCCGGGTCTCAAGGTGGTGGTCCCGTCGAACGCCTACGACGCCAAGGGCCTGATGCTCACCGCCATCCGTGACGACGATCCGGTCGTCTTCTTCGAGCACAAGGCGCTCTATCCGCGCAAGTGCGCGGTACCCGAGGGCGACTACACCATTCCGTTCGGCGAAGCCAATCTCGTCCGGGAAGGCGAGCACGTTACCGTGGTGGCCATCGGACGCATGGTCGGCTTCGCCGAGAAGGCACTCGATGCGCTGGCGGCGGATGGCATCACGGCCGACCTCATCGACCCGCGCACGCTCTCGCCTCTGGATGACGAAACCATCTACGAGAGCCTCGAGAGCACCGGCCACCTCGTGATCGTCGACGAGTCGCCGCCGCGATGCTCGATTGCGGCGGACATCGCCGGCCTGGTGGCGAGCAACGCCTTCCACTCGCTGCGCGCGCCGGTCGTCCAGGTCACGCCGCCCCACACGCCTGTGCCGTTCGCGCGCGAGCTCGAACGCCTGTACGTGCCCAGTCCCCAGAGTATCGAGGCCGCCATACGCAAGCTGCTCGCCGGTCGGGTCTCGCGATGAGACTGCGCGCGTGACGAGCCGCTCGATTCACCCGATCACGATGCCCAAGTGGGGCATCGAAATGCAGGAAGGCACGATCAATGCCTGGCATGCAGTGCCCGGACTCGCAGTTGCCAAGGGCGAGATGCTGCTCGACGTCGAAACAGACAAGATCGTCAACACCATCGACTCACCGACCTCCGGCGTCCTGAGCAGGATTGTCGCCGCGGCTGGCGAAACCCAGCCCGTCGGCGCATTGATCGGCGTGCTTGCCGGACCCGAAGTCACGGCAGCCGAAGTGGATGCGTTCATCGCAGGCTTCAGGCCCGCCGACGCTTCCTTCGAGCCGCAGACCAGTGCACCACCGGTCACACTGGGTCTGCCCAACACACCGCCATCGTCGACGCTGACGACGGCACTGCAGCCGCCTCCCGCCACCGAGCCTGTCGATTCTGACTCACGCGTCAGTCCGATTGCCCGACGGCTCGCAGAGAAACTCGGGCTGGATCTCTCGCGGGTCACCGGCACCGGGCGCAACGGGCGCATCTCCAGGGACGACGTGGAATCCCTGGCAAGGACGCTTGGCCTGCAGGCGGAGGGCTCGCCCGCCGCCGCGCTCGCCAACGAGCCAGAGCGCGTCAGGATGAATTCCAGGCGCCTGACGATCGCGCGGCGCCTCACGGAAGCCAAGCAGACGATTCCGCACTTCCGCCTGGGCGCGGACGTCGACTGCGATGCGCTCGAGCGCCATCGCGCGGAACTCGCTGCGCGCGGCACGCGGGTCTCGGTCAACGACCTGCTGCTCGCTGCGCTGGCGCGCACACTGGTCGAACACCGCGATCTCAATGCGCGACTCGAGGGCGAGGAATTGCTGCGCTTCCCGCACGCCGACATCTGCGTCGCGGTCGCGACCGACGCCGGCCTGGTCGCGCCGGTGGTCCGCTGCGCCGACACCAAGGACGCGGCGACGATTGCCCTGGAAGTCATCGGACTGGCGGAACGTGCGCGCAGCGGCAGGCTTGCCCGGGAGGAGATCTCGGGCGGCAGCTTCACGCTGTCCAATCTCGGCATGCACGGCATCGAGCGCTTCGACGCGATCCTCAACCCGCCCCAGGTCGGCATCCTCGCGGTGGGCGCGGCGCTGCCGCGTGCCATCGTGCGTAACGGAACCGTGGTGGCCGCGCGGGTCATGACGCTGACACTGTCCTGCGACCACCGCGCCGTCGACGGCGCGACGGGTGCCCGGTTTCTCGACGCCCTGAAGCAACGCATCGAAGAGGGCCGATTTACGTGAAAATGACGACGGCACTGACTCTGGCGCTGATGGCTGTGGCCGCGACGACCGGTACGCCGTCGCGCGCAGCAACCCATCCCGGCGAATCCGTCTACGCCCGTGCCTGCGCGGCCTGCCACGAGGGCGGCATCGCGAAGGCGCCCCACAAGATGTTCCTGCAGATGATGCCCGCCGACGGCATCCTCTCCGCGCTGGAGCAGGGCGTCATGAAAACCCAGGCGCAGGCCTTGTCGCCGGCGGATCGTCGCGCCGTGTCCGAATACCTGTCGGGTCATACCCTTGACGAGGCGGTGGCACGTTCGGCCGTGCCGATGTGTGCGGCGTCCCGTCGCGGGTTCGATCTGAAGCGCCCGCCGGCCAAGGCGGGCTGGGGGCTCAACCGGGAGAACCAGCGTTTCATCCCCGCCGAAGTCGCAGGGCTCGGAGCCGCGGAACTCCCGAACCTCGAGCTCAAGTGGGCCTTCGCCTTTCCCAATGCGCAACGCGCCCGTTCGCAGCCGACGGTGGCGATGGGTGCGGTGTTCGTCGGCAGCCAGAACGGCACCGTGTACGCCCTCGATCGCGACACCGGCTGCGTGCGCTGGACGTTCCGAGCGAGCGCCGAGGTCCGCACTCCGGTGGTCATCGAGGGCTGGCCAGCGGGCAGCGCGCCGCCGGCGCGCCCGCTCGCGTATTTTGCCGACCTCATCGCCCGCGTCTATGCCGTGGATGCCACGACCGGCGAGCTCGTCTGGTCAGCGAAGGCGGATGATCACCCGAACGCCACGGTCACCGGAGCGCCGGTGCTCCTCGCCGAAAGGCTCTATGTGCCGGTGTCGTCGCTGGAAGTCACGTCAGCGGCGGAACCGGCGTATCCCTGCTGCAGCTTTCGCGGCGCCGTGGTCGCCCTCGACGCGCGCACCGGCGCGCAGGCGTGGAAGACCCACTCCATCGATGAGGTTCCTCGCGAAGTTGGGCGCACCTCGATAGGCACGCCGATCCTCGCGCCATCGGGAGCCCCGATCTGGAACAGCCCGTCGATCGACACCGCGCGGGGTCTGCTGTACGTGGGCACCGGAGAGAACTACTCGTCGCCGGCCAACGATCGCAGTGACGCATTGCTCGCGATCGAGCTGCAGACCGGCAGAATCGCCTGGCACCGGCAGAAGACCGCGAAGGACGCGTGGAACGTCGCCTGCATGATGCGCGACAACCCGAATTGCCCTGCCGAGAACGGACCGGATTTCGATTTCGGCGCCGGGACGATCATCGCGCGAACGCGGGACGGCAAGGCCCTGCTGCTGGCCGGGCAGAAGTCCGGGGACGTGTATGCGTTGGACCTCGCGGCGCGCGGTCAGCCGCTGTGGCGCAGCAAGGTCGGGCGTGGCGGTATTCAGGGTGGGGTGCACTTCGGCATGGCCCTCGACGGCCAGACGCTGTTCGTCCCGATCTCCGACATGTCCAGCGCCGAGGCCGAGACCCATATGCACAGTCTGCCGTCGAAGGCCGGGCTGTACGCGCTCGACATCGGTTCCGGCAAACTGCTCTGGGCACAACCCGCCGACAACGTCTGCAAGGGTCGTCCGTATTGCGAACCGGGCATCTCCGCCGCGATCACGGCGATCCCCGGCGCCGTACTGGCGGGACATATGGACGGACGCCTGCGCGCGTACGACAGCGGCACCGGCAAGGTGCTCTGGCAGTTCGACACCACGCGCGAGGTCGTCACGGTCGACGGCACGCGCGCGCACGGTGGCTCCTTCGGTGGCGGTGCGGGGCCGATCGTCCAGGACGGCATGCTGTTCGCCGCCTCGGGCTACGGCATGTATTTCCACATGCCGGGGAACGTGCTGCTAGCGTTCGGCCCGCGTGGGCGCTGAGAGCATTGCGGCAGCAGCCATCGCGGATCACCTGATTATGCACAACCTGCCTGAAGGATCCGCATTCGAGGGTGGCGAGGACCTCTCGACGCTGCGCATCGCGGTCACCACCATGGGGGATCTGCTGCTCACGGCTGCCGACCGGGACCCCGACAAGGTTGCGCTGGTGTTCCCGGACTGCCGCTACACCTATGCGCAGCTGGCGGCACGGGCGATGCGGCGCGCGCGAAGCCTGCAGGGGCTCGGCGTCCGGCCGCGGGACCATGTGGGCATCCTGATGCACACCTGCCCGGAGTTCGTGGAGCTCTACTTCGCCGTGGCGCTATGCGGGGCGGTCATCGTGCCCATCAACGCGCGCTACAAGGCGGCCGAGATCGGCTACCTGGTGGAGAACGCAGACCTCGTCACCCTGGTGACGACCGACGCGGTCTCGGAGCAGGTCAACTTCGTCGAGCGCCTCGAACAGGCCTTGCCGGACCTGGCATCGCAGCGCGATCGGAGGGCAGTAACCCTCGCGGCGGCGCCCCGTCTGCGCAACGTGGTGCTGTTCGGCGGCACATCGCGGGCGGGGTTCATCAGCGAGGCCGAGTTCGACGCCGCGGGCGAGCGTATTGCGGAGATTGCCGTGCACCAGACCCGCCTGCGCGTACGGGTGCGCGACGTGGCGCTGATGCTCTACACCTCGGGCACCACGGCGAATCCCAAGGGATGCCTCATCACGCACGAGGCGCAGGTGCGCAATTCCATCGCTCTGGGCCGCCATCGCTATCGGCTCACACGCGACGACTCGCTGTGGTCGCCCCTGCCCATGTTCCACATCGCGGCGGTGCTGCCGATGCTGGCGATTTTCGACGTCGGTGGCACCTACCTCACCATGGGGTATTTCGACGCGGGGGTGGCGCTACGGATGCTCGAAGAGCATCGGGTCTCCGTGACCTACCCGAGCTTCGTGACGATCATGCAGGGGCTCATCTATCACCCGGATTTTGCGACCCGGGACCTCAGCAGCATCCGGCTGATGAACTCCAATTTCGCCATGCAGCCACCGGGAGTCGCGGAGCCGATCATGGCGGCGATGCCAGCGGCCATCCAGGTGGGCAGCTTCGGCATGACCGAGGCTTCCGGCACCGTTTCCACGGGCTCACCGGGCGAACCGGAAGTCCTGCGGATCTCCCGCCTCGGGCGGCCGTTGCCCGGGCTCGAAGTCCGGGTCATCGACCCGGAGTCCGGCGCCGACCTTGCGGTGGGCGCTCGCGGCGAAGTGCTGGTGCGCGGATACAGCCTCTTCGAGGGCTATTACCGCGATGCCGTGAAGACCGCCACGGCCCTCGATACCGAGGGCTGGTTCCACACGGGCGACATCGGCTCGATCGATTCGAACGGCGCGATCATGTTCCACGGCCGCTTCAAGGACATGCTCAAGGTCGGCGGCGAAAACGTCGCCGCGGCCGAGATCGAGTCGCAACTGCAGCGTCACCCGGCCGTGAAGCTCGCGCAGGTGGTAGGCATTCCGGATGCCAAGTATGACGAAGTGCCCGCCGCATTCGTCGAGCTGCAGCCCGGGCAGTCCGTCGACTCCGCCGTGCTGATCGAATTCTGCAGACAGGGCATTGCCGGCTTCAAGGTGCCGAGACATGTACGCTTCGTTGCCGAGTGGCCGATGTCCTCGAGCAAGATCCAGAAGTTCCGGCTCCGTACTGCGCTGATCACCGAGCTCGGGCTCGGTTGAGCGGCGAGCACCGCAACGCATCCAGCAAGGGAGATTCCTCATGACCACCTTTTTCGCGGTACTCAAAGTCAAACCCGGGAAAGTGCAGGATTTCGAGCGCCTCCAGCAGGAACTCTCGAAGCTCACCCACGACACCGAACCGGACACGATCGTCTACGACGTCGTCCGCCATCGTGAGAAGCAGGGCGTCTACGCCGTGTATGCGCGGTTCAAGGATGCGGCCGCATTCGAGTATCACCAGAAGACCCCGTTCCACGAACGGCTCGTGCCTCCCATCTTCGAGTGCCTCGACGGCGGCGCGGACGGTATGACGCTCGACTTCTACGACTGGGTGGGCTGAGTCGGACGGGCCCGATGGCGCTCTTCGGTCCAGTCATGCAGCTCGGCTTCCTGGTGCCGGACCTCGAGACTGCGGCCCGGCACTGGGGTGCGTTGGGTGCAGGTCCGTTCTTCCTGCTCGAGCACGTCTCCTACGCCGAATGCCACTACCTCGGCGAGCCGGTGACGATCGACATGTCGGTGGCGGTCGGTCAGTGGGGCGAGGTGCAGGTCGAACTCATCTGCCAGCATGACGATGTTCCCAGCATCTACACGACCTTCGACGGTTCGCGGGCGGGTGGCCTGCAGCACCTTGGCGTGATGACGGAGTCCGTGTCGGAGCACCTCGCGCGCCTCGCGCCTCTGGGCATCCATCCCGTCCAGCAAGGGGCCACGGCCAACGGCATCCGCTTCGCCTACGTGAATACGGACCGACTGCCGGGCGCGCATCCCGGCGGCATGATCGAGCTGATCGAGCGCGGGCCGGCGATCGAGGGTTTTTTCGCGCTCGTCCGGCGCGCCTCCGTCGGCTGGGACGGGCTCGATCCCGTACGCAGGCTCGGGTGAACACGGCACTGCCTCGAGCGGGACTGCCGCAGGCGGTGCAGATGGCCTACCACGTGCCCGACCCGGCAGCCGCGGCAGCCCGCCTTTCCCGGGACTTCGGCTGGGGGCCGTTCTACGTGATGGAACACATCGAACTGGCGCACTCGACCTATCGTGGCCGGCCAGGAATCTTCGACCACACCTCGGCCTATGGTCAGGCGGGCAGTCTGATGGTCGAACTCATCATG
Source organism: Pseudomonadota bacterium (assembly GCA_043748075.1). Lineage (GTDB taxonomy): Bacteria > Pseudomonadota > Gammaproteobacteria > Steroidobacterales > Steroidobacteraceae > UBA964. Next base: position 8,303 of record JAYTNX010000305.1, read on the forward strand.
CAACACGGCGACCATCCGTCGGTATTGCGCGATCTCTATTCGGCTCACGAAAGCGGCATCCACCATACCGCGCACTTCGTGCCAGACCTCGCCGCGGCCGTGGCGGGTTTCCGCGAGCGCGGATTCGAGCCGGCCCTCGAGGCGCGCACGGCCTTGGGCGTCGAGTTCGTGATGATCGACACCAGCTCCGCGCTCGGCCACATGCTGGAGCTTTACGAGCGTGGTGACGCACTGTTGCGCTTCTATGAGTTCGTGCGCCGCAAGGCCGAGAGCTGGGACGGCTCCGATCCCGTCAGACGCCTGCGCGTCGCAGGCAACCCGGGGGCACGAACATGGGTCAACTAGAAGGCAAGGTCGCGGTAATCCTCGGCGCCGCGGGCCGCGACAACATGGGCCAGGTCATGGCGCGACGCTTTGCTGCAGAAGGCGCCAAGGTCGTGGTCGCAGGCCGGCACGCCGAGCCGCTCGACGAACTCGCCCGGGAGATCGGCGGTGAGCCGGCGCTCTGCGACATCACCGTCAAGAGTCAGGTCGAGGCGCTGGCAGAGGAGGCCTGGCAGCGCCACGGCCGGGTGCACATCGCCGTCAACTGCACGGGCCAGGGCCTGCTCGCGAAGCTGCTGAACACGACCGAAGCCCAGATGGACCAGCTTGCCGCGCTGCAGTTCAAGGGACCCTACTTCTTCCTGCAGGCCTTCGTCGGCCGGATGGCGAAGTCGGGCGGCGGATCGGTGATCGGCATCTCATCGGCCTCCGTGCACGCCGTGCTGCATCATCACGCGGCGTATATCGCCACCAAGGCCGCGTCGGAGGCGCTGACCCGCTGCTTTGCGAACGAGTTCGGCAGCAAGGGCGTCAAGGTCAA
>JAYTNX010000306.1:0-3460 GCA_043748075.1 Pseudomonadota bacterium
GCCCATCGACTAGACTTGCGCGGCTTTTTTTAGCGGAGTCGCCCCACGATGAAACAGCCCATGAACGTCGCGATCACCGGTGCCGCCGGCCAGATCGGCTATGCCCTTGCCTTCCGTGTCGCCTCGGGCGCGCTGCTCGGCCCCGACCAGCCGGTCAACCTGCACCTGCTCGAGATCACGCCGGCGCTGCCCGGCCTGCAGGGCGTCGTGATGGAACTGAACGACTGCGCGTTCCCGACGCTGAACAAAGTCGTCGCCACCGACGACGCGCGCGTGGCATTCAAGGATTGCCACGCTGCATTGCTGGTCGGCGCGCGCCCGCGCGGCCCCGGCATGGAGCGCAAGGACCTGCTGCTCGCCAACGCCGCGATCTTCTCCGTCCAAGGCAAGGCCTTGAACGACGTCGCCAGCCGCGACGTGCGAGTGCTCGTCGTCGGCAATCCCGCGAACACCAATTCGCTGATCGCGATGAAGAACGCGCCGTCACTGAAGCCCACCTGCTTCACCGCGATGACGCGCCTCGATCACAACCGCGCGCTGTCGCAGCTCGCCGAGAAGACCGGCGCGCACGTCAACGACATCCGCAAGATGATCATCTGGGGCAACCACTCCGCGACCCAGTACCCGGACATCAATCACGCGCAAGTGAAGGGCAAGCCCGCAAAGTCGCTCGTCGACCAGGCGTGGATCGAGAAGGAGTTCATCCCGACCGTGCAGCAGCGCGGCGCGGCGATCATCAAGGCGCGCGGCGCCTCGTCCGCCGCATCCGCGGCCTCGGCCGCCATCGACCACGTGCGCGACTGGTTCGCCGGCTCGCCCGCCAACGACTGGCTGTCGATGGGCATCCCCTCCGACGGCAGCTACGGCATTCCCGAAGGCGTGATCTACAGCTACCCCGTTGTCTGCCAGGGCGGCCGATTCGAGATCGTGCAGGGCCTCGCCATCGACGACTTCAGCCGCGCCCGCATGACCGCCACGCACCAGGAGCTGCTCGAGGAACGCGACGGCGTGAAGGATCTGCTCGGCTGAACCATTCCGGGACGCCCGGCAACGCGTCCGCGTTGCCGAGGCGCTGCGACCCCAACGCCGCGCGAACTCAGCGCCGCGCCCTGGCTCGTGGGGCTTTCGGCTTCAGCGGGCGTGGTGGTTTGCGCGGAACATCCGGCGCAGACGAACGCGCCCGCGTCTTCCTGCGCGCAGCATCGGAAACACGGTTCGCCAGTTTCGCCAGTGACGCCCGCTGCGACTCGGCGCGGGCCACGACCTGCGGCCACCGGCGCAGCTCCGGCGTCTTCGGGAAAGCGTCGAGCGGTACCGCCTGAAGCACATCGATCCCGTACAGCACGAACACCAGGATCGCTGCGTAGTCGTCCGCCATGGCGACGACCCGCTCGAGCTGCTTGAGCGCAAGACGCTCACCTTGAGCCGACACCTCAGTGCGAATGAAGGCCGAGACCATCGCAATCGCGAGCCGCGCCTGGGCGAATCCCGCCTCCGTGCGTTTGGTGGGCTGCAGGTGCAGGTTCTGGATGCGACTGTCGAGAACATCGATCGGATGCATGACCGCCACAAGCCCGACACCCTCCACCTCGAGCGTCCTGGCGCGCCGGCGCACGTCTTTCGTCGTCAACCCCACCACGCCAGACAGAAAGTCGACCTGCTTGATCGAACCATCGGGCTCCGTCCAGGTCACTTTGGCGAGCTGCGGCGTCGCATCGTCGAGCGACGGCACCCAGGTTTTCCATCCCAGGCCACGCCCCAACTTCGCCGCGAGTTGCGCATTGCCGATGAAGTCGGCGTCGGTGGTGATGCTGGAGGCGAGGACAGCAGGGCGGGGAACTCTCAACCAGTCCACCCAGAAGGCCAGCGCCTGTCCTCCGACGAGCAATCCCTCCGGAGAGCAGATCCGGAGTATCGACGTGATGTCGTCAGGGCTCAGCGTCGCGTCGCGCCCTGCTGCGTCAGTAGTCGTCGTCATCGAACCCGACACCCGCGTCTATGACTCGCGCATTGCGGACGGCCGCCGCCGGGAACATGTGAGTGGCGCGCCAGTTGCCAAAATCCTGGGCGAGCGCGCCCGAGGCCTTTTCGAGCGCGTCGACGGCACGGGGCGACACGACCGAGGCGACGACTCGCCCGTGGCGGACGATGTCGACACGCCCGTGCCAGGCCGCCAGTTCCAGTAAATGACCGAAGTTGTTCTTGGCGTCGGTTGCCGTGATTCGAGTACTCATATCGCCCAATTTAGCTAAAATCGATCTCGAACTCCAGCGGACTCTCCAGCCGTCACCAGAACAGTTCGTACACCACGTCCAGTATTTCCCCCGACCCGTAGTCGATCAGCATCGCATCGTCGCCCACCCGCACCCAGCGCGCGCCGAACGGCGGGTCGTAGAGGTCGAAGCGCCAGTAGTCGACCAGGTGGTAGCGACGCTCGCCGTAGTAGGTCGAGGGCAGCCACTGACCCCGCTGCCAGGAGCGCGGCGCATAGCCCCGCGGTACGAAGTAGAGGCCTATGGAGAAGCGCTCGCGGGACAGGTAGCGACCACGGTCGTAGCGGAAATGCTCGGCCCGGTAGTGGTCGTACCAGTCGCGGCTGTAGTGCCAGTCGCGGCCGCGCTCGTCGCGCCAGCCGTGGCGCTGAGCGTCGTTCCAGCTGCGCGGACGCGAATCCTGCCACGACAGGCGGGGGCTGACGGGGCCGCGGTTGTCGCGGTCGCCGCGCGAGTCGCGGTTGTCGTCATAGCGACGGTTGTCGCGATTGTCGCGGGCGTCGCGGTTGTCGCGATAGCCGTCGCGAAGCGACCCGTTCGGCTGAGGCTGATAGTCTCGCGCGCGATGATCGCTTCGCCCGTTGCGATCGTACGGTTCACGCGGACCGTTCCACCGCCGCCCGCCGGAGCGCTCACCCTCAGCGCCGCGCGAAGCGTCGCCCCGCGGCGGCTCACTACGCGGCGGTTCTCCCCTTGGCGGCTCGTTTCGCGGCGGCTCGGCCCGCGGCCTGGGATTCGACGGGCCAGGGCCCCGCTCTTCGCGGCGTTCCGATGCCGCACGCTCCTGCTGTCTCGCGGCGCGATCCGCCGGCGAAATGAAGACGCCGGCCATCGCCGACGAACTCGCCACCGCCATGCCCAGGACCGCCATCGACATTGCGCGCTTCATGGAAGTCTCCTCATCCCCGGGGTGGACTCCACCCCGTTGCGAGGTCAGCTTCGCGCAGCGCGCCTGTAGCCCGGCTGAACGGCCCGGTTCAGCCGCCGTTCAGTGTCGCCGCGTTCGCCGCGGCCGGGCCCGGGGCGTCGAGTCGCGCCGGCGGCCATCCCTCGCCGGCGCCCGTGAACGGCGCACCTTACGCGGCCCCCGGCCGGGGTCCATAATCAAAAAATCGCATGTGTCAGAAGGATCTGCCCATGATCCGAGCTCTCGTCATCCTCGCCCTGCTCGGCCTCGCCGCCTGGGC
>JAYTNX010000307.1:0-52791 GCA_043748075.1 Pseudomonadota bacterium
GTGGGAGCGCATGGTCGGCCCCGGCAAGGCGCTCGATACCAGCCGCTATTTCGTCGTCTGCGTGAACTCGCTCGGCAGCTGCTTCGGCTCCACCGGTCCCGCCTCCATCGATCCGTCCACTGGACTTCCCTATCGCCTGGATTTCCCGGATCTGTCGGTCGAGGACATCGCGCGCGGCGGCTTCGAGTGCATCCGCGCGCTCAAGATCGAGAAGCTCTCAGCCGTCATCGGCGCGTCGCTCGGCGGCATGGTCGTGCTCGCATTCGCCGCGCAATTTCCCGGCGTCACGCGCCGCGTCGTCAGCATCTCGGGCAGCCCCGCCGCCTCGCCATTCGCGATCGCGCTGCGCTCCCTCCAACGCGACGCGATTCTCACCGATGACGACTGGCAGGAAGGCCAGTACTCCGGCGACGTGCGGCCAATCACCGGCATGCGACTGGCGCGCAAGCTCGGCACGATCACCTACCGCTCGGCCGCGGAATGGAAACACCGCTTCGGACGCCGGCCTGCCGCGGCGCGCGAACCGAACCACGCGCGGGGCCGCGCGCAGTTCGGTCCAGAATTCGCGGTGCAGGACTATCTCAACGCCCAGGCGGACAAGTTCGTCTCGGTGTTCGATCCGAACTGCTACCTCTATCTGTCGCGCGCCATGGATCGCTTCGATCTGTCGGCCCACGGCGGCAGCATCGCCGGGGCGCTGCAGCGCGCGGGGGCCGAACGCGCGCTGGTCATCGGCGTCGAGTCCGACATCCTGTTCACCATCAAGGAACAGAACGCCATCGCGGACGCATTTGAGGCCGCAGGTACCAACATCGAGTTCGTGCCGCTGGCGTCGCTGGAAGGTCATGACGCCTTCCTGGTGGACATCGAGCCGTTCGCGGCGGCCATCGGCAAGTTCCTCGCCCCCGACGCCACCCGGTAGTTCGACGCGCGACGCACGCGTGCGCGGAAAGTTCCCACGCCATACGCCGGTGTAACCACACCTTCGTCAGCCGTTAACCGCGCTGCAAAAGCGGCTCCGTATCGTCATCGACGAAACCTAAGGAGCTGACATGAAATCTTCCAATCTCGCCGAGCGACTCGAGCAATACGAAGCGCTCGGGAAACTGCAACTGAGCAGCGAGCCGGCAACGCGCGTGCTGGCGGCACCGGACGCCCAGGCCGAAATCATGCGGAAGCCCGGGCGAAAATCGCGCCGCGGCGGCATCGTCAGCCGCGGCGATGGACTGCGCCTCTTCCGGGTGTGCTGACCTGGGATCCTAACTACTGTCCGGCGGCGGTGAGGATCGGCGGCAATGGGCAATGCAGCACCGCGCATACGGTGCGCAACAGCTCGCCCTCCTCCACGGTCATGGCGTCGTCGTGCGCCACGCAGCGCGCCAGGCCCTCGATGAGCACCTTCTTGGCGAATGGCCGCAACGCGGCGAGGCGCGCGAGTGCGCCCTCGAGCGCCTGCGGCCACGCGTCCACGGGAGCGAAATGCGAACGGCGCCCGGGCAATACCACGGAGACGCCGGCCTCGAACGCATGACGCGCGCGCTCCGCATCCGAGTTGCCATGGATCGCGAGCACGACGAACAGCGTGTGGATCGCAGCCTCTTCCTGCAGCAGTGACGCACTGCCGTGCGACGTGACGGGCGCGAGCTCGTCGCGCAGGCCCGCCGCCATCAACAGACCGAGACAGCATTCGAACACGTCTATCTTCTCGTCGGCCGCCGCCAGCGCCGCGACCACGTCGCGCAGCTTCTCGCGCTCGGGACGCGACGCGCGGCGCAGCGCGGGAAAGAGCTGCTGCACGGCCGGCAGACGCAGGCGTGGCGCGAGCGAAGCCGCCAGTGCTACCATGCCGAGCACGCGGTCCGCGGCCTGCTCTCCATAGGCGCGGACCAGGATGTCACGCTGGCGCGCGCGCACCTCGGGGGCGCGGCTGGCGAGCAGCACGAGCAGCAGCGCGCGCGCGTGATCGGCGGAATCCACGAACTCACGCAGCGGCGCGGGAATGGCGAGACGGGCCTGCTCTGCGTAACGCACGTGGTCCGTGTCGAGCGAGCCGACGCGATTCACGGCGTCCTGCGCCGCCGCCAGCGCCATCGGCGCCACCACGGCCGCGAAAGGCTGCGCGGTGGCGGGGTGCAGATCGAGTTGCTCGCGCGCGCCCAACGTCGCGTCCGCTTCCCGCTGCCGATCCGCGTCGCGCGCCGCGCTCGCGGCGAGCGCGGGCAGATCTTTCGGTTTGAAATTGCGATCCAGCGCCTGCAGCCGCTCTTCGATCGACGGGTGCGTGCTCAGGAGCCGCTCGAGTCCGGGCGCAAACAACATGTGCGCGACCTGCTCGGCTTCCGGCGCGACGATGCGCGAGCCTCCCGGCGCGCCGGCGATCTTGAGCAACGCGCCGCTGAGACCCGCGGGGTTGCGCGTAAACTGCACCGCCGAGGCGTCGGCGAGCCGCTCTCGATTGCGCGAGACGGCGGCCTGCATGAGCCGGCCGAAGAACACGCCGACGTAGCCGAGGATCATCACCGCAAGCGCGGCCAGCATGATCGCGGGCGCGCCACCGTCCTTCTTGCCGCCGCGTCCGCCGCGCGGCCCGTGCTGCAGAACGACGCGCGCCACGATGGCGATGACGAGCAGACCGAACGTCAGGCCTAACAAGCGCAGGTTGAGGCGCGCGTCGCCGTTGAGGATGTGGCTGAATTCGTGCGCAATGACGCCCTGCAGCTCCTCGCGCTTGAGCCGCGTGGCCGCGCCGCGCGTCACGGCGATCGCCGCGTCGGCCGGCGAGTGTCCTGCCGCGAAGGCGTTGATGCCGTCCTCGTTCTCGAGCACGTACACCTCGGGCACCGAGACGCCCGAGGCGATCGCCATCTCTTCGACCACGTTGTGCAGGCGCTTGAGCGCCACGTCGCCGGTACTGCGCTCGACGCGCGTGCCGCCGAGCGCGCGCGCCACGACGCCGCCACCGGAACGCAGCGACAGAGTCTTGAACAGGCTGGCGCCGCAGACGATGGCGAGCACGACGATGGTCGTGAAGACGACGGCGCCGAACGGCGAGGCATCCGGTTGCGACGCGCCGACGACCAGCACCACCACCGCGTCGACCGCGACGACGATGCACGCGACGCTCAGGATGAAGGCGGCCACGAGCCAGCGCGTCGTGCGACGCGCAGACTCCTGGCGGGCGTAGAAGTCCACGCCGGTCGTTCCTGTTTGTTAGGTGAAACTGACCTTCGGCGCCACGCGCGCCTCGGGCGTCGAGATCTCGAGCAGCTGTGCCGGCGTGAAATTGAACATGCCTGCGATCACGCTGCCCGGAAACATCTCGCGCTGGTTGTTGTAGCTCATGACGGCGTCGTTGTATGCCTGGCGCGCGAACGCCACTTTGTTCTCCGTGGAGGTGAGCTCCTCGGACAGCTGCATCATGTTCTGGTTGGCCTTGAGGTCGGGGTAGGCCTCGGCCAGTGCGAACAGGCGGCCGAGCGAGGCGCCGAGCGCGCCTTCGGCGCCGGCCAGCGTGGTCATCGCAGCGGCATCACCAGGGTTCGCGGCCGCGGCCTTGAGGCCGCTCATCGCGGTGTTGCGCGCCGTGATCACCGCTTCGAGGGTCTCGCGCTCGTGCTTGATGTACCCCTTGACCGTCTCGACCAGATTCGGGATCAGGTCATAGCGGCGCGTGAGCTGCACGTCGATCTGGGCGAATGCGTTCTTGTACCCGTTACGCGCGCCAACCAGGCGGTTGTAGAGCGCGACGACGAACCAAATGAGAATGACGACGAGAGCAAGAAGAATCCAACCACCGAATCCACCCATGATGGGCCTCCCTGATGCGCGCTATATAAAGAGCGCGTGAAATATGGGTGCGGCGGCGCGGCAATGCAAGGACGTCATTCGGATGTCGTTGCAGCCCCGTCCGCGCGACGGCACCGATTATGTAGCCATGGGCTGAGACGCGCGTCACGCTTTGTGGCCACTCATCGGCCACGCCAAACCACTCGTCGGTGCCTTCACACGACCGCTTGCGGTGCGCGCAGCATCGCCTCCCATGAAAAGAAGCAGTCAGGGATTCACATTGATGGAGCTCATGATCACGCTGGCTCTGGCCGGCGTGATCCTGGGAGTCGGCGTACCCGCCTTCAACAACTTCGCGAAAAATGGCCGTCTCACCGGCGCGGCCAATGAAACGCTGGTGGCGCTAATGACCGCCCGCAACGAGGCGGTGCGCCGACAGATCCGCACTTCGTTGTGCGCGTCGTCGACACCCAGCGCGTTGCTCGCGATCTGCGATAACACCGCAACGGCGGGTTTCATCGGCTTCGTCGACGCCAACGCGAACTGCCAGCGCGACAGCGGCGAAGACATCATCGCCAATGTCTCCTTCCACAGCGAAATGAAATCAAATGCGAACATGAGCTGCATTGGCTACTCGCCGAATGGCTTTCGCGCGGTGGTGAGTGGCCAGCCGTCCAACGCGCGCGCCGTATTCTGCGATGCGCGCGGCATCTCGAAAGTGAACCCAAGCTCGACGTTCTCGAATGCGCGCGGCATCGAAATAGTGGCGACTGGCCGCGCGGCGGTCACTCGTCTGTATGCGGATCTCAATACCTGGGCCGGCGGTGCGACGCCGGTGACGTGCCCATGAAAAAATTAGTTACCCAGCGCCGCATGCGCGGCATTTCCATGGTCGAGGCCCTCGTGGCGCTCGTCATCCTCAGCGTCGGCATGCTCGGCGTAGCCGGCCTGTATTTGTCCAGCTTGCAGGCGGGCCGCTCGGCGAACCTGCGCATCCAGGCGGTGAACCTGGCCACGGATCTCAGCGACCGCATTCGTGCCAACCGACGTGGGGTTGCGAACTACAAGGCGTCCGCGACGGACACCGGCAAGGCGAACGATTGCGCGACCGTGACGTGCACATCGGTGCAAATTGCTGAAAACGATCTTTACATCTGGAAGCAGGGCATTACCGCAGCGCTGCCGGCCAACGCCAACGGCTCAGTGACCTACACGGCCGGCACGCCGGACGTAACTCCATTTCGCTGCGTGATCCTGGTGACCTGGCGTGAAGCCGGAGCCGACGCCGACTCGACCTACAGCCTTACGGTGGAAGTATGAACATGCACAAACAACGCGGCCTCAGTCTCATCGAGTTGCTGGTGGCCCTGGGCATCGGAAGTTTCCTCATCATCGGTGCCGTCACGGTGCAGTCACAGACGCGCAAGACGTTCACGGTGAACGAGCAGCAGGCGCGCCTGCAGGAAACCGCGCGTTTCGTATTGTCCGTCATCGAGCCGGACGTGCAGCTCGCGGGCCTCATGGGCTATTCGAACAACACGACCGCCGTAAACCTGATGGTCGGCACGGAACCCGTCTCCTCGAAATACATGCGCACCACGGCGGGCGCGATCACGGGCGTACCCGCGGTTATGAATTCCTGTGGCAACAATTACGTCTTCGACGTCACTACTCCCATCCGTGTCGACAATGGCACCTGGACCCTTGGCTGCGGAGCACAGGGCGGCGGCTTTGTCACGACCACCGATACGCTGACAGTGCGCCGAACCGGCGTCGAAAAGGCGACTCCCACGGCCGGGCGCATCCAGCTCTACACGCATCGCCTGTCCGCCAACAATCAGAAGCTCTTCTGGAATGGCACCGCGCCAGGCCCGCTCGTTGCCAATATTTCCGAAGTGCGCGACCTCATCATGCAGGCGTACTACGTTTCGAGGGACTCTGACGGCCGCCCCGGCCTGCCTTCGCTGCGGCTCAAGCAAATCACCGCGACCGCCGGAGCCGGCGCATGGGACGACCAAGAAATCGTCCGCGGTGTCGAAGACATGCAGATCGAGATCGGCGTCGACACCGGCCTGGACACGATGAATGACGGCACACCCGACGATGCGGATGGCGACGGCATGGTCGACTTCGTCAACGGCGACGTCTCGCGATACGTGCAGCCCGGCGACGCCATCCTCAGCAACGCCCAAGTGGTCGCCTTGCGCGTCTGGGTGCGCGTGCGCGCCGAGGAGCTCGAGCCGGGCTTCAAGGACACCCGCACCTATAAGTACGGCAGCACAAACTTCACTGCATCCGACGGATATCGCCGCGTGGTGATGTCACGCACCATCTTCATTCGCAACGCGCGTTCCTTTCCCTCGAGCGCCTCATGAAGCACTTCACTCGCCACTCGCACCAGCGCGGCGCGGCCCTCGTGATTGGCCTCATCCTGCTAGCCATCATCACGCTGCTCGCGGTCGTCGGCATGAACATCTCGAACTCCGAGCTGCAACAGGCAACGACGGAGCAGCTGCGACTGCGCGCCTTCCAGGCCGCCGAGACCGGCATCGAATACGGTATCAACGGCACGTTCAAAGTGGCGGCGAAGCCGGGCGCGAAGGTGGAGTCGGCCGTGACGGGAGTCGTGGGCTCGCCAATCAATCCGTCGGACAGTAAGCCGATGGACACTTACAAGACGACCATCGAATACCGCGGTGAAGGCCAGCCGGACAATTTCGGTTCCAACTTCACAGGCTTTCACTATTCCGTCCTTAGCGAAGGCGGCTCGGCGCGCAACTCGAGCGCGAAGCACGCGCAGGGCGCGTACATCGTCAACTCCACTGGCGGACAGCAATCATTCTCGGCGCTCTAAGGCCGCGAGAATCATCGGAGAACTTCACATGAAACCCAGAATACTTTTCACCCTCGCAGTCATGCTCGTCATGGCGCTTCCAGCCGGCGCCCGACCCGGCGCAGTGCTCGAAGACGGCCACGAGGTCGAAGGTTCGTTTATCTCGCTGCCCGCTTCGCTCGCCGGCCAACTGTCCTTCGGTTGCCCAGCATGCGCTCAGCAACGCTTCTCGCTCAGCCGCGACGTGCAGTTCTTCATTGGCGAGCGGGAAGTCACCTTGGCTGAGCTCAAACTTCATCTCACCGCGTATCCGGCCAAGGCCGTGCTCATCGTGGTTCCGCGCGCCTCCAAGGTCGTCTCGCGCATCAGCGCGCAGCGGTAAGACAGGAATTCTGAGGATCACCCATGAAAAGCTTTACCAGACTCTGTTCGGTCGCCGTCGGCTGTATGGCCTTCCTGCTGGGAGCCCCCGCACATTCCGACGACTCCGAAGTGTTCACGAGTTCGATCGTTCTCGCGCCGGGCTCGAAGCCGAACGTGCTCTTCATCATCGACACCTCGGGTTCGATGGATACCAAGGTCAACGTCTTCAATCCGAGCAGGACGTATTCGGGCGCCTGCGACCCTAACAAAGTGTACTGGCGCACCACCGACACGGCTGAACCGCCGGATTGCGCGTCCACGCAGTGGGTCTCGGTTGCCAACAACGTCTGCCGTGCCGCGACGCTGGGTATGGATTCGAGCGGCTGGTGGCGCGGACGCTCCCAGATGTTGATTCGCAAGAACGGCGCGGGCACCGCGGTGAACCCCACCTACTGGGGTAACTTCGTGGCCGGCTACGACACCAAGATTGAATGCCGCGGCGATGACACTCTGCATGGCGACATTCCGGGCACCACACCGCCGGACGTCGAGAACAAGCGCGCGCGCAACGGCAGCGGCACGGCCGACACCAACCGCTGGGGCAACAATGCCTCGGGCTCGCTGGTCGATTGGAGCACCAAGAGCCGTTTTTCGCTGTACAGCGGCAACTACGCCAACTGGTATGTCTCGACGAGCGGCGGCGACACAAAAACGCGCCTGGAAATCGTGAAAGAGGTGGCGACGAAACTTATCAACTCGTTGGACGGCGTGAATCTCGGCCTCATGCGCTACGACAGTGACGCGCACGGCGGCATGGTTACCTATCCGGTGAGCGAGCTCACGACGGCTTCGCGCTTGACAATGACGACCCTGCTCAATTCGTACAACGCCTCCGGCTTCACGCCGCTGTCCGAGACCATGTACGAGGCCTATCGTTACCTGGCGGGCGAAGGCGTCGTCTGGGGCGATGAGTCCCAGCCGGTGCTCAGCCACGCAGACTCGGTCACCGGCGGCGTGGTCCTGAACGGGACCTACGACAGCCCGATGGATTTCAGCTGCCAGTCCAACTACATCGTCTATCTCACGGACGGGCTGCCGACCCAGGACAACGAATCCGATGCCGACATCACTGGCCTCGGCCTCACGTGCCCGGCGCAGATCGACGATCCGGATCCGAGCTATCCGACTTCCGGTCGGTGTCTCGAGATGCTGACCAAGTACATGCACGATACCGATCTGCGTACGGACAAGACGGGCATCCAGAATGTCATCACGTACATGATCGGCTTCGGCGACGACGTGGCCCAGAGTCAGGCCTTCATGAACAAGGTGGCGGCAGCGGGCGGCACCACAACCGCTTATACGCAGAACGATGCCGCCGGTCTCACGGCGACGCTCGAAGAGATTTTCTCAAGCGTGACGGACGGCTCGGACACGACCTTCGTCGCGCCGGCGGTATCCGTGAACGCGTTCAATCGTTCGCAGAACCTCAACGAGCTGTACGTCTCGGTGTTCGCGCCGACGAAGCTGACGCACTGGGCGGGCAACTTGAAGAAGTACCGCATCTACGACAACGGCACTGACGGCGCCGACATCTACGGCACCAGCGCTAGCGCGCCCGCGGTGGATGCGACCGGCTTCTTTGCGAAAGGCTCGCAGGCGATCAATTCGGACGGCGTCGTGGACGGCCCGACCGCGATTCTCGGCGGCGCGGCCGCCTCGCTGCCGGCGCCGGACAGCCGCAAGCTGTACACGTTCCTCACGGGCAATTCGAAGGACCTGACGACCGGCGCAAACGCGATTGTCGATGGCAACGCGGGTGTCACCGCGGCACTCGTGGGTGCCTCGGATGCGACGGAGCGCGCGCTGGTCATCAACTACGCACGCGGCGTCGACGTACACGACGAGAACAAGAACGGGTCAACCACGGATCAGCACTACCGCATGGGCGACCCGATGCATTCTCGGCCGGCGATCCTGATCCACGCCGGCACCGAGGACAAGCCGGAGGGCACAATCTACGTGCCGACCAACGACGGCTTCTTGCACGCATTCAGGATGAACTCGATCGCGCCGAACGCCGACGGCAGCGCCCCGGTGACTCCGACGGCCGAACGATGGGCGTACGTGCCGCAGGAATTCCTGGGCCGCCTCGGCCTGCTATATGACGACGCCACCGCGCCCGTTCGCAGCTACGCACTCGATGGCGACGTGCGCGTCTTCAAGTACGACGTCGACCAGGATGGCCTCGTCGAACCCGGCGACGGCGACAAGGCGTACGTCTTCTTCGGCACGGGCCGCGGCGGACGCGCTATCTACTCACTCGACGTGACGGATCCGGACAAGCCGCAGTTCCGCTGGAAGATCGACAACAACACCAGCGGATTTGGCAAGCTGGGGTACACGTGGTCTACGCCGCAGCTCGCTCGCGTGAATATTTCCGGCGCGACGCAGAACGCGCAGAAACTCGTGCTGATCTTCGGCGGTGGCTACGATCCTGCTGAGGACGCGGATCCGGCGACGTTCAGCTTCATAACCGAGGACAGCATCGGCAATGCGATCTTCATGGTCGACCTCGAGACCGGTGCGCTGCTTTGGACGGGCGCGAAGACCGGCGTCACGGGCGCCAACTTCACGCACGCCGAGATGACCCACGCCTTTCCGGGCAACATCACTGTCATGGACACGGACGGCGACAAATTCGCCGATCGTATGTACGCCGCGGACCTCGGTGGCCAGGTGTGGCGGTTCGACATCTGGAACGGCCGGGCCGTGGGCGCGCTCGTGGCCGGTGGTCGGCTTGCCAACCTCGGCAACAAGGCCGTGACCACGAAGACGGTAGAGAACAACCGCCGCTTTTACTACGCGCCGGACGTCACACCGATTAGCTCGCGCGGCTCGGTGCCGTACATGAACATTGCGCTTGGCAGTGGCTACCGCGGTCATCCGCTCAACTCGAAGACGCAGGACAGCTTCTACTCGATTCGCGACTACATGGGGTCCGTGTCGCGCGAACAGACCTGGTACGACGCGTTCACGGTCATAAAGGATGCGGATACGAGCCTCGTCGACGTGACGGACTTGGTCGACACCACAATCGGCGACACCAAGACGGGCTGGAAGCTGCGCCTCAAGGAACCGGGCACCGGGACCGGCGCGTGGCGTGGCGAGAAAGTGCTGGCCGAGTCGACCACGGCTGCGGGCGTCATCTTCTTCCCGACATTTACGCCGCTCCTGGCTGGAAGCAATCCGTGCGTCGCAAATGCGCTCAATCGCGTGTTCGCGGTGTACGCCGCGAATGCCCGACCATTCACGCACTGGATCGACAGCACGGACCCGCTCAAAACTTCCGACCGCTTCACCGACCTGACGCAGAAAGGTATCGCCCCCGCGATCACTATCTTCGCCAATCCGGCTGACCGCAGCGGAATGGGCGTCTGCAACTCGGGTGGCACAGTTCTGAAGCGCTGCGTGAAGTTCGGCAGTGCGATCCGGTCCTACTGGGAGCACAAGTAATGGAAGCGACTGGGGCTTTTTCCGATCAGCGGCCGCGCCCCGCCTCGCAGCGGGGCGTGACCCTCATCGAGCTGATGGTGGTGGTCATCGTGGTGGCGATTCTGGCCACCGTCGCGGTGCCGAGCTACCGGCAATATCTGATTCGATCGCAGCGCACCGAAGCGAGGATCGCGTTGCTGCAGCTGCAGACAGCACAGGAAAAGTTCTACCTGCAGAACAATCTGTACACCACCGACCTCACCACGGCCTCACCGACCGGCCTCGGGTTGTCGAACACCACCGAGACCGGCAAGTACACCGTGGCAATCTCCACACTGGGCGCCGGCGCACAGAGCTACACCGCGACTGCCACTCCGCGCGCCGGTGGTGGCCAGACGGACGACACTAAGTGTGCGAATTACACGCTCACCGATCGCGGCGTGCGCGGCAACAGTGGTACCGCCCCCGTCCAGGACTGCTGGAAATAGCTTTCGCATGAGATAGTCGCGCGCATGAAAGTGCGCGCGACTTTTTTTTGGGCGCTGCTCGTCGCGGTCGGCAGCATGCCGGTGCAGCCCGCGAGCGGCGAGCTCAAGCTCGCCACGTGGAATCTCGAGTGGTTCATGAAGCCCGAAACGCTGCGCGCGCTGGCGCCGGCGTGCACCCCGCGCGACGCCACGCGTGATGGCACGCGGCGCGCCGTGCCCTGCGACGTCGCGCACGAGCTCGCGCGCAGCGACGAGGACATCGCCGCGCTGCGCAAGCACGCGCATCGACTCGATGCCGATGTCATCGCGCTGCAAGAGGTCGACGGCGCCGACGCCGCGCGCCTGATCTTCCCCGGCTACGATTTCTGTTTCTCGTCGCGAGTCAGCGTGCAGAACAACGGTTTCGCGATACGTCGCGGATTGCCACACGCATGCGCCGGCGATGTGACCGACCTTTCCCTGTCCGACGACGTGCGTCGCGGCGTCGAGGTGCGCGTCTACCCGGACACCCCGCGCGAGATGCGGCTGCTGTCCGTGCACCTCAAATCGGGCTGCGCGCGCGATCCGCTCGATTCGACAAAACCCAGCTGCGCGCAATTGCGCCGTCAAATCCCGGTTCTCGAGCGCTGGATCGACACGCGCGCCGCGGAGCAGGTTCCGTTCGCGGTACTGGGAGATTTCAATCGCGACCTGCGTCAGGAGCCGGCTGGCGTCACCCTATGGAGTGACATCGACGATGCCGATCCACCCGGCGCCGATCTCGTCAATACCGCCGCGGGCCAATCATTCGAGAATTGCAGCCCTCAACAGACGTTCAGCGGCTACATCGACTACATCATCGTAGGGCGAGAAATGGCGCGCGGACTCGTGTCGCAGTCGTTCGGACGCGCTCTTTTCCGACCCGGGGACGCGGCGCGCCGAAAATTGTCAGATCACTGCCCGGTTTTCATCCGCCTCAAGGTGGCAGACGCAACGGCAAATCCCGAGTAAACGTCGAAGCGTGAAATTTTTCCCGAAACCCATTAAGTTGAGTTCCGTTCAATCGCCGGACTCGCGAGGCAATAATCCCTAGAGGAGAGCCTGATGAGCAAAACGACGACAGCGGGGATTCAGTCGGTGGAGCGCAGATTGCATACGCGGCATCGCGCGCGCACGACGGTGTACATCACGACACCAACCGGCCGTAAGAAGCTGTGTCGGGCGATCAATTTGTCGGCGACCGGTGTGTTCGTCGAGACCACCAATCTGGGACTTCGCAAAGGCCAGCAAGTCGAGCTCGCCTTCGCCATCAATCTCGGAGCCGTCACCAAGCTCCATCGCCGCACGGCCGTCGTCGCGCACGTTTCGCGTGGTGGCACCGGCCTGATGATGGACGCCTACACCGCGCGCTAGAAAAAAAGCCGATGGCAGTGCCCGGGTCCGGGCACGTCAATCTCTCACTAGTTCGGAAATTGCCGCCCGCAATTCGGTCAATTTTGGCGGTTTGCTGAGCACGAGATCTACGTGTTCAGGCAGATCGTTTTCGGCCTGCAGTCGATGCCCCCACCCGGTCAGCATTACGATCGGAGTGGCAGGTGATCTGGATTTTATCGCCACTGCCACCGTCCGGCCGTCCACATGTGGCATGCCCAGATCGGTGAAGACGAGTGCGAATCGTCGCTCACTCTTCAGCGCCAGGATGAACGCGTCGATGCCGGCTTGTCCCCCCTCGGCTATGGTCACGACGTTGCCATCGTGTTCGAGTGTGTCTCGCAACGATTTCAGCAGCACCAGATCGTCATCGATGAGCAGGATGCGCAAACCTCGCTTGAGGTGCCTGGGTGCTCGGGGCTCACCGGTTGCGCCCGCTTCCGCAATCGGAAACGCCACTCGCACCGTCGTGCCGACACCCAGTTCACTGTCGATCTCGAGCTCCGCCCCGTGACGCTGCACCATTCCGTAGACCATCGCGAGCCCGAGACCGGTGCCACGTTCTCCCTTGGTGGTATAGAACGGCTCTAGGCAACGGCTGCGCACGGTCTCGCTCATGCCGACGCCAGTGTCCGACACTTCCAGATTCACGTGTGTGGCTGCCCCGCCGCCCGCCTGCGCCGAGCTGGCTCTCGCACCCGTCGATGATCGAACCACGAGTGTGCCGCCCTCGGGCATGGCATCTATGGCGTTCAGGATGAGATTGGTGATGGCATCGCGAACATCGCTTTCGTCTGCCGTCACCTGCGGCAGGCTCGCATCGAGTCGCGCGCTCAAGCGGATTACAATGCCGCGTTCCTGCGGCATGTCGCTCCAGCGTGCACGCGTAAGATCGATTGCCTGCTCCGCGATTCGATTGACATCGACGGTCTCACGGGACAGTGGCACGTCGCGCGGACGATAAAATTGTTTCATGCGCGCGACCGTCTGAGTGACGCTTTCAATGGCATGCTGAACGACGACGAGATTTTCACGCAGCCCGGCGCTCAATTCACTGTCTCGTTCGAGAATTGACTCGACGTATAACGACGCCGGCGACAAAGCGTTGTTGATGTCGTGAGCAACGCCGCTCGCCATCTGCCCAAGCACGCGCAATCGCTCGTGCTGCATGACTGTCTGTTGAGACTGCCGCAGGTCGTTGTACGCATTTTGCAATGAGTCATACAGTTGTGCCTGATGAGCCGCCAGTGCCACGTGCTGCGTCAACTGGCGCAAAAATTCGCAATCTCCACTGCTGAAACCCGACGGTGCGCGCCTGGCGGCGATCATCACCCCGAACACTTTGCTGTTCACGCTGAGCGGCGCGATGACCAGCGAACGCAAACCGACGCGCGCGAGCCTTGCCGGGAAGGCAAATGCGGACTCTGCGATGTCAGGTTCGTAAACCAACTCGCCGCGAATACACCGCGCCAATCCGTTTTCGTCGATCGGAACGCGGGCGAATTCGGACAGCGCCATCTGTTGCGCCAGCGATTGGCTTCCTGGCCCGATACACACAATTGTCAGGGCACTATTGCCTTCGACATGGAGGCACGCACATCCCAGGTCGATCGGCAGGTTGTCTTCGAGGCTGCGCAAGACGACCCGAAAGATGCTCTGCAGGTCCATTCGCTCACCAATTGCACTCGTCGTGCGATCGAGGAGATTCAAACGAGCGAGCTGCGCATTGAGGCGCTCCTGGCCCCTCTTGAAATCGTCAAAATCGGTATTGGAACCAAACCACTTGACGATCTTGCCCTCGCCGTCTCGCAGCGGCACCGCGCGGGTTTTGAACCACCGGTAGATTCCATCCGCACGTCGGATGCGAAATTCAACGTCAAAAACGTCACCACGGACTGTGGACGCCGCCCACTCGGCCTGCACTCGATCGCGGTCGCCCGGGTGTAGATGATCCGCCCACCCGGATCCGAGTTGGTCGTGCTCCGGCCGTCCGGTGTATTCGACCCACTGCCTGCTCAGATAGTCGCACCAGCCGTCAGGCCGGCAAGTCCAGACCAGGTGCGGCAGTGATTCAGCCAGCGTCCGCAATCGTTCTTCGCTGGCGCGCAGCGCTGCCTCGGTCTGCGCGCGCTCGAGGACTTCGCGCTGAGCCGCCGCAGTGAGGTGCACGTTGTCGATCGTCATGGCGGCGATCGCAGCGACTCCAGCGAGCATCGTTTCCGCCTCGGGCGAAAAGAAATTCGCAGCCGCATGCACGACGAACAGCCCTCCTAGAACGCCGCCGGTGCGTGATACCACCGGCACCGCAAGGTAGCTCCGAAGCTCCAGATGCCCCTCGTGCTGTGCGATCCCCGGTACGTCAGTGCTACGGATCGATCGGCGGCCTTCGAAGAGCCGTGCGCGGAGTTCAGCGTCGTGCGCAACCAGTAAGGATGCGAATGCCTCGGTGGGCGCACCGGACCGGGCATACGGGTGATATTCCTCTCCCGGCGCATTGGTGATGTTCTCGAGGAACGCGCAGATCGCAGCGCCCGTGATTTCCCGGCCCGCATCAGTGACCTCTTGCGCGATGGTTTGCAGGTCGCGCTCTGCGGCGAGCGTACTGCTGACCCGCAAAAGTATGTCGAGCACGCCGCCTTGGTGCCGCTCGCCTCGTGCCGGTTCAATTTTGGTCATGTGCGCAGAGCCCGGGCAGTGGTCGGTATCGCTCCCGCAGCAGCCGCTGGCTGTGAATGGTTGCCGATCATCATCCGCTGCAGTTCGTTTGACGACACTGAGCGAAACTACCCGAGCGCGCCTTCGTCGACCATTCGGGTTTCCCCTGCGCATTGCATCCAACGCATCTGCCGGCGCGAGGCTAACCACTGTCCGCGCGCCTGCGGGCTCGCCGCTCGAACCAGAGGGATCTCATCTTGCAGGGAAGCCGATTGGGAATGCACCCGCGGCAGCGGGAATGCCAGTGCGGTCGCGACCCCTTATCCCGTCTGCGCGGCGGGCGCGGAGAGCAACGAATCCAGCGCCACCGGCGGCGACGCCTCGAAGCTCTGCACGAAGTCCACACCCAGGGCGGTCAACCAGTTGCTGTGGTCGCCACCCATCACGCGCTTCGCGACGGTCTGCAATCCCATCACCTTCGCCGTCTGCACGAGGCCAACGACACGCGCCTGCGTGAGCCGATGTTCGAGCGCATGAGTCGTGAGCTCCGAGTCGATCTTGAGCATGCGCACGGCGGCATGATCGAGGATCGGCATGCCCGCGCCGACCACGTTGAAGTCGTCGATCGCGACGGGGACACCGATGCGCGCGAACACGTCGAGCGCCGCGACCACTTCGTTCGGATGCGTGAGACACACGCGCTCGGAGAACTCGACGCCGATGACTCCCGGCGGCAGCCCCGACTTCTGCAGGCAGCTCTCGACGAAGCTGATGAAGTGCGGCTCGATGACGGCCGCGTCCGAGAGATTGATGGAGAACGACGGCGGATCGCGCTTCCACACGGTCGGATTGCGATGCAGCCAGCCGATGAGCTCGCCCACGACGCGCCGGTCGATCATCGAGGCGAGTCCGTGGTTGGCCGCGGTCTGCATCACGCGCTCGGGCGATTGCTCCTCGCCGTCGACCATGTGTCGCAACAGCACTTCGAAGCGGCGCACGCCCTCGGCCTTGCGCAGGCGGACCAACTGCTGCACGCGCAGTACGACCTCCTGCTCGCGAATCTGTGCATACACCGCCTCGAGCGGCAGCGGCACCGGCGCCCGCGGCTTCGGCGGCTTCTGACGCGGCATCGCATGCAGCGTCTGCGCGACCTCGGAGGCGATGTCGGCCAATATCGTCGTCACCGCGGGAGTGAGGAAGCGGGCCGCCGGATCTTCGTCCTCGGGCGGCGTGTCCTCGACCACCAGCAGGCACACGCCCTGCAATGCGGAATGCAGATCGCGCAGCGCGAGCATGATGGCGGTCCGCGTGCCTTCGCCGCGCAGGAAGCGCGACTCGCGCGCGGCGCCGAGCACGAATGCATCGAGCGCATCGTTCAAGGCCTGGCGAAACTCGATGCCGAAATCGGTGGAAGTGCAGTGGAGTACTTCGCCGCGTGCGTCGTAGAGCGCGAGGGCGCGATACCGCGCGTGGGGCAGCGCATGTTCGAGCGCTGCGACCCAGCCCGGAGCTACTTCGATGACCTGCTCGTTGAGGACAGACGCACGAATGGTGGTCTGGCCCGTCTCCGTCGAAGAGGAGGCCAATGTAGGACGTGAGTCCATGAATCCCTGAATTTACCCGGCGAAACTCCCGGTCCGCAGCGTTACAGAATCCAGTCACATTCGACGTGAACTGGCTCGCGATCCGGCCCCGGCGCCAGGCGGCACCGTGATTATGTCGCATCACCCCGCCTCTTGGACGGCCCGGCGGCCGGCCGCTCCACGATCGCGGGTCGAATCTGCGCCACGTTCCGCCCGGATCGCAGTGTTGCGTCCGCGACGAGGAGCTTTCAGCCCTCGCGACGCCATCCAAACCCGATGACTCCTGCCGGCCGGCGTCCGCAAATCGGTCGCACGTCACAATTCATATCAGTACCTGCGAGCACCGGCACGTCGCAACTACGCGCGACTCACCGCGACTCACCGCGACGCGCGGCGTCGCGTGCATTGCGTACACGGCGGCCGCACTTTTTTTTCGGGCACCTGCGGAGTTTCACGGGGTTTGCACGAGACGCGGGTACTAGCTACTCGCGCGCGGCGCGCAGTGCACCCGCGCGCGATGCCGCGCGCCGCGCGCCGCGTCAATCCCCACCCGGCGTGCACACGATCGAAAACGAGAGGTTGTTCCGCACGTCGTCCGGCTCGCGCTCACCGCGCCCGGGCGCGTTGACCCTTCGCAAAACGCATGCTCAGACTCAGCGCGAACGACGAGATCGGATGTGCGCGCAGCGCGCGTCCGCGGTCGACTCGCCAGCGAACCCAAGGAGAGGAAGCATGCCCCCGACTCTTGCTCACCCCGGCGTCTACATCGAAGAGGTTCCGAGTGGTGTACGCGCCATCGCGAGTGTCGCCACCTCCATCGCCGCATTCGTCGGCCGCACGTGGCGCGGACCGTTGAACGAACCGGTGGCGGTGTTTTCGTTCGGCGAATTCGAGCGCGAATTCGGCGGACTGTGGCGCAACAGCAGCGTCGCGTACGCCGCGCAGCACTACTTCCTGAACGGCGGCGGACAGGCACTCATCGTGCGCACCGCCAACGGCGCCGACGGCGGCTCGATCGCGGCGGCGCCCGCCTCGCTGACGCTCACCGTGGGCACCACGTTGAGCGCCGCGAACCCGGGCAGCTGGGGGCGCAACCTGCGCGCGTCGGTCGACTACATCACCAGCGACCCCGCCAACAACAACCTCTTCAACCTCACCGTCTTCGACGATCCGTCGGGCACCACCGGCAGTGCGGCGCGCGGCGGCAGCGGCGCACGCGAAATCTTCCGCAACGTTTCGATGGATGCCGCGAACCCGCGCTTCGTCACGAAGATCGTGCAGGAGCAATCCAAGCTCGTGCGCGTGCTGACCCTCGGGGCCCTGCGCCCGGACATACAGGCCAACGTTGCACCGGCGGACACCTCCGGCAGCGACGGCGTGATCGTCGGCACGGTGCCGGCCGCGACCACCATCGCGGCGAATGAAATCATTGGCAACGCGGCGGCCAAGACTGGCATCCACGCGCTGCTCAAGGCCGACCTCTTCAACCTGCTGTGCATTCCACCGCTGGTATTCGCGCGCGAGACCGCCGCGCCGGCGTTCGAGCGCCTCGACATCGATGTGCCCACCAATGTGCTCCTGGCCGCGGGTGCGCTGTGCACCGAGGAGCGGGCGCTGCTGGTCGTGGATGCCCCGCGCAATTGGGATGTCGCCGCGGCCGAGAACACCATCGACATCTACCGCACCGCCGTGGGCAACCCGAAGAATGCGGCTATCTACTTCCCGCGGCTGCGTCTCATCGATCCGCTTCAGGACGGCCAGCTCGAGGAGTTCGCGCCGGGCGGCGTGGTCGCCGGGATCATCGCGCGCACGGACTCGTCGCGCGGCGTGTGGAAGGCGCCCGCCGGCACCGAAGCCGGCCTCGGCGGCGTGCTCGGCCTGCAGGTCAACGGCGGGCCGGCCACGCTCACCGACGGCGAGAATGGCCGGCTCAATCCGCGCGGCATCAACTGCCTGCGCAACCTGCCGGGCATCGGCCACGTCGTCTGGGGCGCGCGCACGCTCGAGGGCGCGGACATGCTCGCCTCGCAGTGGAAATACCTGCCCGTGCGCCGGCTCGCTCTGTTCATCGAGGAGTCGCTGTTCCGCGGCACGCAATGGGTGGTGTTCGAGCCCAACGACGAGCCGCTTTGGGCGCAGATCCGCCTCAATCTCGGCGCATTCATGAACGGCTTGTTTCGCCAGGGCGCGTTCCAGGGCAAGACGCCGGCCGAAGCCTTCTTCGTCAAGTGCGACAAGGAGACCACGACGCAGGCCGATCGCAACCTCGGCATCGTCAACATCATGGTCGGTTTTGCACCGCTCAAACCGGCCGAATTCGTCGTCCTCATCATCCAGCAGATCGCCGGCGATCTGAACTAAGGGAGTCGCAACATGGCCCAGTTCGCCGTCAACACACATCGCTTCGATCCCTACAAGAACTTCAAATTTCGCATCAAGTGGGACGGCCGCTACGTGGCCGGGGTCAGCAAGGTCGGCTCGCTCAAGCGCAGCACCGAGGTGGTCGAACACCGAGAAGGCGGCGACCCGTCGACCTCGCGCAAGTCACCCGGCCGCACCAAGTACGAGGCCATCATGCTCGAACGCGGCGTGACGCACGACCTCGAGTTCGAGGCCTGGGCCAACAAGGTCTGGCATGTCGGCGCCGGGCTGGGCGCCGAGGTCAGTCTGAAGGACTTTCGAAAGGACGTGATCCTCGAGGTCTACAACGAGACCGGGCAGGTCGTGATCGCCTACAAGATCTACCGTTGTTGGGTCTCCGAGTTCCAGGCTATGCCCGACCTCGACGCGAACGCAAACGCGATCGCGATCCAGACACTCAAGCTAGAAAACGAGGGCTGGGAGCGAGACGTCGAGGTCACCGAACCGACCGAGCCGGTGTTGGCGGCTTGACGGCCCTGACATGAAGCCATGGACCTCGCTTCGTCGAATGCCGGGATGCGTCCATTCGGCGCTGCCGTAGACCTGGACCTGGACTTCGGCCACGCCGACCGCCCTGGCCTCGTGACCGCGCTGCTGGCGCAGTGCGGCGAGCCGCGCGACCCAGCGTTCTGGTGGTCGCAGCCGGTGGGCGCACGCACCGCCGCGCTCCTGCGCTTGGTAGCGGTGACGGAAGCGCGCGATCAGATTGCACTGAGCGCGCGCTGCAACGCCGCCGCCTGCGACGAGGCGTTCGAGTTCGAGCTGCCGCTGCGCGGCGGTTTGCCCGGCGGCGAGGCCGATGCCGCGCCGATCCAGTTGCGGTTGAGCGACAGCCGGGCGCTGACGATGCGCAGGCCCACCGGCGAGGACCTGCGCCGCTGGCGCACTGCGCAGCCGGCGTCGCGCGTGCAGGCGCTGCGCGTGATGTTGGATTCGTTGGTGCTCGCGGGCGAGGTCGAGCCGGACGACGAAGCGGCCCTGTCGGCGTCGATCGCAGCGCTGGATCCGCTGGTCGATTTCACGGTGGCGTGCCGGTGCCCTGCCTGCGGCACGCCCAACGAGGTGGCGGTCGACCTCGAGACCCTCGCGCTGGCGCGGCTGGTCGCGCGGCAACGCGCGCTGCTGCATGAGGTGCATCGATTTGCGATGCACTACGGCTGGTCCGAATCCGAAGTGCTTGCGGTGCCGCCAGCACGCCGCGCTCGCTACCTCGCGCTGATCGAGGAGCAGCGATGAACGGCTACTTCGGCGCGCTGATGCGGTCCAGCGGCCTGGGTGTCGGACGTGGGGCGCCGGGTATGACGCAGGTCGAGGCGAGCGTGGTCGAGATCGATGTCGAACATGGCCCAACCACGATGGCGCTGGCTGCCGCGCGGGCCGCGTCGACGCCGCAGCCAGCTAGCGCTGCGATCGCGGTCGCTCATTCGGCGGAAGTTCCTGCACCGTCGGCAACGCCGGTTGACGAGCACACGGCCCGTGGCGTTCCAATGGTTCAAGCGCGGCACGCCACGTCACCTCAGGCCGACCTCGGCGCCGCGCCAGACGCAGCCGACGATGGGCCTCATTCGCCGCCGGCCCCGCCAGCGACCGAAGCAACGAAGCCACCGCTCGGCCAAGCGCTCGTCCACGCCGCGATGCATTGGGTCGCCGCGGATCCGCGGCCGGCCAGCACCGTCGCGCAGGTCGTGCCACCCCATGCGCCGTCGGTGGTGGCGGTCACCGCACAAGCCCGCGCCGTCGCACCGGCGCAGCCGCTTCGTGAGGCCGAGGTCGAGCCCGAAGCGCAAGCGTCGGCCACGGCGCCCACGCATCCCGCGTCGCTCGCGGAACCTAGCGCGCGCGAGCCCATGCAAGTGCCGGCGCTGGCGATTCGCCCCACCCGCTCCGTCCCGATGGCGCCGCCCGATCCGCTCGCGCCCGAGGCCCGCCACGAGGTCGTCGAAGTCTCGATCGGCACGATCCATGTGCGCGTCGATGCCCCCTCCGCGCAAACCGTCGCTCGGCCCGCGCCACCCGCCGCGCCGCGTGCCACGGCCTTGGCCCCACGAAGCGCCCTCTCCCGGCGCGCGCTGCGCAGGATCTGACCATGGCGCTCGCTGATTCCGGCACGGCGATCGGCGCGGTCACGCGCTTGCTGCAGGACCACCTGATCCGGCGCGGCTTCGTCGTCTCGATCGGCAAACCCGAAGACGCGGCCGCCAATGACACCAGCGCGAAGCTGAATCTGTTTCTCTATGAAACCGCCTTCGATCCACACCTGCGCAACCTGTCGCTGCGCGACGGCGAACCGCCGCCGCTGTGGCTGGTGCTCAAGTTCCTGCTGACCGCATTCGATGCCACCGAAAGTAGCGACACCGCACTTGCGCACGACCTGCTTGGCCGTGGCATGGCGACGCTGCACGCACTGAACTTCCTGCGCCTCGATCCGCTGGTCGACCCGAACGTGCGCCTGGCGCTCGAGAACAACCCCGAGCCGCTGAAGCTGACCTTCGACGAATCAAACGCGGAGCTGCTGTCCAAGATCATGCAGGGAACCGACGAGCGTTATCGTCTGTCGGCGGCGTTCCAGATGCGGCCGGTGATGATCGTGCCGGGCGCGCTGCCGAAGGGTTCGTTGCTGGTCGGCGTCGACTACAGCACCGCGCCCGAGACCATCATCGGGCGCGATGGCGTGCAGATCAATGTGATCCCGTCGATGGGCGCGCGGCTCGACCGGGTGGAGCCGGATCGATTCGAAGCCGGCGCCACGCTGACCCTGTTCGGCGACGACCTCTCGAGCAGCGACATGGAGGTGGTGCTCGGCGACCAGATGCTGACGATCGTCGAGCGCCAGGTGACTCGCCTCGTCGTCACCGCCGAAGGCAGCTCGGGCACGCCGATCGCGTCGGGCACCACGCTGTCGGCCGGCGAGATTCCGCTGGTGGTGCGCAGGCGCCTGTCGCCCACCCGCACCCGCACCAGCAACCTGGTCGCCGCGCGGCTGCTGCCGACCCTGAACAGCGCTGCGCTGGTCGCCGGCGACCTGCAGCTGCAAGGCGTGCTGCTCGGCGACGACACCGACGACGTGATGGTGCTGTTCTACCGCGAATCCGACGGCGTGACGGTGCACCTGTTCGACACGGTCGTGGCGGCCGCCAACCAGCAGACGCTCAGCGTCGCCGGCGCCGCAGCGGCCGTGCCGGCGGGCAGCTACCGCGTGATCCTGCGGGTCAACAACCAGCAGGCCAAGGCGAGTCCGAGCGTGGTGGTGCCATGACGACCAACCCATTCGCCAGCCGCAAGCCGGATCCGGTCGCGTTCATGCCCGGCGTGCGTGGCCACGATCCGTTGGCACAGCATTGGCTGAGCCAGGTCACGCTACGGCTGCGGCGAGAGGTCTGCTGGCTGTGGCGTGAACGCGGCCTGCAAGGCGCGGGCGAAGCCGCGGGCTCGGCGCTGCCGCCGCCGACCGATCGGGCGCTTGCGTCGCTCGACCTGGTGCGCTACGAGCGCGACAAGCGGACCTTCTTCGCCGACGACGTGACCGCGCGCCACCTGAGCGATCGCATCGCGGCCGGCGTGCCGCCGGCCCCGAGCGGCGGTGACAAGCGTGGTTCGTTCGGCTGGGTCGCGCGCCGGCTCGAACTGCAACCGGTCGAGTGTTTCGTGCTGGCCGTCGCCTTGCTGCCCAGTGTCGACAGCGCCGCCGGCCAGGTCATCGCGAGCTGCCTCAACGAACCGTCGCGCACCGGACCGACGCTCGCCCTCGCGCAACGCCTGTGGGACGAGCCCGACGAGCTGCTGGACTGTTTCGATCCGGCCCACACCCTCCTGCGCCATGGTCTCATCGTCGGGGCTTCAGGGGTCACCGCCAGCGACTGGCAGGCGCCGCTGTGGGTGCCGCCGCTGGTCGCGCGCGAACTGCTGTTCGCCGACGATGCGCTGCCGAGCGCGCTGGAGGCGATCGTCTCGGCCCGATTGCCCGAGGCGCTCGATGGCGCAGCCATCGCAAGGGTCGCGGCCGCCGTCGCAAGCGCTGACCGTGCACACACGCGCCAGGGTCTGCGAATCGTCCCCATCATCGGCGCTCCCGGCGCACCGCTTGCCGAGGTTGCAGCCGCCTGCGCCGAGCGCGCCGGTGCGCGCGCCGTGCAACCGAGTGCGGCGCTGCCTCGCGATCAGCTCGCGCAGGCCCTGAGCGCAGCGTGGTTGCGCGGCCACGCGGTGTACATGCCGGCCGCAGCACTCGCCGATCCGTCGGCCCATGAGGCAGCGCTCCAAACACCAGGGCCGCCGGGCCTGCCGCTCACGCTGTTCGTCGGAGCCCACGACCGGGCAGCGTTGCGCGGCCTCGGCCCCACGCTGCCGGCCATCGTCGTGCCGCCCTTGAGCTACGCCGAGCGCCTTGCGCTATGGCGCCAGGCGCTGCCGTCGTCCGGCGCGTTGCTGCCCGAATTGGCGCGCCGCTTCCGCTATGAACAGGCGGCGATCGCACGAGTCGGCGCTGAACTCGCGACGCTCAAGCGGGCACCCAGCAACAGCGAGACGTTCGCCTCCGCGCGCGCCGACCTCGACCTCGGCACGCTCGCGCAAGCCGTCGAACCACGCTTTGCGCGCAGGGAACTGATGCTGCCAGCGCCGCAAGCCACGCAGATCGACGAGATCGTCGCGGCGATGAACAACCTGACCCGGGTGCACTACGAGTGGGGCACGGCACGCGCCTGGAACGAAGGCGGGCTGGCCGCGCTATTCGCCGGACCGCCGGGCACCGGCAAGACGATGTGCGCCGAGGCGATCGCCGCCGAACTCGACCTGCCGCTGTACCGCATCGACCTGTCGCAGGTGGTCAACAAGTACATCGGCGAGACCGAGAAGAACCTGCGGCGGCTGTTCGACGCCGCCGACTCGGCCGACGTGATCCTTTTCTTCGACGAAGCCGATGCGCTCTTCGGCAAGCGCACCGAGGTGAAGGACGCCCACGACCGCTACGCCAACCTCGAGATCAGCTACCTGCTCGAACGCATGGAGCGTTTCAAGGGGCTGGCGATCCTGGCCACCAATCGCAAGAAGGACCTGGACGAAGCCTTCCTGCGCCGGCTGCGTTTTGTTGTCGAGTTTCCGCTGCCGGGAGCGCCTGAGCGGGCGCGTATCTGGCGCAGCGTGATCCCCGAGGGCGTCGACGCGAGCGAGATCGACTTCGACTTTCTGGCGCAGCGGTTTGCGCTCGCCGGCGGCCACATCCGGGCGATCGTGTTCCAGGCCTGCCTGCAAAGCGCGGCCGACGGCGCGCCGCGGCGGCTGGGCATGCCGGCCGTTGTGCGAGCGGTGCAGCGCGAGTACGACAAGCTCGACCGCGCCAACAGCCTCGACCAGTTCGGGCCCTACGCCTCGCTGGTGGCCTCTCAAAGGACCGCACGATGAATGCACCCCTGCGCCACCTGCGAATCGAGCGGCTCGAACTCGACCTGCGCGGCATCGCGCCGGCCACCGCCGAGGCCGCGGCGCGCGCGCTGGGCCCCGCGCTCACCCGGGCGTTGGCGCCGCAGCACGCGCGGATCGCGCCGGCCGACCGCATCGACGCCGGTCGCATCACCAGCCCCGCGTCGCCCGGCGCGAACGAACTGGCCACACACATCGCGCAGCGCATCGCCGACCGTGCACGAGGGGGGCAATCATGATCTTGCTGCGCGGCGCCCTGATCGAGTACGGCACGTCGCTGATCGGGCCGATCCCGAACGTCGTCATCTTCCAGTTCAACCCCGAGTCGCTGTCGCGCAGCCTGCAGATTCCGCCGCGCCCGACCGGCGCGACGCAGCGCGAGACCACACAAGCCGGCGAGAAGACCTTCGAGAAGATCACCTTCAAGGCGCACTTCAGCGCCGCCAACATGCTCGACGAAGGCAAGGTGCTGGCGCAGCTGTTCGGTATCGGGCCGCAGCTCGCGGCGCTCGAGAAGATGGTGCTGCCGAGCTCGAAGATCGCCGGCTTGATCGGCGCGGCGATCGACGCCATCGGCGACGCGCTCGGCGGCGGCGGCGCCGACGATGCGCCGGCCCAGCCCATTCCGCGCGAGAAGTACCCGCGCATCCTGTTCATCTGGGGCCTGACACGGGTGCTGCCGGTGACGATCGACTCGATGAGCATTTCGGAGCTGGAGTACGACTCGATCCTGAACCCGGTACGCGCCGAGGTCGACATCACGCTGAGCGTGATTGCCGTCGACGATTGCTCCGACGACGTGCTCGCCAAGGGCGCGCTCGAGTACTCGACGATCGCCAAGGAAGCGCAGGCGATCGCCAACCTGGCGAACACCGCCGAGCAGATCGTCGAGCTGATTCCGCTGTAGGAGCCACGAATGTTTCTTGCGAACTCGCGCTACTTCAAGGTCGCCACCGTCGAGACCACGACCTCGACCGGCGAAGCCGTGACCGCGCTAAAGCTGCGCCGCCTCACGCCAGTGGCCGGCGAGGCGCAGATGGTGCAGGCAGGCGACCGGCTCGACCTGTTCGCCCAGGCCCGCGCAGGCGACGCGACCCAGTTCTGGCACATCGCCGATGCCAACACCGCGCTCGATGGCCGCACCTTGGTCGAGACCCCGGGCGACGCGCTGAACGTTCCGAGGACCTGACATGGCCGAGCAACGTTTCCGTGTCTGGTTCGGCGACCGCGCCGCGAGCGAGGACGAGCTCAGGCGCATCGAAGAGATCGAGGTCACGCAGGAGATGGATGCCTTCTGGGAAGCTCAAGTGCGCATGGCCCTGTGCCTGGACGCGAACGGCGCCTGGCTGCACTGGCCGGGAGACACCTCGGCGCCGTTCTCACGCGTGCGAGTCGAGCTCGACATCGGCAGCGGCCGCTTCACGCCGCTGATTGACGGGCCGCTGGTCAGCGTCGATGCCGCCCTCGATTCACAGCCCGGCCGCAGCACGGCGACCATCGTCGTGCGCGACGACAGCGCCTTCCTGAACCGCGACGAAGAAGTGGAGCCGCCGTTCGAACACCGAAGCGACAGCGCGATCGCCGAGGAGCTGTTCGACCGCTTCGAGCAGATCCGCGACAAGCGCATAGAAGGCACCGACAACACGCCGGAGACCACGACACGCCGCGGCACGGTGCTGCAGTTCCTGCGCGAGCTCGCCACCGCCTCCGACCGCCACGCCTATGTGCTGCCGGGCGAGGAGCCGGGGGCGAGCATCGGCTGTTTCCTACCCGACCCGGCGGACGCGGCCGACCTGCCGCCGCTGGTGCTGATCGGCGATGGCCGCAACCTCTCGAACGCGAGCGTGATGCAGGACCCGGACGGTGGCGAGAAAACGCAGGCGCAGGTGCTGCGGGTCGACGACCAGGGCGTCACCAGTTTCGAAACCAGTGCCGAAGACCTGGGCCTGATGCGCAACCTGCCGGCACTGCCGGCCGACCTGACGCCGCGCCGGCTGATGAACCCGTCCGACAACACGCGCGAAGACCCGGCCGCTGCCGCCACCGCACAGGCACGGCGCAACGGCTACGTCTACAAGCTGACGAGCCACGTGATCCCGGGTTGTTACGGCGCGGTGCTCACGCCCTACCAGAAGGTGCGGGTCGACGCCGGCGCCACGCCCTACAGCGGCGACTACCTGATCACCAAGGTGGTCCACCGCATCACGCCGTCGCTGTACACGCAGGAATTCGAAGCCAAGACCGACTCGGCGACCGAGGTGTCGGGCGCCGCCGTCGCCGAAGCGCTGGGTGGCGGGCTGCAGACGTCGGTGTCCACTGGCGGAGGAATCTTCTGATGCCCATCGTGATTGAAGAGATGGTCGAACGCTTGGTCGAGCGGGTCGGGACCAGTTATTTCGGCAAGTACCGCGGCATCGTCACAGACGTCGACGACCCGAACAACCAGTGCCGCATTCGCGCCACCGTGCCTGCCGTGCTGGGAGAACAGGCCTGCGGCTGGGCGATGCCGGCCGCGCCCTTCGCCGGTGACGGCCACGGCATGGTGATGCTGCCCAAGGTGGGCTCGGGGGTGTGGATCGAGTTCGAGGCCGGGCGGCTCGACAACCCGATCTGGTCTGGCGCCTGGTGGGCCAGCGGCCAGCGGCCCGATCCGCAAGGCGCAGCGGTGCGTGTGATCGTCTCCGAGAAGGGCCACAAGCTCATCCTCGACGACGAGGCCGACGAAGTGAAGCTGGTCCACGGCAGCGGCCCCGAGATCAAGATGACCACGACCGAGATCGTGCTGACCTGCGGCTCCTGCGAAATCAAGATCAGCAACCAGGACATCTCGCTCAACAACGGGCTGATCAAGGTGGGGTTGGCGGGGGTGAGCTTGGTAAACGGGGCGATGACCTTTGGGGTGCCGCCGTGATCCCGATCTTGACCACCACCAGCACCGTGATGTGCCCGCATGGCGGCATGGCGCAGCTCATCACCACAGACACCGAGATGCTGATCGACGGGGCGCCCGCGCTGCTGCAGACCGACGTACATCCGATCATCGGCTGCCCGTTCACGCCGGTCGCGTATTCGCCCTGCGTGACGATCCGCTGGGTGACGGCCGCGACGCAGACCTCGGTGCACAACGTGCCGGTGCTGCTGCAGAACAGCGTCGGCCTGTGCCTGAACGCGGCACAGGCGCCGCAGGGCACCGCGATCGTCGTGCAGACCCAGCAACAGGCCAAGGGGACATGACGATGGCGCTCGCAACCCTCTCGAATGGCCGCCACCTCGCGTTCCCGTTTCGCATCGGCAGCGACGGCCGCACCGCACCACCCATCAACGACGACGCTCATGTGCGCGACGAGTTGCTGCAGCTGCTGCTGACCAGCCCTGCCGAGCGGCTGTTCCTGCCCGAGTTCGGCGGCGGTGTGCGCCGGCTCGTCTTCGAGCCGGCGTCGGAAGCGCTGCGCGGCGTCGTCAAGGCGCGCATCACCAACGCGCTGTCGCGCTGGCTCGGCCACCGGCTGACGGTGGAGCTGATCGACGTGGTCTGGGACGACGCCGCCGCGACGCTCGAAGTGACCGTCAAGTACCGGCCCGCCGGCAGCCCCGATTCGCGCGTCCTCAAGTTCCAGCGCAGTTCGAAATAGGCCGCCATGAGCGCCATCACCTTCCCCGACTTCGTCGACGACCGCGCCGATGTGTTGGCAAGCCGCGGCCTGGATGGACTGAAGCTCGCGCTGGTGTCGCTGCCGGCGGGGCCGAACCCGGATCACGCCGGCATCGACCTGCGTTTCTTCAATGGGCTGCACGTCGGGGCGATCCTGGCCGACATCGGCGGCGACCCGGTGCGTGCGCGCCAGGTGTTTCGCATCCGCGGCGGCTCGCGCATCGTCGCCGGCAGCGCCAGCGGGCAGGTGCAGGTGACGGCGGTGGCCGGCATCGACGCGACACGTCTCGCGCTGCGCATCGAGCCGGTTGGCGACTACTCGACCTACACGC
This sequence comes from Pseudomonadota bacterium, assembly GCA_043748075.1. GTDB lineage: Bacteria > Pseudomonadota > Gammaproteobacteria > Steroidobacterales > Steroidobacteraceae > UBA964. The sequence goes on from JAYTNX010000307.1 coordinate 28,437, forward strand.
TGGAGCTGGTCTGGAACGCGAGCCTGATCGACCCCTTCTTTAGCGCGATCGGCTTCAAGTTCCGGCCCGGCTGTTTCACCAACGACTGCGCGCCTGCGCAGCCCGGCCGGCCGCCTCTGCCCAACCCGGCGATCGACTACCTGGCGAAGGACTACGACTCGTTCCGCCACACGCTGATGGTCGCGATGGCCGAACGCGTACCGGGATGGGCCAGCACCAGCGAGGCCGACCACGACCAGGCGCTGATCGACCTGTTCGCCGCCGCGGCCGACGAGCTGAGCGACTTCCAGGACCGCGTGATGGCGGAGGCCTATCTCGGGACGACGCGCAAACGTGTCTCGCTGGCGCGCCACTCACGGCTGGTGGACTACCATTTGCACGAAGGCAACCAGTCCAGCACCTGGCTCGCGGTCGACGTGGTTGCCGGTCAGGCACCGTTCACCTTGATCGACCAGGAGTTGGTGGTGTGGACCGGCGCCGACCCGGCGGACGACGACGCCGTGTTCTTCGCGACCCGCCAGCGCCGCATCGTCGCGCCTGCGCAGCGCCAGCGGCTCGAGCCGCTGCTCAACCGGCTGCGTTTGCACACCTGGCGCAATGCGCAGCCGGCACTGGCGGCCGGCAGCACGAGTGCCGACATCGCGCCGCTGGCCGGTCTGGTCTCGCAGGCCGAGGCGGATGCGCTGCGCGACCTGGTGCGCAACGGCCTGTGGCGCGAGATGCTGATCGCCGAGATACTGAACCCGCTGACTGGCGCGCTGGCCGGCCGCAAGCGCGCGAAGCGGCAGTTGTTGCGTCTGCTGGCCGGCGACGACGTGGATCGCGGCGCCGCCGAATCGGTGTTCGACCCTGTCACCAGCACCTGGCTGGTTCGCGTGAACTGGCGCGAGGAAGACGCACTGCGCTTCGACTACAGCTTCACCACCTTCTGCCCGGGCCCGCCGCCGACCACGGTCGAAGATGTGTCGCTGTTCTACGGCAACCTCGTCACGGTGCACGAGGGCCGGCCGCTCGAAGTGCATTTCTACGAACCGGGCAGCCCGTTGCCGACCGAGACCGACAGGGTCAAACACCGCCACTTCGCGCGCATGGACCGCTTCGGCGACCAGCGCGACTGGGCGCTCGCCGCGCTGCCCGACGAAGGGCCGCTGGCCTACCTGCCGCCGAGTTCGGGCGCGGCACCCAACGGCGAGGAGCCGGCCCGTTCGACGCTGTGGCTGCAGGTCGAGCCGGCGGGAGCGGCGCGCGAGACCTGGGATGAGGTCGAGAGCCTGGTGCACAGCGACGCCTCGGCCGAGAACGGCGACCACTACATGGTCGAGACCGACGAGCGCCAGCGCAGCGTGTTGCGCTTCGGCAACGGCACCAACGGCCGCGTCCTGCCGGTGGATGCCATCGTGCATGCCGAGTACCAGATCGGCGGCGGGCACGCCGGCAACATCGGTGCCGATCAGCTCGTCAACATCCAGCCGCTGACCGGCGCGCTCAACGGCGCGGTAGTCGCGGCGACCAACCCCTTCGATGTCGTCGATGGCCGCGACCCCGAACCGGCCGAGCGCATCCGCCGCAACGCGCCCGAAGCCTTCCGCGCCCGCCAGCTGCGCGCCGTCACGCTGGCCGACTACGTCAATCGCGCCGAAGAGGTGACGGGTGTGTCGCGTGCCGTCGCCCGCTACGCCTGGACCGGCAGCTGGCGCACGGTGCGCGTCGCGATCGACCCGGCCGGCTTCACCGCGCTGGGCGACGCCCGCTCCGACACGCTGTGGGACGAGCTACGCCCGCGTGTCGCCGACCACCTGGAGGCGGTGCGGCTGATCGGCGAAGACATCGAGCTGCGCCCGCCGCGCTACGTGCCGCTGGAGATCCAGGTGGTCGTCTGCGCCGGCGAGGCCTACTGGCGCGAGGACCTGCGCTTCGTGCTCGAACAGGAGTTCTCCAGCAGCTGGACCTCGGACGGGCGGCGCGGATTCTTCAACCCCGAGGAATGGAGCTTCGGCCAGGACCTGCACCGTAGCGCGATCGAAGGCCGCATCCACCGCGTCGCCGGCGTGGAGCATGTGGTGAGCATCACAATGAAACGCTTCTCCGCGCCGCAAGCGGGAGTGCCGGGCGCCGAGGCGCTGGAGATCAGTTTCGACGAGGTCGTGCTGCTGAACAACGATCCCGACCACCTCGAACATGGACTGATCCGCTTCGAGGTGCAAGGCGGGAGACGATGAGATGGCCTGCGACCCGCTGATCACCGACCCCTTCGTCTTCCCGCGCCGCTCCGACAACCGCGCCGGGCTGCCACGCATCGCGTACCGCATCGGGCGCTACGCCGACTTCGTCGAAGCGATGACACGCGGCATCGACGCCGCCCCTGAGCTCACTGGGTGGACCCACCGCGACGCCGACGACCCGGGCATCGCGCTGCTCGAAGGCGCTGCCTTGCTCGCCGACATCCTGAGCTTCTACCAGGAGCATTACGCGAACGAGGCCTACCTGCGCACCGCGGCGTGGCGCGAGAGCGTGGCCGAGCTGGTGCGCCTCACGGGTTATCGGCTCGCGCCAGGCATCGGCGGGCGCGCGACGCTGGCCTTCGAGGCACGCGGCGACAAACCGGTGACGATCCGCGAGGGTTTCCCGGTCAAGGCCGAGCTCGAAGACCTGACGGTGCCGGCCGACTTCCAGACCGATGCGGCGTTGACGGCGTGGCCCCACCTCGGCCGCTTCAACCTGTACCGCGCGCGCCGCTACCTGCCGACCCTGGCCGAGGGCAGCAGTTCGTTCGAGCTGGCCAAGGTGAACAACGCCGGCGACTCGCTGAACCTGGCCGCCTTCGATCTCAAGGTCGGCGACCGCCTGCTGCTGCAGCCCGCCGAGCCGGGTTGGACGTCGAGCGGTTCCACGCTGTTCGCGCAGAAGGCGCCGCAGGTGGTCAAGGTCAAGAAGGTGACACGGCTGCTGGGCCGCGTGATCGTCGACATCGACGCGCCGCTGGTCGAAGCCTGGAACCAGCCGGTCGCCGCATACCGCCTGGGCCGCAGTTTCCGCCTCTTCGGCCACAACGCGCCGCCCACGACGGTGACCAACGAGCTGAGCGGCAGCACGATCATCGGCGCGCTCGAATCGTCGACCAGCTTCGAGCGCCATACCAGCACCAACCACGACTGCGGGAACACCAGCGCGTCGATCCCGCTGCCGCCGACCCTGATGCCGCTCGACCAGGAAGTGACCGACCTGACGCCGGGCGGCCGGGTGGTGATCCAGACCCGGGTCGCTGAAACGACCACCAGCACGCGCTTCGACGTGAGCGTCGTGCGGACCATCCGCTCGATTCGTGCCGGCACGCTGGGCTTTGGCAACCTCAACGGGCCGAGCACGCTGCTGACGCTGGACAACGCGCTGATCAAACACCCAGTCAGCCCGCCGCGGCCGGTGGCCGACGTGCGCGACTTCCGTATCCACGAGGTCACTAGCCCGCCGCTGACGCTGGGCCCGGTGTCCGACCCGCAGGACAGCGCCTTCGTCAACGGCAGCGCCGCACTGCGCTACTACGGCACGGCCGTGCAGGCGCAGCAATTCGCGGGCCGGCACCTGTACCTGTCACATGCCGACGGCCGCAGCGTCGAGCTGGTGTGCACCGACAGCGTCGCCCACTTCGCGCCGCCGGTGCCCGACGCGCCGAAGATGTGGTCGTTGACCTTCGACCGAGCGCCGGCGCCTTTCACGCGGGCGGACTTCGACGAAGCTGCGCCCACCGTCACCGTGTTCGGCAACCTGGTCGACGCGTCGCAAGGCAAGACCGAACACGACGCGGTGCTGGGCAACGGCGACAACCGGCAGATGTGGCAGACCTTCCCGCTGCCCAAGTCGCCGTTGACCTATTTCCTCTCGGCCGGCGCCGTTCCGCCGCAGACACCCGAGCTGGAGATCTGGGTCAATGCGCGCCTGTGGACCCGTGTCGATGCCTTCTTCGGCCACGCGCCCGACGAGCAGATCTACATCGTTCGCGAAGACGCCGAGGGCCGCAGCTTCGTGCAGTTCGGCGACGGCGAGACCGGTGCGCGGCTGCCGTCGGGGCTGAAGAACGTGGTCGCGGTCTATCGCAGCGGCGTCGGCGCGCACGGTGCGATCAAGCCCGGCGCCACGCCGACCGCCAGCGAGCGGCCGCCCGGCTTCGACAAGCTGAGCCTGGCCGGCATCGTCTCGGGCGGCGCCGACCCCGAGGACGGCGACAAGGCGCGCGAGGCGGCGCCCGGCAAGGTGCAAAGCCTGGGCCGGCTGGTCAGCATCCAGGACTATGAAACCGAGACCCTCGGCGTGCCCGGGGTGGTCACCGCGGCGGCGGCCTGGGACCTGCACGCCGGCGTGCCGGCCATCATCCTGCGGGTGCTGCTAGAGGCCGGACGCGAGGCCGAGTTCAACGACGTGCGGGCGACCCTTGCGCATGCCCAGCGCTGCAGCGGGCCGGACCGCTTCCCGTTGGTCGTAGAGCAGGCGCTGCTGCGCTACGCCTTCGTCGATGTGAGTTATGCGCGCGACCCGAGCTACCGGCAGGAAGACGTCGAAGCCGGTCTGCGAGCCGCGCTCGGCCTCGTCGATGACGCTGCCGCTCAGCGCAGCGGCCTTTTTGGCCTGCGCGCGCGCCGCCTCGGCGAGCGCGAATACGCGAGCCGCATCGAAGGCCGGCTGCAGAACGTGGCCGGCGTGTTGTGGTGCAAGGTCACGGCGCTAGGCCGGTTCACGGCCGGCGTAACCGACCTCGATACGCTGCTGCTTCCCGCCGCGCCGCGGCCGATCGCGCAAGTGCTGGCCTGCAGCGCGCATGAGTTGCTGCAACTCGCGTCGCAACACCTGACGCTGACTTCGGTCGCCGAACCTTCCGCAGGGGAATGTGCATGAGCTCGCTGCCTACGGTTCCCTTGTTCGAGCGGCTGCCCGAGATCTACCGCACGCGCGACTTCGAGCAGACGCCTCCGAACCAGTTGCGCGCCTACCTGTCTGCGATCGAAGGGCCGTTCAGCGCGCTGCACGAGAACATCGCTCAGCTCTACGAAGACCTGTTCATCGACACCTGCGACGACTGGGTCATCCCCTACCTGGCCGACCTGCTGGGCACGACCCATCTGAAAGGCGAGCCGCGCACGCTGCGCGCCGACGTGGCCGACACGATCGCGCTGCGCCGGCGCAAGGGCACGCTGGGCGCGATCGAACGGCTGGCGGTCAATCTCACCGGCTGGGCCTGCCGCGGCGTCGAACTGCGCGAGAACCTGGGCTGGGCACAGCACCTGAACCACCAGCGGCCCGACGCCGGCGGCGAGCCACCCTACGCCGACCCGCGCCTGACACGTTTCCACGTGCCGCGCGGCGGCACTGCCCCGCTGCGCGACCCGGCTGCGCTGGCGCTGCTCGGAACGCCGTTCGACAACTTCGCCTACACCGCCGACGTGAAGCCGGCCGTCGACGACACGCGCCACATCAACCTGCCCAACCTGGCGATCTTCCTGTGGCGGCTGGCGGCCTACCGGCTGCCGCGGGTGCGTCCGCTTGCCAAAGGCAGCATCGATCTCGGTGCGCAACCCGCCGGCCTGGCGCGCTTTGCGCTGCGCTTCGACCTGCATCCGCTGGACATCCCGGTGCGCCTGTTCAACACCAGCCGCCCCGGCTTCCTGCGCCCCGGCACGTCGGGCGGCGTGGTGTCGCCGCTGACCGAGGCCGACGCCGTTCCGGGGCCGATGTTCGATGCGCGGCTGACCAGCAACACCCCGGCCGGCCACCCCGACGCCTATGTGCAGATCGACTTCTACGACGCCACCGCCACGCCGCCGACCGGCTTCGACCTCGGCGACGTCGGCCTGCAGCTCTTCATGCCGCAGACCCTGGCGCCGCTGCTGGTGCCGCTGCCGCCGCGGACCGAATGGCACTGGCGATTCCGCGGCGACAACCTGTGCGCCTGGGAGACCGGCCTGCGCCGGCCGCTGCGCAGCGGCGAGATCGTCATCGACCCCGAGATCGGCCGCTTGCTGATCGGCCTGGACACTGCTGCGCAGGCCGACGAATTGATCGTGTCGGAAGACGGCGAACTCGTGTCACGCATGTTCGTGAGCTTCACCTATGGCGCCGTGGGACCGGTCGGTGCGCACCCTGTGTCACGCAGCGTCCCAGCGGCGGATCCGACCGCCGACCTTCGCCGTGTCGGCGACGTGACGGGTGGCATCACGCTGCAGGCCGCCTTGAGCGGACTCGACGCCGCGACAACACCGGTGGTCATCGAGATCCACGACAGCCTGGTGCACGACATCGACATGTCGCTGGTGCCGGGCACCGCAATCGACGGCACGCTCTCGCTGCGCCTCGCGCAGTCTCTGACCATTCGCGCCGCCGGCGAACACCGGCCGATCGTGCGGCTGGCCCAGCCCTTGTCGCTGCGGCCGGTGTCTGCAGCAGCGGCCACACCCTTCGAGCCGCAGGTGCGACTCGAAGGCCTGTACCTGGCGCCCAACGAGGCCGCGCCCTTCCCCGCCGGCGCGGCGCTGATCGATCGCGCCGCGGTGGCGCGGCTCGAGATCATCGGCTGCACCCTGGCGCCGGGCGGCCACAGCCTGCGCGACGCCAGCCGGGCGCCGATGCAGCCGGCACTGCACCTGGTCGACGGCTACGGCTTCACCGACGACCCCAACGACGTCGACAACTTCGTGCCGACACCCGACATCGTGATCCAGCGCTCTATCACCGGCACGCTGGCGGTCGACGAACGTTATCGCCTGGACATCGAAGACAGCATCGTCGACGCCGGCCTCGGCTTCGACGACGCGCCGACCGGCCTGTTCGCGATCGCCTCCGCCACGGACCCAGTCAACGGCTGGGCGGCCCGACTCGACTTCGACGGCCTGACCTGTTTCGGCCCGGTCCGGGTGGCCGCCGTCGGCGGCTTCGGCGGCATCTTCACGCAGCCTTTCGAGGTGCTGGACAACCAGCGCGGCTGCATCAAGTGGACGGCCTTCAGCGGCGACGCCGACCGACTGCCGCCCAACCATTTCTGCGTGCATGCGGACGACGCACGCATCGTCTTCACGTCCGAACGATTCAACGACCCGGGGTATGCCCAGCTCGCGCGCGAGAGCGACCGCCGCGTGCGCGAACTGGGGCTCGACGACGACGCGATGGGCGCCTTCGGCTTTCTGCTTGAGGCGCACAAGTGGATCAATCTGCAGGTCCGGCTGCGCGAGTTCATGCCTGTCGGCGTGAAACCGCTCGTTGTGCCGGTGACATGACGGTGTGCAACACACACCCTAAGGGGGAGCCATGCAAGGCGACTTTTCAGTTCTGAACTTCGACCCCCACGAGCACGAGCGCGGCGTCAGTCCGCCGGCGCAAGGGGTGCTGCGCAACATCAGCGGCGTTCTGCATCAGCAAGGCCGCGTGACGACGGACGCCGACTACACCGAAGGCGAGCTGCTCGAGCTCGGCTGGAACGGCCAGGCCGGGCGCGACATCATCGGCGCCGGTGTCTGCGCGGTGCCGGCGACCGAGCCGCAAGGCTTCCGCGTCGAATCGGCGCTGGTCGACGATGGGCAGGTGCACGTGATGCTGCGGCCGGGCCGCGCCTGGGCCGACGGCATCCTGACTCGGCTGGCCGGTATGGCGTCCAACCCGCTCGCACCGGTCGAACGGGTAGCGACCTATTTCGGACCGCCCCTGTCAACCCCGCAGCCCACGCCCGACCAGATCGACAACGGTGTTCGCGATGCGGTGATCCTCGAAGTGTCGGAGGAAGCGCTGCACGGCTTCCAGTATCCGCAGCGCCTGATCGAGCCGGCGCTCGGCGGGCCGGACACGTCCGAACGTGCCTTCGTCAACTTCCGCATCCGGCTGCTGCGCCTGGCGGCCGATGAGGACTGCAACACCATCCTGTCCCGGCTGCGCGACGATCCGTCGTCGAAAGGTCGGCTGACCGCATCACTCGCGCCGGTGGTGGCGATCGCCGGCGACTGCCCGGTGGTGGGCGGTGGCGGCTACACCGGCTTCGAGCACCAGCTCTACCGCATCGAAATCGCCGACGTGGACGCCGGCGACCCGGCTCGCTTCAAGTGGAGCCAGTGGAACGGCGGGCTCGTCGGGCGCGGGCGCTTCGACACCGCGACCGACCCCGACCGCGTGATCATCGACGCCGGCCGCGCGGCGATCGTCAACTCCGGGCTCACCGGGTTCTACCTCGAAGCGCTCGAATACATCCCGCTGATCGGTGCCTGGCAGGTCGTCTACGGCACGATCGCCACGCTCAACACCGACCACGACCTCGAGCTCGCCGCGCCGGCCAGCTTCGGCACGCTGCCGTCGAGCCCGTCGGTGTTCTTCCGGCTGTGGAACGGCATCGCCGACATCCTGGCCTTCACCAATGCCGCCAACCCGGCGCCGTTGCGCGACGGCATCCGGTTGGTGTTCGACGCACCCGCGGCCGGCAACTACCGCCCCGGCGACTACTGGACCTTCACGGTGCGCGCCGGCGAGATCTTCAACCCGCAAGTGCTGATCGACGATGCGCCGCCCACCGGCATCGTCTACCACCGCGTGCCGCTGGCCGAGATCAACTGGACCGGCGATCACAACACCACTCTCTCCGGGACCATCGAAGACTGTCGCAAGCGTTTCCGCCCGCTGACCAACCAGAAGATCTGCTGCACCTTCCTGGTCGGCGACGGCGTATCGAGCTTCGGCGACTTCAATTCGCTCGAAGAAGCCGCGCTGCACCTTCCCGCTGGCGGCGGCGAACTCTGCCTGTTGCCCGGGCTGCACCGCGCAAACCTAGCGCTTGACGGACGGCGCAACGTCACGATCCACGGCTGCGAGCGGCGCTCCTTCATTTTGCCGCGCACCGAATCGCGCGCGCAGCCGATCCTGCAGTTCATCGACTGCGAAGGCATTCACGTCTATGGCCTCGACCTCGTGACCTTCGACGCCGTCGCCGTGCACATCGTCGGCCGCACCGAAGGCAGTTGCCGCGACATTCGCATCCACGACAACCGAGTGATCGCGCGCACCAACGTCATCCGCGCTGACAACGCGGCCGAAGTGGTGATTGCCAACAACCGCCTGCACCTGCTCGACACTGTGAATGGCCGGGCAACGATCTCGGCCCATGTCGACGACTCGCTGATTGAGCGCAACACGCTCGTCTTGATGCCCTTCGTCGACCCAACGCCCAACGAACCCGAAATCCCCGACGACGACCCCACGCGCGACCCGGCCGACCCCTGCGCACGGCCGCAAATCCTCTACCAGTTCCCGAAGCTGGTGCTGCTTTACGCGTTCAAGGTCTGGGCCTTCTCGCTTGCGCTGCTGGTGCCGCGCCAGCCGTACCGCGCCATCGGCGGAATCCATGTGCGTGCCGGCAGCGAGCGCGTGCGGATTCTCGAGAACAACATCGTCGGCGGGGCCGGCAACGGCATCACGCTCGGCGGTGACCTCGACCCCGCCGATCCGGTGCCCGCGCAGGCGCTGCTGCCCACACCGAGCCTCGCCAGCAGCAGCGGCACGGTGGCCGTACCCTCGAGTGCCGAAGGCGATGTCACGCCCGCGGTCAACGTCACAGCCGGCGGCCAGTTCCTCGCACTGGTGCAGGACGAGCAGGGCCGGCCGCTCGAAAACATCGACGTCTACCTGGAAAGCGCCACCACGGCGAGCGACCGCAGCGATGCCCAGGGCATGGCCAGCGTCAAGGCCACACCGGGCGCGTACATGCTTGACGTCTCGCCCGCGTACCGCATCGTGCGCGTGACCGAAGCGCGCGACGAAGGCGTGCTCGTCAATGCCATCACCGTCTTGCCGCGCGCGGTCGCGGCCACCAAGGGCCAGGGCTTCCTGCACGAACTGACGATCGGCAACAACGACATTTCTATGATGGGATTGTCAGGCATCGGCTTCGCGCTGCGGCGTGGCGCCAGCGTGCGCGCACCGGCGAAGACGATCCCCACCGGCAACCCCAAGGCCGCGCTACTGGGCTTCATCGATGCCGCGGTGCTGAACCTCGCGCTCGCGCCGCTGCTGCGCGCCACGCATCCGGTGCGGGACCTCGTGATCCGCGAGAACCGACTGCACCACAATCTGCGCAACCCGTTCACCGAGACGATGCGCGCCGAAGCGCAGGTCATCGGCCGCGGAGGCGTGTCGCTCGGTATCTGCGAATCGGTGGTCATCGCCGGCAACCATGTCTACGAGAACGGCGTCAGTGCGATCGAACCGGTGTGCGGCGTGTTCTGCGGTTACGTCAACGACGCCGAAATCACCGACAACGTGCTCGCCGCCAATGGTGCGATCACCGCCGACTACGAAGAGCGTCGCCAAGCCGGCCTGCGCGGCGGCTTCTACATCCGCTTTGCCGGCGCGCTGACGACGCAGTTCTCGTCGTCGAGCGGGCGCAAGCCTGCCGCCCGCGTGCATGACAACCGCGTCGACCAGCCCGCGGGGCGCGCGCTGACAATGTTCGCCTTCGGCCCGGTGTCGGTCGCCAACAACCACTTCAACAGCGAGTTCACTGGGCGCTTCGGCTTGCTCGACAGCCTGTTCGGCTGCGTACTGCTGCTCAACCTGGGCGGCATCCACCGCCTGCTGGCGCGCACGTTGAGCCGGTACATCGACACGCGCGACAAGCTCGGCAACAGCACCACGGTCGGCACCACCAGCCCGGGCGCCGTGTCGACGACACCGAGCACGGGCCTCAGCACCGGCTTCAGTACCAACGCCACACTGTCGCCCAACGCCGCCTTTGCCGGCCGCGTCAGCTTCGCGGCGCGCGCCGAAGTCGCGCTGCCCGGCGGCGAGACGATCTTCGACGACAACTACGTGCGCCTCGGCCAGGTGAACCACTCGCTGATGTCGCAGATGATGGTTTGTTTCGACGACCTGGGCTATTCATCGAACACCGCATCGGTGTTCCGCGGCAACCCCTTTTTCGCTAACGCGGCGCTGATCGCCGATACGGTGCGCGCGACCGCGTCGCGCTTCCGGGAGGAAGCGGGGCCGACGCTCTCGCTGTGGTCGCACGCTCTGCGCATCAACACCACCGCGCTCAACCAGGGTGACCACTGCATCGTTGCGCGTCAGGCCACCACAGTGACGGTGCCGCCGCGGCCGGCGATCGTCGCCGGACCGAACCAGGTGCTCGACGCGCTGCGGTGCAACAAGGATTTCGAGGCGCAGGACAGCATCGGGCGCTCCTTCATTGCCATGCTCGCGGCGAATGCCGGCGAACTCGGCGGCACCCTGGAGCAAGGCTCATTCACCGGCGCCGAGGTCGGCACGCTGGCACGCGCCACCACCGCCAAGTCGATGACCGCGGTCAATGAAACCCAGATCGTCACCAACAAGGCCTACGCCGCCGAGGCGCACCGCCTGCAGGGCAAGCTCGGTGCCGAGCATCCCAAAACCGTGGCGCTGCAGGCGCAGGCCGACGCCGGTGCGCAATCGACACGCATCCTCGCCACCGGCGCCGAAGCGGTGACGATCGAGGTGCCGCTGGTCAGCGAGGCCGGCTCGGTGGTCAGCGGCCGTTTCGTCAATGAGCGCGGCCAGGGTCTGGCGGGTTACACGGTCGAACTGCTGCGTGCCAACGGCACCCGTGCCGAGCTGGTGGGTCCGACTGATGGCAACGGCTTCTTTGCCGCCAACTACGATGCCAAACGCACCGCCGAGCTGAACAAGGAGGGTGAACTCTTCCACCGCGTGCTCGACGCCGCGGGCAAGGAAGTGCTGCGCGACAAGACGGTCATCAAGATCGAAGCCGGCGCGGAAACCCAGACCGTGCTGAGCGTGCCGGTGCGCATCGTGCCCAAGTCGGTGGCCACCGAAGGGACCGTGATCTTCGGTCCGAAGCCTCCTGCTCCGCCTCCTCCACCGCCATCGCCGCCTTCACCACCTGCGCCGCAACCACCGCCCGCTCCGGCACCGGTGCGCACGCCGCTGGAGCGGCTGGACATCGACGACGCGACGCGCAAGCTGCTGATCAACGGTGGCGTCCGCGACGTCGAAGCCATCCTTGAAACCGATCCGGACAAGCTGGCCAGCATCGTCGACAGCAAGGACCTAGCGAAGAAGCTGATCCAGATGGCCAGGCAGCTGCTCGGTTCGAGCCCGACGGCGCCGACTCCGACGCTGCGCACCGACTTGGCCGCGCTGGGCGTGGATGCGGCCTTGCGCAAGAAACTTGAGGCCGGCGGCGTGCCCGATGTCGAGGCCGTGCTCGAAGTCGATCCGGCGAAGCTGGTCCAGATCGTCGGCGACCGCGCCACCGCCGCCAAGCTGACCGAGGCGGCGCGCAAGCTGCTCGGCGGCACACCGGCACCAGCGCCGGCACCGGCCGGCAGGGCACCGGGTAGGAAAAAGACCGTGTCGAAGAAGCCCAAGTGATCGGATCCTCGCATGACCGCCGCTCGAGCCGCCGTCGCAACGCCAAGCTCCAAGCCGGCAGCGCGGGCTGCGGCTGCTAAGCGGCGCGCGCCGATTGCGGAACCACCGGGTTCGGCCGCCGCGTGGCAGCTTGCGCAGCGCCCCCCGGCCGCCTGCCCGTGCGGCGGCAGTTGCCCGCGCTGCCGAGGACGGCGCAGCTTGCAAGCCAAGCTCGCCATCGGCGCCAGCCACGACCCGCTGGAGCGGGAAGCGGACCACATCGCCGATCGGGTGCTGTCAGCGCCGGCTGATTCGGCCGCCACCGCGCCAGTCGCGCCGATCCGGCCGGGGTCCTTCATGCAGCGCCCGCTCTCGGTTGCCGTCCCCGAAAGTGTCGACCACACGCTGGCAGGAACGGGGAGCCCGCTGGCGCCGGGCGTGCGCTGCGACATGGAAGGGCGTTTCGGCCATGATTTCTCCGAGGTGCGGGTCCACACCGGCACAATGGCCGAACTGTCGGCCAGCGAGATGCAGGCCCACGCTTATGCCGCGGGCCACGACCTTGTTTTCGGGCGCGCAGGTTTCGCGCCCGAGACCCACGCAGGCAGGCGCTTGCTAGCCCATGAACTGGCACATGTGGTCCAGCAGCGGGGATCGGCGGCCCGGCTCGTGCAGCGCACCGTGATACCAACGCCGGTGGTACGCCGGAATCGTCTCGCCTTGATCGGCGACGGTACCGCCGCGAATCCCGGCATCACCCTGGGCGAACTCACGACCTACGCGGCCGCCCAGGCGGATTGGTTCAGCGACTCCAGCCTGACCAGCGCAGACCGGGACCTGACGTGGAACATGCTGATGGAGCTGGACACCAACTCGGCGTTGAGTTCCGGCGGCAGAAACCTGCACCTTGCTGAGGTGGCCGGGCTTTCCGTGGTGGACCGGGCCCTGGTTGATATCTACGCCACCGGCTTCGACCCTGCCGCACAGACGATCCGCCTGTCAACGCCGGCGGCCACCGTCGCCGAAGCCAAGGACAAGGGAACCGCCATGCGCGATCTCGCGCTGTTCGTTCCGGCACCGGTCATGCGCGTGGTGATCCCGGAAAGTGGCCTCGCGTATCTTGTCGCCAATGCCAAGGTGCCCGAGTTGCGCTCGTACTACACGCTGTTCAGTCCGACGCTCGAACATCCGGCTGAGTGGCCCTATGTGCAAGCGCTGCTGACCGCCACCGTGGCGCCGAGATCCACGCTGAAGGGCTGGATCGCTGATCTGCATATCTTTTCCCCGGCCACCCTCACCCGACTCGTGACGAACGTGGCCGACTTCAGCCGCAGCCATCCGGTGCTGCTGGTCCTGTTCTCCGCGACCGACTGGAACAGCGCCTTGCTGCAAGCGGCCGACATGGAGTCGGCCGCTCTCAATGCCAACAATCTCGCGCTGGTCGTCCAGGGAACGCCCAACCTCGGCGCGCTGACGACAAAGGTGACCGATGTCGCCAACCGCTATGGCGAGCAGGATGTGATCAGTTGGATTCCGTTCCAGCGCGGTCCCGGAAGGCTGGGCCAGGTCGTGATCGCGGGGCACGGTTCCGATACTTCGGTGGAAATGGCCATATCGGGCACGGCCCCGATCAACTCGGGGGATCAAAACGTATCGTTCTCGGGCGAGAGCATTGACAGCGCCACCAACACAGCCAACACCCAAGCGCTCATAGACACCCTACTCAGGCGCATGGATCCCGCGGCGGCCCGCATCGTGTTCGCCGGTTGCCTGGTGGGCTCGCACGAGTTCCCGGCGTCGCTGAACCTTTCGAACCTGGCCACGGCAGCCTCCACTCTGCGCACCCACCTGGCCTCCAACGCCAATCTTCGCGATTTCGTCCAGGCGCGCATGGCCGCCCTCGGCGTCAGCGGCGTGGTCCAGGCCGCACGCGGGTCGACGCCGTTCGACACCTTGGACGTGACCGCCGGCGGCACGGCGCAACTGGACCTGAGCTGGGACCCCGACATCGGTGGGTCGCCCGAAGCGTATGTTCAGAGCGGGGCCGAACCCGAGGGTTCGTTGCGGGCCGTTCTGGAAACCTACGCCGACACACGCTTCGGTCCGACCACCACGACCGGCTGGATGCGCACCCGAGTCACCGCCCTGGCGGGAGAGACACAGTGGTACAAGACCCAGACCCGCTCCGCCTTCCAGGTCGCGCTTCCCGCCGCCGGGGATGTGGACCCGGCCATCGTTCTCGACCTCTCGCATCGGGTCGAGCCCTGGTTGCTGACGGGATGGGCATCGTCGACCAATGTCGGCAATCTGGCCGGCGCGGTGCATGCCGGCGAGGAAACAACCGTATTCGGCGGCATGCTCGCTTCGGAGTTTGCCGCCGAGGACCACATGGCGGTGGCAGTACAGGAAGCGTGGATGTCGTCGGTTGCCAGCCACGTCCCCACCTTCGCCGCGGCCTTGGACGCGACCCCTCTCGAGCGCAGCGGCCTGCGGCCCTTGCTCGACCGTGCGATCGTCGACCCGAACCTGGCCACCTTGCTGGCAATCAGCGGATCACCCACGCGCGGCCAGATGGTCCTGGCGCTGACCATCGCCGTCGAAGATGGCCCCCCGATGCCGACCGACGTCCGGACCTTCCTGCGCACGGCGGCCGGCGGCGTTGCAACCGGCAGTTTCCCGGCCGTCTTGAACGTCACCAGCCTCATCGACGGCGCCGACGAGCTCAGCATCCTGCGAGACGTCGGCCTCGCACCGGGGACGCCCGCCAGCTCTGGTTCGTCCTCGTCCGGTACGGCGCCTGACCGGGCCAACATCGACTTGAATAGGGACAGCACCAACGAGCGTTTCGTGACCATCAGCCGGCGGACGGCGAGCGTGACCGCAAGTGGCCTCTACATTCGCCCCAGGCCTGCGCAAAGCGCTACCGACATCGGCAAACTTGTCCTGGGCGACGTCGTGCGCGTGATGGGGTTCCAGGGCAACTGGTCACTGATCGACGCGGGCGGCCGGGTCGGGTTCGTAGGTACTTTCTATCTGACGCCATAAGAGACCCAGCTGCTCGAGCCGCAACCCTGCGGGCAATCACTTCCTGCGGCGGCGGTTGCCTCAAATGCAGCGCAAAGTACGTGTAGCTCCCGATGAGACGGCGTGCCACGAGCGCACATTTGGCTCGACACCGCCACGGGCAAGGCCTGCTTCTGAGCTGTAGATTCAATGCCTGAACAGTTGAGCTTCCATCCGGCCAAGCTGCGGCGCTGGGGCCCGCCTGCCGCGCAAGCGGTAACCCGCCCCGCGCCGACGCCGGAGGCGACGAAGGCTGCGCTTCGACCCTCGGATTCGTGCGCCTGCGGTGGCGGATGCCCGCGCTGCCAGGCCAAGTTGAACATCGGTACGCCCGAAGACCCACTGGAACGCGAGGCGGACCATCTGGCTGACAGGATCATGCGGATGTCTCACCAACCCGGATGCTCCGTCTGCGAATCGGCCGAGCCGGGTGGCGAGGAGAAACTGCGCCGCCAATCGGTCGCACCGCCCGCGCAGCAACCCGCCGGCATTCCCCCCAGCGTTCACGAAACGCTGAGCTCGCCGGGACAGCCGCTGGACCGCGCTACGCGCGGCTACTTCGAGCCGCGATTCGACCGCGACTTCGATCGTGTGCGCATCCACACCGGTGCGCGTGCAGCCGGCAGCGCTGCCGACATCGCAGCGCGCGCCTACACCGTGGGCGCGGACATCGTGTTCGGCGCGGGCGAATACGCGCCGCATTCGGCCAGCGGAAGGCAGTTGCTCGCCCACGAACTCGCGCACGTGATTCAGCAGTCGCGCGGGGCTGCGGTGATGCGCGTGCAGCGCGCCTGGAACGCCTGCGCAATCACCGAGACATGCCCCGAACGCGAACCCGGCGAAGCCACCCGCGCGCGCGCCGCCACGCTGAGCGCCGCGGCGCTCGATTCGCCCGAGGCCGGCATCATCGTGCAGCCGTTCGCGATCGGGTCGAGCGACGCGTCCAGCCTGGCTGCGGACCCGACCTGGCTCACTTTCCGGCGCGAGCTCGATGCTCGCAGCGACCGCTGGGAGATTGTCGGCTTCAGCGACTGCCAGGGCGCCGAGGCCCTCAACCGCGACCTTCGCAGTGCGCGCGCCAGCGCGGTGCTGCGCCAGCTCCCGGCCAGCGCGCGCGGCAGGATCGACATCGCGCGGGGCGCTGAACTGGGCGAATGTGTCAGCGACGACAGCAGTGAGGTGTACCGCGCGCTCAACCGCAGCGCGGTGTTCATCCTGACTGTCGGCAACATCGAATTCCCCGACGAACCGATCACGGCACCCACCTGTCCGCCCGCCACCGCAATAACCGCCGGCAGCATCTCAGACTACGTGTCGCTGCTGCTGTGCGCGGAGCGGCTGTTCCCGGCCTTCTCGCCGCGCCAAATGCTGTCGCTGCTGCGCCAACTCTACTACGGCAACGAAGCATGGTCGCGCTCGCGCACCCGCTTCTGGAATGACGTGATCCCCTGCGGCCTCAGCTTGGCAGATCCGCGTCCGATACTCGGGACGGCCTTGTTCGAGTCCCTGCACAACTCCAACGTAGTTGGCGGGGTGGACATGGGGCATGTCTTCACCGGCCTGGAAGCCATGGTCTGCTCATCGACTGGCGTGGAGCTCGAAATTCCCGGGCCGAACGCCGATGTAGCAATGAGCAACGAGGCGTTTGCCACCTGGGGCGGCGACCTCGGTTCGGCTGCGGCGCACAAGGCGCACGACGAGGTGGATCGGGACAGTATCAACCCGTGGAGCCACTACTTCGGCACACCGGGCTCGCTGGCAAGCGCGGAAGACCTGGAGGGCGACATCGACAGCTTCGTGATCCGCGCCGGCCTCGTCGGCGCATCGTGTGCGGCGACGCCGCTGACCACGCTGCCCACGCTGTCGTCACCGATCTCGCAGATCCTGCTCGACTACTACGACGCCACGCCGTCCTCGGCCGGAACCCACCGGCCGAACTACGCGCGTTGCGCCGCTCAGGCCCTGGGCGCGCGGGTCGTCGGCCGCCGCATCACGAACAGATCCGACGTGGTGAACACGATTCGCCCGGACGTTGAATCGTTTGCACGGACCTTCTATCTGGGCTTGGTGAGCGTGCCCTTGTTTGCAATCGGGCCGACGGAAGCCATGCTGCTGTTCAGTTATTCGCATGAAGCCAGCGAGCACTTCGTCGATTGGCTCGAAGCCAAGCTTTGAGAGGCTGCGGCGGCGGTGCTCCGGGTCTGGCGGCGCTCAGTGCCGCGCCGACCCGTCGCAGCTGTACAGCACCGTGCCGTCGGGCAGTTCCACGCGACGCAGCAGGCCGCGCTGCACCATCAACGCGAGCGCTTGTTCGACCTCGAGCCGCGACGGCGCGGAGGCATTGCGCGCCAGCCACCAGCGTGTCACCCCGTCGGCGGAGTCGGCGGCCTGCGGATGCTGGGACAGGTAGGCCAGGATGGCGTCGATCAACGCCTGCAGGTGCGGAGGAGGGTTCATGTCAGGCCATTCCAGGAAGGGCGACTGAATGACCATCCTTAGCAAGCGAAATGCCCGCCCGGGACGCGCGCGGCCTCACAACCGTTCCAGCCACCATCGCGGGCGTAGTCCGCTCGGCGGGACCGGAATCCAGACAATCCGCCGGGTCGGAATCGACCCGGCCGTGGCGACGTGAACCCGGCCAGCGCGGCTCAATGCGAAAAGGAAGTTCGCTCGATACCGTGCTTCTTCAGCAGTTTGCCGAAAGCCCGCCGCTCCTTGCCCGCGACCTGAGCTGCGCGGGTGACGTTGCCGTCAGTTTCTCGCAAGACGCGCAACAGGTAGTCACGTTCAAAGCGCTGCACTGCGTCGGCCTTGGCGTGCTGAAAGCATTGCGCAGGGCTGTTGTCCTCGGCGCTATCGGGGTACGGTGTTGGCGCGTCATCACGGGTGATGGCGGCGCCTGCACTCATCAGGAAACGGCGATGCACCCAGTTCTCCAGTTCGCGCACATTGCCCGGCCATTCGTAGCGCCGCATCCACTCAAGCGCCTCGCGATGCAACTCGCGAGGCGGACCTCCGTAACGAATCTGCAACCGGACGATAAAGTGGCGCGCCAGCAGTTCGATATCGTCGCCACGCTGGCGCAGTGGCGGCAGCACCAAGTGCAGTATCTTCAACCGGTACATCAGGTCGGAACGAAACTCGCGCCGGGCGACAAGATCGTCCAGCGGCTGATTGGCAGCCGCGATGATGCGCGCGTCGCTGCGTTGGTCGCGTGCGGTGCCCACCGGCCGAAAGCACTGGTCTTGCAGGAAGCGCAGTAGCGTCACTTGCGCCTTTGGGCTCAAAGTGTCGACTTCGTCAAGGAAAAGCGTGCCCCCAAATGCCTCGGCCACCAAGCCTCGTCGGGCTTGGCGTGCGTCGGTGAAGGCCCCCCTTTCGACGCCAAAGAGTTCGCTCTCGATGAGCCCCTCAGGCAGCGCACCGCAGTTGACAGGCACGAAAGGCCCGGCCCGGCGGGGGCCGCCATAGTGGATGGCACGCGCGGCCACCTCCTTGCCGGTACCGGTCTCCCCTTCGATCAAGGCGGGGGCGACCGTGGCTGCCATGCAGTTCAGTTGCGCAAGCATGGAGCAATGTGCTGCGGAACTGCCGACGATTTGCTTGGCGACATCGGCCCACGCGTCGGACGCGTCGTCTTGAAGCGAGTGGCGAGCCATGGTGTGCGGAAGTGTTGGCGTCCGGGCCGAGCTTCAAGTGCCGGTCCAGGAAATCTTGCTGGTAGCGGAGCTATTGACTGACTTTGCAGGCGGTCTGGACTTCTGCCTGATACCTCAAAAGCCTGCGAAGAACCAGTTCTGGCGCCCGTGATCCTTTCGAGTCAGGAGAATGCCCCTGCGGGGGGAAATTCCTGCATAGCACCGAGAGTTCCAGCTCAGTTGAAGAATGCTGGGCTAGAAAGTATTGCGCCCGTCGACGCCGAAAGTGAGTGGGCCGAACATTTTTTCATCCCTAATTCTGAGGAGAAAGGTCAGGTCGGTAGTGTCCGGTCAAGAGTCGTGGACGATTTCCAACCGTTGGTTGGAACCGGCGGCGGTGCGAGACACGTTATGCGGCTTTCATCGGTTCGTCAACGTGCAGATCGGCCACGTGCAGATCGGCCAACAGGTGCAGGTCGGTGATCGAAAGCTGGCGACCCAGGCCATGAATGGCGCTGGAGGCAATACCGTCCAGATGGTCAAGAATCGAATGTCCGATATCGGAACTCGAAGCGTGCGGTATCGAGACTCGCGCCTGGCGATGGCGCCGTCCGCATGCGCGGCACCGGCACCGGCCGCTCAAGGCACGGTGGTGCGCATCTCCTGCCAGGGCGCGATGGTGGCGTCGGCGGGTGCGTAGTCCCATTGGACGTCGGCACTGCGGTCGGTGCTCACCGCCGCACCCAGTTCGGCGGGCGTGGTGGCCGACGACGGCAACTCGTTTGCCTCGGGCACGGCGCCGAGCGCAAAGCCGTCTGGCAACGTCGCGGTCATGTAGAGCGTGGACGTGCGAAAAAGCTGGCCACGCGTGGGCGCCGCCGATCGCGTGTTGAATTTCCAGATGTCGTCGCCGAGCATTGAGGGTTCGGTGGTTTTCGCTGGCGGCGTCTCGATGGACTTCGGGTTCATGACCTTGCCGGTAGCATCGACCCACCAGGCCTCGAAGTAACGTCGCGTCGGCTCGGGCGCCGTCGGAGTTGCCCCTGGGTAGGCGGAGCCATCGCAGTGTTCGACATACGGTAGATGGTTGGTGATGCTCTGAATCAGCCAGCGCCCGGGCGTAGCGCCGGTGAAGCGCACGCCCCAATAGCCGACCCGCCCGTGGGCGTCGTGCGGCGTCGATTTCGGTCCCCATTCATTGGTCCAACTGACGGACGGCGTTGGCGCAACGGCCGGGACGACCACCGGTGCAGGGGCCGGCGTTGGTGCGGGTGCCGGCGCCGACGACGCCGTGCCGCCACCCTGCGACGCGACGCGACCACCCACGTTCGGTTGCGAACAACTCGGGCAGCCGCCGCCGCAGGCGCAGCGGCGGGCAGGGGTTGGCTGCTGAACCGGGCGCGACGCGGACCTGGATACCACTGGCCCGCGCCGTGTGTGCATGGTCGGGGGGAAATGGGCAAACATTACATGGATTCAATGGGGGTGGTGCGCTACGCACGTTAGCACCCGGCTCGGGCCCCGGCAAGGTCGTGTCAGCAGCGGCTACGCGTTCAACGGCATTGCCACTGCATGTGCCAACGACAGCTCAAGCAACTCCGGTCGAAAGTCAGTGAGTTTCGCGACCCCAATTGCGAAACGTGCTTCGCATTCCGTGTACGACTGCGGGGCGGCCGCCCACAGATTCGTCGCGTGAACGCCGAACGACCGCTGACGCGTGTTTGATCGATTGACTCCTGATGGCCGACCACGGGAACACAGCGACCCGACTCGACTGGCGGCTGTCTGCGCCAGTGCGGTCACACAAGCAGGAAGTACTGGTATGAGCTGCTGAGCAGCCGGCCGGCGTCAGGCGCGGTAGACCCGTCGTCGACCCGAAGCGGTCCTATGGTTGTGCCGATGTAGTATTCCAAGTCGACGTTCAACTATGTTCGGCGGCAAGTCCGAGCGGCAAGTCCGAGCGGCAAGTCCGAGCGGCAGCCGTCGGGCTCGTCGTCCGCGTGGAATGATCGGGCATGTCCCTGACTGCCGAAGAGCTGCATCAAATCGCCGCGCGCACGCTGGCCTACTACGACCAGCACGCCCGAGCGTACTGGGAGGGCACGCGCGATCACAATGTGAGCCAAAACATCGACGCGCTGTTGGGGCACATCATCGCGCCGTCGCCGCTCACTCTGCTGGATTTCGGGTGCGGACCCGGAAGAGATCTCAGCACGTTCAAGGCGCGCGGGCATCGGGCGATCGGCTTGGACGGGTCGCCGCAGTTGGCCGCATTGGCGCGCACGAACAGCGGGTGCGAAGTGCTCGTGCAGAGCTTTCTGCAACTGGACTTGCCCAGCAACCACTTCGATGGCGTGTTCGCCAACGCGGTGCTGTTCCACCTCCCGAGCCAGGAGTTGCCGCGAATCCTCAGGGAACTTCACACGACGTTGAAGCCGGGAGGCGTGCTTTTCAGTTCGAACCCGCGTGGCAGCGGCCAAGAAGGCTGGAACGGCGACCGCTATGGGGCCTTCTACGACTGGCCGGCCTGGCACGGCCACGTCAGCACGGCCGGATTCGTGGAACTGACCCACTTCTACCGTCCAACGAATGTGCCGATCGAAAAGCGGCCTTGGCTGGCAAGCGTGTGGCGAAAGCCAACGAGCCGCTGACGAGAGATTGACCAGACCACGCCGGAAGTCGCACACGACCGCCCGCAGATGCCCCCGGTGTCAAGACCTCGCTGACTGCTTATCGGTGCGCAGGTGCGCAATCCGTGCTGTGGATGGGCAAGAACCGACCCTTCTGCGACATGCACAGCGCTGATTTGATCGCCTCGAAGCGGTCGGTCGCGCCTTTGGCACGCCACCGGCTTCGAGTCCGGCCGATGGTGGCCAGCCCGCGGCAAGGACGGCCCAAGCGCTACGAATCTATCAAGTCCGGACCGGGAGCGGGGCCGGCCCGACCGTGCCGACCCATTGCCGCTCGGGCGGCCACGGCACCCCGTCGTGCAGGAATCGGTTGCCAACTGCCTGGGTGGCCCTACAGCACAAGGAGCAGCCGCTCGTGGCCGCTGCGGCTGACCGGGAGTCGCTTGCCGCTGCATAACCGTACGGCGTAGCCATTGGACTATGTGCGCTCGACCGACTGCAACTGGCGCACGTTGACGATGAAGCTGCGGTGCAAGCGAACGAACTGGTGTGAGTCCGGTTGGGACTCGAGTTCAGAGATGCGTTGCGCCTTCAGATAATCTCGCCCCGCGTGACGGAAGGCGACGTAGTCGGCCTCGGCTTCGATGTATTCGACCTCGTCCAGCGGCAACACGCGAAGCTCAGAACCTTCGCGGATCAGCACGTCGCGCGACGCGCTGCGCGCGCATCGCGAGCGCCTGGCGCGCGAGGGCGCAGAGGCGATCGTGCTCGCCGGCGCGGCCTTCGCCGGGCATGCCGCCACGATCCAGCCTGCAGTGCCGGTGCCGCTGATTCAAGCTGGGACCGCGGCGCTGGCACTGGCCGAGATGCTGGTCAGGCTGACGCTGCCCAAGGCGCAATCGGGCAGCCTCGCAGCGCCACGCGGCCGTGCCAGTACCGGGCTTGCGCCGCAGCTTGCCGCGTGGCTCAAGCGCTGACGGCGATGGCCCGACGCGCGCCATCACCTGGTCGCGGCACCCCATGCATCTCGACGCGCGATGCGCACGCCGTCACGGTGGCGACTCTCCACCGCAATGGCACGACATAATCGAGAGGTTACCGCCGGACGCAGCGCGCCAGGAGTGTCAGACATGCCTCATGCAAACGTGACTGGATATGCAGCGTTGATCGGCTTTTCAGTCGTACTGGCAGGGTGCACGACCTCCCCGCCGTCGCCGCCCGATCTGCGCGTCGAAGGACTCGAGGTGGTACAGGCCATACAGAGCCCGGACAACGCCGTGCTGCTGGTCGCCGGCAAGCGCACGATCGTCCGTCTCTACGTCATGCGCGAGAAGATCGATCATTTCAACGCGCCGCGGGTCGGCGCCACGCTGCAAGGGTTCCGCAACGGCGTCTCGCTAGGCACCCTGACGCCGCTGACTCCAGGCGGGCTGTTGGCGGTCAACGGCGAGTATCTGCGCACCCGCTTCGAGGACTCCATGAACTTCGAGCTGCCGGCGAACTGGACCGCGGCCGGCGCGATCCGCCTGCGCGCGGTGGTCGACCCTGCGCAGACCTTTGCTGAAGCAAATCGCGCCAACAACGTCATCGAGCTCGATCCTGTCACCTTCCAGCCGGCGAAGACGCTACGCCTCCGTTTCGTGCGCTTTTCCTACCTGCGCAACGGCCAGCGCCTTGAACCATCGCAGCGCGACGTTGACGAGATCGTCTCGACTGTAAAGCGCATGTTCCCGGTGGCGGAGGTCGACGTGGCGACCACGTACCTGTTACACAACTGTGCCCCGGAGCCTTGTAACACCACGTTCGTCGGCCCGACGTATCCGTTCGGCACGCCCTGGCGCGAGGATGTGCGGGATGCGACGATGGCTGCGCGGCGGTCGGCCGAGCCCGACAATCCTGATGCGCTGTACTTCGGCCTGTACACGATGCCGCGCGACATCCTGGACCTGACGTCGCGCGGCACCGCGTGGTGGCGCGATCGCGTGGCAACGCTTTACACGGTGGCCGGCATCAACGAAGCGCGCGACGCACTCAATTCGCTGGGGCGCTCAGGCACGCACGAGATCGGCCACCTGCTCGGCCGCTCGCACATCCTCTGTAACGGCACGGAGGACAATCCCGACCCGAACTACAGGCCCGCGGGGGGAGCGATCGGCGGGTTCCCAACGAACGCCCTCGGGCTCGACATCGGCGACACGGCCTTCGACCCAACCCACACGATGCGCCTGATGCAGGGCGAGGCCGCAGACCTGATGACGTACTGCGCGCCGGGCTGGATCTCGACGTACACCTACGAAGGGATCTACCGCTGTCGGCGCCGACTGAATTTTGAGCCACCCTGCCGATCCAATATTGAGCCAGGGCTGGTAGCCGACTTTTTAGTGGTCGGCTGTGGATAAGTGTAGGTCTTTGGCCTGGTGGTTGACCTCCTCGCTGGTGTGAAGTGCGCGCGGGGGAAGACGCGCAGGGCGTAGCCCGTAGCGGCTTCCCCCGCGCGCGGCGCGCCGCTCAGAAGGGCTCGTCGGGCGCCTCGCTCTTGGTGCCCTTGCGCGCCTGCTCGCGCGCCTTGATGCGCTTCTTGGCGACCGCCGTGCTGTGCAGGAAGCGATGGCTGTCGTTGCCCGTCTCGACGATGTGGCAGTGGTGCGTGAGCCG
>JAYTNX010000308.1:0-2643 GCA_043748075.1 Pseudomonadota bacterium
GGGTGCCCGCAGGCGAGCGAATTGCACACGTGAGCATACAGGCTGGGAACGATGTGGTCATCGACCTCTTTGACGAAATCCCGGCGACTTGGACCGGCCGGCTCGAGGCGGGCGGCGTGCCTCGTGATCGCCGTCCTGGGCGGCGCCGGCTGCTCCCAGTCCGACCGGTTCCTGGGAGCGCAGATCGATTTCCAACTCGGCCGGGGGGCGTCCCCGACGCTGGATCTGGGGCGGGTCGGGCCGGCGAAATGGACGCGGGCCTGCGTGCTCGGCCCGTACGTCGGCGATGCGCAGGCCCGGGCGCTGCTCGGCTTCGCCTGGCCCGCCGCCCAGCACACCTCGATCGACCGGCGCGAGGACATTACCGTGCTGGTGTTCACGGACGGGGTCCGGGTGCTGGCGTTCGTCGAGCGCCCCCGCAAGGACGGGGACTTCACCGGCGTGCAGCCACCTTGCGTGACCCGCGATGCGGCGCGACTTGCGACGCGGCGCGACCGGGACGGGCGACTGGTCGTGGTGCGACCGGGCCCGGCTGCGACGCCGGCAGCCTCGTTGCCCGACGGGGCGTCTCCTGGGGTCCCTGTAGGCCGTCGCTGACAGCGGACCGCCCTCGCGCGCCGTGGCGCGCGCCTGCGCCGCATGCGCCAATGACGTTTCCCCGATCCGAGGATGCGTCGCCATGACCTCCACTGAAACGAGCCTGCGCGACACCGGCACCGCGCCGCAGGACGCGATCGAACTGCTGCGCGCCGACATGAGCCAGCTCGATGGCGAGTTCGCCCGCTACAGGGAGGCCTCGCACGACGATGACCCCGAACGACGTTCAGGCAAGGCCGCCGTGGCGCGCGAACTGCTGCAGCGCACGCGCGCCTATCTCGGGCTCGAGCAGGCCTTCGTGCGCGCCATCGGCGGCACCGTGGCGGATGCCACGCTGCTGCGCGAGATGCATGCCGGGCAGGTCGAGGCGCTCGAACTGGTGGTGGCGATCGAGCGCAGCGATCCGGCCGATCCGCAGTACGACGCGGCCATCCGGGTGCTCGGGGAATTCCTGCTCAGGCATGCCGACGCCGAACGCGAGG
Source organism: Pseudomonadota bacterium (assembly GCA_043748075.1). Taxonomy (GTDB): domain Bacteria; phylum Pseudomonadota; class Gammaproteobacteria; order Steroidobacterales; family Steroidobacteraceae; genus UBA964. Next base: position 1,080 of record JAYTNX010000308.1, read on the forward strand.
GCATGTTCCTGCACGTGACGGCGTCGCGGGTGAACCTGTTCGACCTGGGCCAGCAACTGCGCCAGAAACGGGCCTCGCTGGTCGCCACTCCCTGAGACGAGCCCTGCCGGTCGGGCCGCGTCCCGTATGATGCAACCGGATGAATCCGCAACTGAAATGGCTCGGCCGGGTTTTGCTGAAGGGTCTGGTCGCGATCCTGCCGATCGGCCTCACGATCTATGTCGTCTACTGGCTCGGCGTGACCACCGAGTCGGTGCTGTCGGGCACGCTCAAGTTCTGGCTGCCGCCGGGTGTCTATCGCCCGGGCATGGGCCTGGTCGCCGGTTTCCTGCTGTTGTTCGTCGTCGGCCTGCTGGTCAATGCCTACGTGGTGCGGCGCGTGCTCGGGCTCGGCGAGTCGCTGCTGCTGCGCGTGCCGGTGGTCAAGACGGTCTATGCGTCGATCCGCGACCTCACCGCGCTGGTGAACACCAAGGGCCGCAAGCGCGAACTCGAACGCGTCGTCATGGTGAGGTTCGGGCCGGGTCGCGTGATCGGCTTCGTCACGCAGGAGAACGCCACGCTTCCGGGCTTCACGGGCGCGGCCGACGGCGACCTGGTCGCCGTCTACCTGCCGATGAGCTACCAGATCGGCGGCTACACGCTGTACCTGCCGCGCGAGCAGATCGAGGCCACCGACCTCACGGTCGAGGCCGCGATGCGCATCGTCATCACGGGCGGTCTGCAGGGGGCTTGAGCAGCAGCGGCTCGGCTGGCGCGTCGGGTCGGCTGCGCGAGAGATCCCAGAACAGGGCCTCGAGGCCGATGCGGATGCCGGGGTCGGTGTGCCAGTCGTACTGGCGATCCCAGCGCACCAGCGGCTCGACATAGCCGTACAGCCAGCGGCGCCGCAGCGGTCGCTTGTAGAACACGCTGGCCTCGTAGTAGTCCACCCGGTTGCGCTGCGCGCCCGTGGCGAGCAGCTGCAGGCCGTAGCCGCGCGCCAGATCCTGGTTGCGCAGGATGCGGCCGTAACGGTCGGGCACCAGCAGCTCGTCGGCATGCGCGAGCAGCAGCACCTGGGTCCACTCAATCTCGGCGGTGTCCTTGCGCCACTTGGCGAAGCTCGAGGCGCGCCCGATCAGCGCTTCGCCGAGGCGGCGATCGAAGGTGAGGCCGGACGCGGCGCCCAGGCCTTCGTCGGTCTCGGCGAACAGCTTCCCGAACGGATACACGTCCCACGACCCCACCGGGTAGAACTTCGACCAGCGCAGCGAGGCGAAGGCAATCGGCGGCACGTCGCCGCGCACGCCGATATCGAAGTCGAAGTTGCTGCGCGGGTTGAATCGCAGGCCGGCGCGCAAATTGCCGCGCTCGCCCGCGCGATCGGGAGACTCGGCGACGTCGTCGTTGGTGATGAAGATACGCAGCCGACGTTCGAGGTTCGGCAAACGCAGCGTCACGTCGAGGTTCAGGTCGAGTTCGAACTTCGCGCCGTCGGGCCGGTCGATCGTCTCGGTGACGACGCCCAGCCGGAACGGCGTGGCCGGGACGGGCATCAGCTCGGCGTCGGCCGGTGCCATCC
>JAYTNX010000309.1:0-14781 GCA_043748075.1 Pseudomonadota bacterium
CCGACAGCGGCGGCGCAGCGCCGTCCATGTTGATGAAGACGAGCCCCGCGTGCGTGTCGCAGCGCAGCTCCGCAAGACCCGGTCGATGAGCCACCAGGCGCGGCGCGAAGGTCTGTTCGTCGGTGATGCTCTTGAGGTGCCCGTTGCAGCCGAACTTCCAGCCGTGGAACGCACAGGTGAAATGCGCGACGCTGCCGAATTCGTTGAGTGCCACGCGATTGCCGCGGTGCGGGCAGACGTTGTAGAACGCCTTGATGCTGCCGTCGGACTGGCGGACCACGAGGATTGATTCATGGCCGACATCGAAGGTGAAGTAGTCGCCGTCCTCCGGAATATCCGAGACGACGCCAGCGAGCAGCCAGACCCGCGGCCACAGGCGTTCCCATTCCCTGCGCATGAAGTCCGGCGAGTGGTAACGCGTCGGGTCGGGCACCGTGAGCCCGTTGTCGACCGAGGGCTGTTTCCCCTCGAGGGAGTCGGGGGCCGCCTCTGGATTCACCTGGAAATCGAAGGTCATGGTTCTGCTTCCTTTGCGAACGCTCGACGGGCGGCTGCACCGGAGAAGGGTCCGCCGGGCTAGGCCAGTGCCCAAGCTTGCCCCTGCGCCGCCCCAAAATAAACAGGCGTGACTGTTTGTAGCCCCGCAAGGCCCTCGGCGCAGGCGTTGCCAACACACAACATTCCGCGGCTCCCACAGGCACCCTCGCATCGCGGCTGCCCCAATTCGCTTGTTTTCGCCGCAAATCGAGGTTCAGAAAAAAACAGGACTGATTGCTTTTTTGATGCTGTTGCACCAAAGTAAACGCCGTAGCTCGCGGTTGCACCACTCGAGTGCGGTGCATTGACTTCAAACAAGAAGGGGGAAGCCATGCCTGTCTATCCGTTTCAACCCGTCGCCCGCGTGGTCCGCGCTGCGATCGTCCTAGGCGTTATGTCCGGCACGGGCATGCAGTCTGCCTCGGCCCAGGCGCCGACCAAGCTGGAGGAGGTCACCGTCTCGGCGACCCGCGGCGCCAGTGATACGGACCTGCAGCGCACGCCGGTTTCGGTGTCGGCGTTGTCGGCGTCCGATATCGATCGGCTCGTGGCGAACGACATTTCAGGGCTCGCCTCGGCGGTGCCCGGCTTCTCCGCGGCGCGAGTGACGGCGTTCAATGCGGCGTCCTTCGCGATGCGTGGCGTGGGCGTCACCGACATCATCGTCTACCAGGACTCGCCGGTCGGCGTGCAGGTGGACGATTTCGTGATGCCCAGTGTGCAGACGCAGTTGCTCGACACCTTCGACATCCAGAGCGCGGAGGTGCTGCGCGGTCCGCAGGGCACGCTGTTCGGCAAGAACACGACCGGCGGCGCCGTGAACATCCGTACCAAGCGGCCCAACATGTCGGAGTTCGGCGCGCAGTTGCGCGTGGGCTACGGCAGCTTCAATGCGCAGCGTTACCAGGGCTCGGTGGACATCCCGATCGTCGACGACGTGTTCGCCGTCAGGCTGGTCGGGTCCTACGCGCAATCGGACGGCTACTACAGACTCGGCGCCACCTATGGCCCGATCAACACGCTCAACGTCTTCGGTGGCACCTTCGCGCCGTTCACCATCCCCGGGGTCACCGGCCAGCGCGGCTCGGGCACGGGCAAACGCACGGGCGGCGACGACATCATAAACGGCCGCATCAAGGCGCAGTGGAATGCCACCGAAGACCTGACCGTGCTGCTGCAATACGAGAGCATGCGCGACCGTTCGGATGCCGTGCCCTCCTTTAACGACACGCCGGTCGGGGGCCCCTACCTCTGGAACGCCCTGGGCTTCACTCGCCCCACGGGCGACCCGCTGGACCGGGTGGCCTCCACGGAGCGAAACGATTCCCTGCTCGAGATGGGCAAGGGCCAGAAGGTGGATGTCGACGGTCTCTACCTCAACGTCGAGTGGAAGCTCGGCTCCCACACGCTCTTCGCCTCGGCAGGCAAGCGCGACCAGGATGAGCATCTCCCCAACACCTACACGGGCGCCGCGCCGGTGAACTCGATCACGGGCCAGCCGCTCTCGCTGTTCGATGCGACGCGCGACACGGCCCGCGAGACCACCCAGTTCGAGGCTCGGCTGGCCTCCGCGTCGGAGGGACCGCTCAACTACGTCGTCGGTGCGTTCCAGCAGACCAACGATGCGCGCTTCTGCGTGGTGCAGTTGCTCGGCTTCATCGACCTGGCGCTGCCGTTCGCCTCGCTGGGCCTGCCCGCGCAGTTCAACAACAACACGCCGCAGGTGCTCTGCAACCAGCAGGATTCCGATTCACTGGCCGGCTATGTCGATGCGACCTACGAATTCAGCGATCGCCTGACACTCGGGGCGGGAGTCCGCTACACCCGCGACGAGCGCAGTTGGGCGGGGCGCACCCAGGTCGGCTTCGGCCAGCTCGATCCGCGTAACCCTGCCCTCACCGCCGCCCAGGTTGGATCGCCGCTGGCAGCCGGCGACTTCACCCGCTTTCCCGGAGGCTTGATCGTCAACCCGTCGACTCCGGGCTTTGGCAACCTGAAGAAGACCTGGAGCGAACCGAGCTGGCGCGTGACGGGTTCCTACCTGCTCAACGACAGCCTCTTCTCGTACCTCACCGTGTCGCGCGGCTACAAGGCCGGCGGCTACAACGACCAGACTGGCACCAGCGGCCTGATGGTGGCCGAGCTCACCCGGCCCGTGGACCCGGAGTACGCGACCAACTACGAATTGGGCCTGAAGTACGAATCGGAAAGCGGCCGCTTCCGCCTCAATCCCACCGTCTTCCTGACCAAATACCAGGACGCGCAGCGCGCGGTGAACATCATCACCACCAAGGCGGGCGCCGAGTTCCAGGAAACCGTGTTCTACAACGCCGCCGAGGTCGAGGCGAAGGGCTTCGAGCTGGAGGTACAGGCGCTGCTGACCGACAATTTCCGGCTCCGCGGGCAGGCGTCCTGGCTCGATGCGAAGTACGACAAGTTCGTGATCAACCAGCGCGCCCTCAACGATCCGGTCAGCGGTGGTGCGATCCGCGCGTTCGTCGGCGACTTCTCGGGACTGCCGGTCCCGCGCTCGCCCAAGACCAGCGGCGCAATCTCCGGAACGTATGAGCTGGGGGTCGGCCCTGGCAAGCTCGAGATCACCGGCGAGGTGTACTACGAAGACAAGAACCTGTTCTATATCTCTGCCGCGGGTCGCCAGTACGACGCCTATCTCGACGCCAAGACCCTGCTGAACGCGTCGGTGACCTATAGCGGTGCCGACGGGCGCTACTTCGTCCGTGCGTACGGCAAGAACCTGAGCGACGAACGCTACCGCATCGCCAGCCAGTCCGTTGCAACGCTGTGGACGCATTCCCAGTGGGGCGCGCCCCGCATCTTCGGCGTCGATGTCGGCATGAACTTCGGGGGTGGGAAGTAGGCGTCGCTGCGCCTGTCCCGCAGGAAACAGGCCGGCTTTCGCCGGCCTTTTCTTTTCACGCTAGGCGGTTGCCCCGGCAGGCACGAACGGGCAGTAAGGTTCCTTCTCGACCAGCCCGAGCAGGAAGGACAGTTTCGCCATGCCGCCGATGATCGCCATCACGACCCCGAGCTCGAGGATAGCCGGCTCGTCGAAGTGGCGGCGCAGGCGCGCGAAGAGTTCCGGCGTCACCTCGCCGTTCATGTTGGTGAGCGCCATCTGGTCGGCGTAGTCGATCACCGCGGCCTCGGCCTCGGTGAAGACTCCCGCGGGTCGGGTGCCCTCGACCAGCGCGTCGATCTGGGACTGGGAGATCCCGGCTTCAAGGGCGCCAGGCACATTCTGCCGGTTGCAGGTGCGGCAGCCGTGGACGACGGACAGGCGCAGCCGCACCAGCTGCTTGTAGCGCTGTTCGACGCGGCCGCCGAAAAACACCTTGACGTAGAACTCGTCCATCACGAGACCCAGCAGCTCCGGCGCCTGGGCGAACACCTCGATGAAGGTCGCGTCGCCGGTCAGCCGGTTGAGCATGTCCCAGGCAGGCGCGATCGAGGGCGCGAGGTGGTCACGAGGCGTGCGCGTGAACAACGTGTCGGACATGTGTCGGTCTCCGGACGGCCTCAGACCTTGAACCAGTCGGGAATCTTGCCGGGCCACACGTCGCCCCACATCTGGTTGCCGCCGTCGACGACCAGCACTTCGCCGGTGATGAATTTGCCCGTGATGGGTGCGCCGACGTGAACGACCGACTGCGCGATGTCGTAGGCGTCACCATAGATCTTCAGGGGATTCGCGTTACCGAACATTTCGGCAGCGCCGGACGGATAGACGTTCAGACCCTCGGTCGCGATCGAACCCGGGGAGACGCAGTTCACCCGGATGCCGAGCGGAGCCCACTCCACCGCCACCGACTTGCTGAGGTAGATGACACCGGCGCGCGCGGCCGCCGTGTGCGCCACCTGCGGCATGCCGCGCCAGACGTTGGCGACGATGTTGACGATCGAACCGGGCGTGCCGCTGTCCCGCCAATGGCGCGCGGCGGCCTGCATCATCCACCAGGTACCGTTGAGGTTGGTGTCGATGACGGCGTTCCAGCCCTTGACTGAAAAATCGATGGCGGCCTGCGGAAACTGCCCCCCGCCGTTGTTCACGAGCAGGTCGAGCCGGCCGTAGCGCTCGATGGTCTCGGCGATCAGTGCGTTGACCTGCTCCGGGTCGCGAATGGTCATGGACCGCGTGCCGATCTCGCGACCGAGCAGGCGCCGGATCCCCTGCGCCGTTTCCGCGAGGCGCTCCTCGCGGCGTCCACAAATCATGACGTCGGCCCCGAGGCGACTGAACAGGTAGGCCATGGCGCGTCCGAGTCCGCTGCCACCGCCCGACAGGAGGCAGACCTTGCCTGCGAGCAGGTCATCGCGGAAGGCATGCGGTTGAGTCGCGAGTTCCTCGTCAGTGAAACCCCAGTCGCGAGGCTCGCCTGCGGCGCGTTTCTTCACGGGAATCGGGGACGGAGACATCGGTTCGTTCCTTGGCAGAATTCAGAGACTCTTCAGTCCGAAGAGTGCCACGCTCGCGACGTTCCGGTTCGGAATGCCGCCCAGGTTGTGGGTGAGCCCCAGCGACGTCCCCGAAAGCTGACGGACGCCTGCGCGTCCAAGCAACTGGTTGTAGATTTCGTAGGCCATGCGCAGTCCCGAAGCGCCCACCGGATGTCCGAAGCACTTCAGGCCGCCATCGGTCTGGCAGGGATTGCGACCGCCGCGATCGAACGCGCCATCGAGGATGTCGGCGACCGCGCGTCCTTCGTCCGACATCCCGAGATCTTCCATCAGCACGAGCTCCGTGATGGAAAAGCAGTCGTGTACTTCCATCATGGACACCTCCGTGCGAGGGTTCCGGACACCGGCCTCCGCATAGGCCCGGCTGGCCGCGACGCGAGTCGTGGGCGTGTGCGCACCGTCCCAGCCCGAGTGCGACAGCTCGTAGCCGTTCGACGCCACCAGCTGGAGGGACTTGATGGCGACGGCGTCCCGTCGGCCCAGCGCGCGCGCACGCTCCGGCGTGGTGACGATCGCGCAGGCCGCGCCGTCCGACACGCCGCAGCAGTCGAGCACGCCCAGCGGCCAGGCCACCATCGGCGCCGCGAGGACCTGGGCCTCCGAGACGGGCTTGCGCAGATGGGCCTTGGGCGACTGCGCACCGTTCGCGTGGCTCTTCACCGAGACTCTCGCCATCGCGCGCTTGAGTTCGCGCATGTCGATACCGTGCTTCGCCGCATAGGCCGCCCCGAGTTGGGCGAACGCGCCGGGCGGAGTGAATCCAGGCTGCCAGAGATCCTCGAACGTGCCTTTCGTTCGCTCGGGCAGGCCGCCGAATCCCGTGTCCTTGAGCTTCTCGACGCCCATGGCGAGTGCGATGTCGCAGGCCCCCGAAGCCACGGCATACGCTGCGCCCCGCAGCGCCTCGGTACCCGTCGCGCACAGGTTTTCGACACGCGTCACCGGCAGGTGCTGGAGCCGGAGCGTCATGGCCAACGACAAGCCGGATTTCGAAACACTCTGCTCGTCGTAGAACACACCGAGCCAGGCCGCTTCGAGGTCGTCACGCTCGATGCCCGCGTCGGCGATCGCCTCACCGAAGGCCTCGAGCATCAGATCGTCCGCGCCGCAGTCCCAACGCTCGCCGAAGCGGGAGCAGCCCATGCCCAGGATGACCACCTTGTCGCTGATGCCGCGCGCCATGTCAGCTCGCCCGGTCCGGCGCGGCTTTCCAGAAATAGCGGCGGAACCCGCGATTCCGGTCGACATCCTTGAGCCTGAACACGAAGCGCACGCGACTCCCCACCTGCGCCTCTCCTGGTTCGAAGTCGGCGAATTCGACAAACGCATTGCCGCCTTCAGCGAACGCGACGTTGCCATACACCAGTGGCGGACGCGGCGAAAACGCCCGCCAGTCTTCCGTGAAAGTCTTGACCTGCGCCGTGCTGCCGGAGAGCAGATGCTCGTCCTGGGTGTCCGTGAGTCGGCAGTCCGGGTTGACGCAGACCCGGGACAGGGGGAACTGCACGGTATCGCAGGCCCGGCACCGCCCGCCCGCAAACGCCGTCACCTGCGAACGGTTGCGCCACAGCGCCGGTTGCGCCGTGCGATTGTCGCGCTCGGCGCGCATGCCGAACTCCACGGGCAGCAGACCCGCGTGCGACAGGTACCGCGTGTAGTGGGTCTCCTCGCGCCGGTCGGCGAGACAGGCGGCGAGTCCGCGCGCCGGCCGGTGCGCGCCGATTGCATCGGTGGTCCGGAACAGCAGTGCGTCTACTCCCTGACCGAAGCCAATGACCAGCACGAGTTCGCCAGGCCCGGCGCGCTCCAGCACGCCCGCGAGCATGAGCAGCGCATGACCGCAGCCCGTGTTGCCGCAAGTCGAGGCGAGCGAGTCGAACAGGCGATCCTCGGGAACTCCGGTGAGCTCGGCGATGCGCCGGCCGATCGCGACGTCGGCCGCGATAATCAGGTGGCCGACCTCGGCGGGCCGCAATCCCTGCCCATCGAGCAGGCCGCGCACCGCAGCAGGCACGAGTTCGAACCAGCCGGACTCGCGAACCCAGCGTTCCTCGAGCGAATAGTCGAATGGCTCACCGGCCAGCCGGTGGTGATCGACGAAATCCGCGCCGAGGTGAGTGCGGGTGACGAGCCGCGCAAGGCCGTCGTCCGCGCCGACGGAAAAGGCTGCGCCGCCGTGCCCATAGCGGGACTCCTGTTCGCTGCCCGGTCGAGCCATGCGGCAATCTGCAGCGACGACGAGCGATAGCGTCTCGACTCCCGGGTGCTGCGCCTCGTGTCCGGCGAGCGCCTGCGAGAGCACGGAGGTGCCGCAGCGCTGGGAACCCGTGACGTCGAACGTCAATGCCGCGGACGGCAGGGCCAGCGCACTCGCCAGCACGGTCGCGTTGCTGCGATCGGCGAAGGGCAAGGTGGTGGAGGCCAGCATCACGGTGCCGACGCTGTTGCGCCCGTCGTGCGACGGCAGTGCGTTGCGTGCCGCCTCCACGGCGAGGGTAAGGCTGTCTTCGTCCCAGTTGCAGATCGAGCGCTCGCCTTGCGCCGCATCGAGCGCACGATTGACCCAGCCCATCGCGGCGGCGATCGTGCTGCGCGGCAGCCGGAGTCTGGGCAGCGCGACGCCGTATGCCGCGATACCGGCCACGTCAGCCGCTCAACCAGTTGGCAAGCAAAGGCTCGACCCGGAGTCGTTCCGGGATGCGTTCGATGCCGATGCGACGATCGAGCTCCTCGTGCCAGTGGTAGATCCGGCGTTCCTGATAGTTCAGGGTGATGCCCTGGAAGGCACCGGACTCGATCGACTCCTGGATCTGCTCCGCGAACTGGGTGTCTTCCTCGAGGATGCGTTCGAAATTCGCCAGCCGGGTTTCCCACAGCGGATCCAGCGGTCCGCCGCCCCAGTCCGGCGCAAACCAGATGATTTCAATCTCCATCGCGCGAGGACCGACCGGCCAGAACAGGATGAACGGGTTGCCGGTCGCCTCCACCGGCGTGACGAGGTTGGGGTAGAAGAGGAAGGACGGGTTGTTCGCCTTGGTGATTTCCGTGGCGGTCTCGATGCGGCGCATGCCGCGCGTGCCGGGATCCTGCCAGTCCGGACGGCGATTCGGCGTACACATCAACGAGTGACCGCGCGGCCACAGCGTGATGAACGCGCCCCGATGGTCGAGGAATCGATCCACGGATTTCTGGTGGATCGATTTGAGGTGATAGACCTCGAGGAAGGCGTCCAGCAGCACCTTCAGGTTGCACTTGACCGGATAGCTGCGCCGGTGGACGAAGCGCACCTGCTCCGGCTGGATTTCTGCCAGCTGCTCCGGGATTGGCCCGAGGTACTGCAGCAGGGGTTCGGCCGCCGGATCCTCGTTGACGAAGATCCAGTTGCCGAACGACTCGCAGCGAACCGGCGCCAGTGGATACCGCGACAGGTCGAGGTCGACGAAGTCGCGCCGGTCCCGCAGGTTCAAGAGCCGCCCGTCCAGCCCGTAGGTCCAACCGTGGTAGCCGCAGACCAGCCCGTCCACCCGCCCCGTGCACTCCCGCACGAGCGGTGCGCCGCGATGGCGACAGGTGTTGTAGAAGGCGCGCACCACGTCGTCCTTGCCGCGCACGATCAGGATCGGCGAGCCGGTACGCTTGAAGAGATAGAAGCTGCCTGGCTCCGGAATCTCGTCGCGGTGGCAGGCATAGAGCCACGACTTGCGCCACAGGTGCTGAGCCTCCAGCGCCAGGAACGCGGGATCGGTGTACCGGCCTCCCGGAATGACCGGCAGGCGCGGAAAACCGGGCGGTGGACCGGTGCGCTCGGTCTCCTGCTGCATTCCGGCCTTCAGGCGCTCGACAGTGTCGTGATCCATGATGTCGCAGGGTTCCCTGACGGCGCGACCTCCCCCTTCATACTAGCGTCTGCCCGCAGGAAAATAAACAGGAGTGACTGTTTTTTTCGGTACCACCGGAGTACATTTCGGGTGCATGGAAGCCCTGATCCTGCACCACCACGATCCGTCGCCTTTCGGCGAAAAAATCCGCCTCTGCTTCGGCCTCAAGAACCTGGCCTGGCGATCGGTGCAGGTGTCCATGGTGATGCCCCGTCCGGCACTCGAACCGCTGACCGGCGGGTATCGGAAAATCCCCGTCCTGCAGGTCGGCGCGGATATCTACTGCGATACGCGTCTGATCGCGCGGGAACTCGAACGCAGATTTCCAGCCCCGACGCTTTTTCCGGCCGGGGGCGCAGGGCTGTCGCTGGCGCTCGCCGCCTGGAGCGACAGCAGTTTCTTCAATCCCGGCGCCGGACTGTCGATGGGTCTCAACCAGTCGATGATTCCGCGCGAAATCATCGAGGACCGAAAGTCCTTCTTCAATTTCATGGACTTCGACCGGCTCGAGGCCGACATCCCGCACCTGTTCACGCAGTTCCGGGGAAATCTCGCGTTGCTCGAACTGATGCTGGCGGACGGTCGCAGATTCGTACTGGGCGACCGCGTTTCGTTCGCCGACGTGGAGGCCTACTTTCCCGTGTGGATGGCACGCGGAAACATCGGCAGCGCCGCGCAGCTGCTCGAACCCTTCCACGGGCTTCGTGAATGGGAACGACGAATGGCCGCACTGCCGCGCGGCGACCGTAGCGAACTTGCCAGCGAAGAGGCGCTGGCCATCGCACGCGCCGCAAGCCCGCTGCGCGGTGCGGGCGTCGACGCTTCCGACCCGCTGCGACTCGCCGCGGGCGCCGCCGTGAGTGTCACGCCCGACGACTACGGTCGAATCCCCGTGCACGGTGAGCTCCACACTCTGACGCTCGACGAGGTCGCCGTGCGGCGGGTCACTGCCGAAGCGGGCGAAGTCGTCGTTCATTTTCCACGACTGGGCTACCGCATCGTGTCGGCGTGATCGACTTCTATTTCTACCCGTCGCCCAACGGCATGAAGGTCGCGATCATGCTCGAGGAATGCAGCCTCGAGTACCGTCTCGTGCCGGTGGACATCACGCGCGGCGAACAATTCCACCAGTCATTCCTCGCCATTTCGCCGAACAACAAGATCCCGGCGATCGTCGACCGGGACAGTCGCGGAACACCGCTGCCGCTGTTCGAGTCGGGCGCCATTCTCCTGTACCTCGCCGAGACGGCGGGGCGCTTCCTGCCCAGCGACCTGCACGAACGGTTCGCCGTCATGCAGTGGCTGTTCTGGCAGGTGGGCGGCCTTGGGCCGATGGCCGGGCAGGCGCATCACTTCCGTGCGTTCGCTGCCGAACTGGTGCCCTACGGCATCCGTCGATACACCGACGAGGTGAACAGGCTCTACGGGGTGCTGGAACGCGCGCTCGCCACCACGGGCTATCTCGCCGGCGGCTATTCGATCGCCGACATCGCCGCATGGCCCTGGGTCCAACCGCACGAGCGGCAAGGCCAGAACCTCGCCGACTTCCCCCACGTGAAGCGGTGGTTCGAGGTCGTCGGCAGCCGGCCGGCGGTCCTGCGCGCGCTGCGACTCGGCCACGAGCGCCCCGCCGATCGCGAGGGCTACCGGCACCTGTATGGACAGACCGCCGCGTCGCTCGACTCGGCGGGCGCGCAGTCCACGCCAGCCGCATCAGCGTCTCTCCCGGGAGGCCCGCCATGATCCCACTCGTGCTCTGGAGCTACGACGCCTCACCCTTCACGCAAAAGGCGCTGCTGCTGCTCGGACTCAAGAAGATGGATTGGAGTTGGGTCGAGACGCCGATGATGCCGCCGAAGGCACACCTCGGCGCCCTCACGGGCGGCTATCGAGGCACTCCGGTGCTGCAGGACGGCGCAGACGTCTATGTCGACTCGCAGCTGATTGCACGGCGCCTCGAGGAACTCCAGCCCTTGCCCACCCTGTTCCCGTCCGGTGTGGGCCTCGAGCACGGGCTCGTGCGCTGGAGCGACGCGTTCTTCCGCGCCGGGCTGAAGATCGTGCTCGCCGTGACCCTGCCCGCCTGGCCTGCGGCATTCCGCTCGGACCGGCAACATCTGTTTCCGGACATCGATTTCGACACCGTGGCCGACGACCTGGGACATTCGCGCGCGCAGTTCCGCGCGCACGCCTCGCTGCTGGAAGATCAACTCGTTGATGGTCGCCCGTTCCTCGCCGGCAGCAATGCCGGACTCGCCGATGTGCAAGCCTACCCGGTCGTCTGGCTGGCGCGCGGTTCCGTTCCGGACGTTGCCGCCGTGCTGCTCGATGACTTTCCCGCACTGCGGCGCTGGGAGCAGCGGATGCAGTTGATCGGCGAGGGTCAGCGAACCCCTGCGGGAGCCGAGGAGGCACTGTCGATCGCGCGGAACGCGGCGCCCAAGGCGATCGCGTTCGCCGACCCGCACGACGCGCAGGGGCTGCGATGCGGCCAGCGCGTCACGGTGGCGCCCGATGACACGCGGCGCGGCGCCGTGACGGGCGACATCGTGATTGCACGGCCCGGCGTCGTCGCGGTTCGCCACCGCGACGCTGCGGTCGGCGAAGTCGTCGTGCACTTTCCCAGGCTGGGCTATCGGGTAGTGCGCGTTGGCTGACCGATCAGATCGCTCCGGTGGCGCGCAGCCTGGTGATGTCCGCCTGCGGGTACCCGAGCTCCGCGAGGATCGAATCCGTATGCTCGCCGAGCGTCGGCGGACGCCGCGAGATTCCCGCTGCGCTGCGCGAGAACCGCAGTGGAATGTCGGGCACTGGCGCTGGCCGCGGCAAGCCGGGAAAGTCGTCGATCTCGTGGAACCAGCGCATCGCGGCGGCCTGCGGATCATCGAGCGCCTGCTGTGGCGTATACACCGGTCCGCAGGGCAGGCCCGCCGCCTCGATCGCCGCGAGAGCCACCTCAGTCGTGCGTTCGGCGCACCATTCGCGCATGCGCGCGAGAATCTCGCCGCTGTGCTCGCCACGCGACGCGTCGCTCGCGAACCGCGCATCGTCGAGCCAGCCCGCTTCCTCGCTCGTCGAGCCCGCGCAGACCAGTCGCACCCAGCGACGGAACAGCCCGTTGCCCACCACGTGCACCAGCACATGACCGTCGCGCGTCGCGAACACATCGGAGGGTGCGGAAGTCTGCACCCGATTCCCGGTGCCGACGCGGTCGAGTTGCGCCACGCCCTGCTCGATCAGGTGCGAGCCGAAGATCGCGAGCGCCGTCGCCTGCAGCGCCGCCTGCACGTGTTGCCCGCGACCCGACTGCGAACGCTCCATCAGCGCGGCCATCACGCCGAAGGCCGAGAGCACCGCCGTCGAGTAGTCCACATAGGGCGCAGCAGCTTTCGCGGGGTGGCCCGGCGTACCGGTGATGAACAGCGCCCCGGACATGGCCTGGCCCACGCCGTCGAAGCCGCCGCGTCGGGCGTACGGGCCGGACTCGCCGAATGCGCTCTGGCTCGCGAGAATGATGCGCGGATTGAGGCCGGAGAGCGTCGGGTAGTCGAGGCCCAGCGCAGCAAGCGAAGCGGCAGGCAGGTTGGCCACGACGACATCTGCCGTCGCGACGAGTCGGCGGGCTACCTCGCGTCCATCCGGACTTGCCGGATCGAGCGTCAGAGACCGCTTGTTGCAGGCGGTCTGGAAGAACACACCGCCCTCGCCGCCCTGGCAGACGGGCGCGATGTAGCGGTCCTCGCTGCCCTCGCGCTTCTCGATGCGGATCACGTCGGCGCCGAGATAGCCGAGCAGCGTCGCGCAGTAGGGGCCGGCCACGTAGCGCCCGAAGTCGAGCACGCGTACGCCGTTCAACACGGCCCTGGATTCATTGGACATTGGGGAGACCTTCCGTGGATTTCAGCCTGACTGACGAACAGCGAGCCTTGCAGGAAGCCGCCGCCAAGTATGCACGTGAGCGCCTTCCCGCCGTCGCGGCGCACTGTGAAGAGCACGACGAGCCCCCGCCCCGCCACATTGTGCGGGAGTTCGCGGAGATGGGCTTCCTCGGCATCAACGTGTCGAGCGAATACGGTGGGCTCGGGCTGGGCAACATCGAGGCGCTGCTCGTCATCGAGGAGCTTGCGAAGGTCTCGGGCGCCGTCGCGTTCCCGGTCTTCGAGTCCTGCGTAGGCCCCGTACGGGCGATCGAGCACTTCGCGGGCGAGTCGTTGCGCCGGCGCGTGATTCCCGCGGTTTGCCGCGGCGAGAAGCTGGTCGCCGTATCGATGTCGGAACCGAACGCGGGGTCGGCGCTCACCGACCTGACGACACGCGGCGAACTGCGGGGCGACCGCGTCGTACTGAACGGCACCAAGCGCTGGTGCTCGGGCGGTGGCCATGCTGACGGCTACGTCGTCTATTGCCGACTCTCGAACGACCCCGGCCCGAAGGGTATCGGCGCGGTCTACGTCGAGCGGGATACGCCCGGCATGAGTTTCGGCGCGCGCGAGCGGTTGATGGGCTTCCGGGGTGTCCCCTCCGCGGATCTCGTGTTCGAAGACTGCGAGGTGCCCCTCGACAACGTCGTGGTGCCCGCAGGCGGTTTCAGGAAGCTGATGGAAGCCTTCGATCTGGAGCGCTGCGGCAATGCGACCATGTCGCTCGCCCAGGCGGCAGGTGCGCTCGAGGATGTCGTCGCCTACGTCCAGGAACGCCGGCAGTTCGGCAAGGCGATCATCGAATTCCAGGCGGTGCAGTTGCGGCTCGCCGAAATGCGCATCCGGGTTGACGCGGCGCGGCTGCTGATCTGGCGCGCGGCGGCCAATGCCCAGAAGGGCCTGCCGTCCGTACTCGAGTCGTCGATCGCAAAGTGCTTCGCCAACGAGATCGCTCGCGAGGTCTGCGGCCATGCGGTGCAGTTGATGGGCGGCTACGGATACTCGCGCGAATACCCGATGGAGCGACGCCTGCGCGACGCCTGGGGTTGGGGAATCGCGGGCGGCGCGGTGGACATCCAGAAGGTGAACATTGCCGCCGCGATGGTGGGCAGGCGCTTCGACCAGCGGCGCTGAGGGGCTCGGGGCTCGAAACTCCAACCGAGGCCGCCCGAAGGAAAAGGTACTGACGGTTTCTCCCAGGCTCGCCCAGGCGCTACGATGGACGAAGTCTTTTCCACGATTCCGCGAGGCCATCCGTCATGAGCAAGGTCACTTTCGTCTCCCGCATGAACGTCAAGGAAGGCCGCGAGGCCGAGTTCGTACGTCGCTGTACCGCACTCGCCGAAGTCGTGCACCGGACCGAACGTGAAACGCTCTACTACGAATTCTTTCGGCTCCGCGAACCGCGACGCTACGCCATCATCGAGTCTTTCGCGAGCGCAGCGGCCGAGGCGGCCCACATGAACTCCCAGGCGGTGGCGGAGCACGGTCCCGGTATCCTCGACTGCCTGGTCGAGCCCTACGTTCGCGAGTATCTCGATCCCTTCGTGGCGCCTTGACGCCTGTTCACGTTGCCACGCTCGCTCCAGATGCAGGCGGGAGCGGTTCAATGCAGCGCTGTACGGTGGCGCAGCCGGGGATCGTGCGTGCGTGAGGCTATTGGGCGGGGACGGCCGCAAGTACTTCCCTGTAGGCTTCGAGGCCCGCCATCCCTGGCGGGCCACGCCCCGCCCAATAGCCTCACGCACGCACGATCCCCTGATTCGACGTCGTGCGGCGCGGATCGCTTCGCTGCCGCCTGAGACGAAGACGAAGAGCAGCAACGTGCACCGGAACGCGACGTGAGAGTGAAGATCTCCAAACTCTCGCGCCGTCGCTCGTGCTCGCGCCTTCTTCCGCGAACGAACGCTGACATCGGTTGGGGGCGTCCCGGTCGCGCGGAGTAAGAGCCTTCTGGCGGGGCGTCCGCG
>JAYTNX010000310.1:0-20863 GCA_043748075.1 Pseudomonadota bacterium
GGGAGCGCCCTTTCCGCATCGGCCCGCAGCCGTCATCATCGACCTCCGGCGGGATGCGCCAGTGAGGACGGACCCTTGCCGCACGACACCAGTCTGATCGCGACCATCGCCGCGGCCTTCGTGCTCGCCTTCGCGTTCGGGTTTCTCGCCCTGCGACTGAAGCTGCCACCCCTGGTCGGCTATCTCGTCGCCGGCGTGGTGATGGGCCCGTTCACGCCCGGCTTCGTCGGCGACAGCGGTCTCGCCGGCCAGCTCGCCGAGATCGGCGTGATCCTGCTGATGTTCGGCGTCGGCCTGCATTTCTCGGTGCGCGACCTGATGGCGGTGCGGGGCATCGCACTGCCCGGCGCGATCGGGCAGATCGTCACCGCGACGGCGATCGGCATGCTGATCGCGCACTACTGGGGCTGGGGCCTCGGCGCCGGTCTCGTCTTCGGCTTGTCGCTCTCGGTCGCGAGCACGGTCGTGCTGCTGCGGGCGCTCGAGCAGCGCAATGCACTGCAGTCGCCCGAGGGCCGCATCGCGGTGGGCTGGCTGATCGTCGAAGACCTGGCCATGGTGCTCGCCCTGGTGCTGCTACCGGTGTTCGCCGACTCGCTCAACGGCTCCTCCGGCGGCCTCGCCGGCTCGATGGCGCCGCAGGGCATGCTGCTAGCGATCGGGCTGACGCTGGGCAAGGTCGCGCTGTTCGTGGGGCTCGCGCTCCTGGTCGGCTCCCGCGTCGCGCCCTGGCTGCTGGCGCACGTCGCCCGCACCGGCTCCCGCGAGCTGTTCACGCTCGCCGTGCTCGCGACGGCGCTCGGGATCGCCTACGGCTCCGCGGCGTTGTTCGGCGTCTCGTTCGCGCTCGGCGCGTTCTTCGCCGGCGTGATCCTCAGCGAGTCGGAGTTGAGCCACAAGGCCGCCGCCGACTCGCTGCCGCTGCAGGACGCGTTCGCCGTGCTGTTCTTCGTCTCGGTCGGCATGCTGTTCGATCCGTCGATCCTGGTGCGCGAACCGCTGGCGGTGCTGAGCGTGGTCGCCGTGATCGTCTTCGGTAAGTCCGTGGCGGCGTTCCTGATCGTGATCGCCTTCGGCTACCCGGTACGCACCGCGCTCACGGTGTCGGCGAGCCTCGCCCAGATCGGCGAGTTCTCGTTCATCCTCGCCGGCCTCGGAATCACGCTCGGCCTGCTGCCCGAGGAAGGCCGCGACCTGATCCTCGCCGGCGCGCTGCTGTCGATCACGTTGAACCCGCTCACCTTCGCGGGGATTGCGCCGCTGACGCGCTGGCTGGAACGTCAGCACGCCGGCGGGTCATCGCGCGATTCCTGACGCGGCGGCCACGCAGCCCGCGACGATGACCAGCACGGGAGCGCGGGCGAACACGAGCAGCCCGAAGCCGGCGAGCGCGATTGCGAGATCTGCGGACGAGTGCACTGCCTGCGTCCAGAGCGGATCGTAGAGCGCGGCGCCGAGCAACCCGACTACGGCCGCAGTGGCGCCGGCGACGGCCGCGGCCGCGGGTTGGGAGCGACCCACACGTCCCCAGGCCGGCAATACGGCGGCCAGCAGCAGCCCGCCGGGCAGGAAGATCGCCACCAACGCAATGACGGCACCGATTGCGGGGTGCATTCCGGTGGGCAGCTGCGCGCCGAGAAAAGCGGCGAGCGAAAACATCGGACCCGGCAGCGCCTGCGCCACGCCGTAGCCCGACAGGAAGATGTCCGCATCGAGCCAGCCCGAGTCGACCATCGAGTGTTTCAGCAGGGGCAGTACGACATGACCGCCGCCAAACACGAGGGCACCGGCCTGGTAGAACGCGGCGGCCACCCTGCCGGAGGTGGGTGGCGTCGCGTTGTCGCCGGCCGAAGGCAGCAGCCACGTCGCGACTCCGAGTCCAAGGACGTATAGCGCAACCAGCTTGGTACGCGTGGCGCCCGCGACCGGCACCGCGAAGTCGATCGCCGCGGGCACGGCGGCACGGCGACAGAGAACGAATCCGAGCAACGCCCCGCCGGCAATCGCTGCCAGCTGCAACCATGGATAGCCGCCGAACAGCATCAGGGCGCCGGAAGCGACCGCGATCACTGCGCGCGGCAGGTCGGCGGCGAGCGGGCGCGCCATGCCGAGCACGCCGGCCGCGACCACCACGACGGCCGCCAGCTCGAGGCCATGGATCGACGCTGCAGCCGAGGCGCCTTCGAGCCGCGGCCAGAGGCCTGCAAACGCGAACATCAGCAACGCCGAAGGCGCCGTGAATCCCGCGAACGCGGCGAACGCGCCGCGCCAGCCCGCGCGCAGCAGCCCGATCGCGAATCCCAGTTGGCTGCTGGCCGGCCCCGGCAGGAACTGGCAAATCGCCAACAGCCGAGCGAACCGCGCGTCGTCCAGCCAGCCGCGCCGCTCGACGAACTCGTCGCGGAAGTAGCCGATGTGCGCGATCGGTCCACCGAACGAGGTCAGGCCGAGTCGCAGGAAGGCGCCGAACACTTCGCGCGCCGACCCTCCCGTGGTGACCACCGCCATGCCGCCCGCCGCCATCCCTGTGCGCCCGTGAGCCGGGCGTCGCCATCATGCTCAGCCCGGGCGCTGCGATCTACCTCGCCACGCACCGCCCGACCTGCCCATGGACCCACCGAAGCACCCGCCCATGGACCGTTCCGCGAGCCCCCCGCGGCCGCGGCCGCAGACCCGCCCCCAGACCTGTAACATCTGCGGCCTCCCCGTCTTGCTCCCTCCCGCCCATGAAAACCCCCGCCGGCCTGCAGCCGCTGATCGACGATGGCGTCATCGACGAAGTGCTCCGTTCACTCAAGAGCGGCAAGGAGGCCACCGTCTGGCTGGTGCGCTGCGGCGCCGAACGGCGCTGCGCCAAGGTCTACCGCGACATGGCGCAGCGCAGCTTCCAGAACCGCGCGCAGTACCAGGAGGGCCGCAAGGTGCGCGGCAGCCGTCAGACCCGCGCGATGAGCCGCAGCACGCGCTACGGCCGGCGCGAGGCCGAGGCCGCGTGGAAGAACGCCGAGGTCGACGCGCTGTACCAGCTCACCGCCGCCGGCGTACGCGTGCCGAAGCCCCACGGCTATTTCAATGACGTGCTGGTGATGGAGCTCGTGGCCGACGCCGATGGCGACCCCGCGCCGCGGCTCGGCGAGGTCGACCTCTCGCCGGAAACCGCGCGCGAGTACCACGCCTTCCTGGTGCACCAGGTGGTGCGCATGCTCTGCCTCGGGCTGGTGCACGGTGACCTTTCCGAGTTCAACGTTCTGGTTGGCGCCGATGGCCCGGTCATCATCGACCTGCCGCAGGCAGTCAACGCTGCCGGCAACAACGGCGCCAAAGCCATGCTCGAGCGCGACGTCGACAACCTGCGCGCGACCCTCGGCCGATTCGCGCCAGAGCTGCTCGAGACCCAGTACGCGCGCGAGATGTGGGCGCTGTTCGAGGCCGGCGATTTGCGTCCCGACTCCGCGCTCACCGGGCTGTTCGCGCCCGAGACCGCCGTACCCGATTCGGGCGCGGTGCTGCTCGCCATCGACGATGCGCGCGCCGAGGCCATCCGCCGCCAGCTCGGCCGCGACCTCGCCGCGGCGTCGGCCGCCGACCCGCAGGGTCGCGGCCCGGCGCGCGGCTGAAGCGCAGGACACCACGATGGCAACCGCGAACCCGACTGCACCTGCTGCAGGCTTTCGCCTGCTGCACCTGACCGATCCGCACCTGTTCGCCGATTCCGGAGCCGAGGTCTACGGCGTCAATACCGCGGACTCGCTGGCGCAGGTGCTGGCGCAGGCCGTCGCGGAGCCCGAAGGCCGACCCGACGCGATACTGGTCACGGGCGACATCGCTGACGACCTGTCGGCGGCGGCGTACGGGCGTTTCCGCGCGACACTGCAGTCGGCCGGAGTGCCGGTCTACTGCCTGCCCGGCAATCACGACGACAGCACGCTGATGCTGCAGCAGCTCGGGGTCGCCGGCTTCCAGTGCAGCGGCCGCGGCCGGCTCGACGCCTGGGGCCTGGCGCTGATCGACAGCCACGTGCCCGGCGAACCCCACGGCATGATCTCGCCGGCAGAGTTCGCGCGCCTGGACGGGCACCTGCATGCGATGCGCGACCTGCCCGTGCTGCTCGCCGTTCACCATCCGCCCGCGCCGGTCGGCAGCCCGTGGATCGACGCCATCGGCCTACGCAGTGCGGTCGAGTTGCTGGTGCGACTGGAGCGGTTCCCGAACGTGCACGCCATCGTTTCGGGGCACGTTCACCAGGCCTTTGAGACCCGCATCGGCGCGCTGCGCGTGCTGGCGACGCCGTCCACCTGCGCGCAGTTCACGCCGCGCACGCTGGACTGCGTGATCGACAGCCGTCCGCCCGGCTATCGCTGGCTGCAGCTCGGTGCCGACGGCCGTTTCGACACCGAGGTGAAGTGGCTCAGGGACTGGGCGCCGTCGTCAGTCCGAGCGCCGGCAGCAGGTGCTCGCCGATGAGCCGCAGACCCTCCTGCGGCTCGTCGTGCAGACGCAGCGCGACTTCGTCGAGGCCGGCCACGCCCAGCGCATGGAGATGCTCCGCGATCCGCTCGATCTCCGAGAGGTCGCCCGACAACGTCAAGTGATCGACCAGTTGTGCGATCACCGACTCCGGCACACCCTCGATCTGCGCTGACTTCGCGAAGAATGCCCGCAGGAAGGCCGGCTTCTTCTCCTCGACGAACTTTGCCGTCGCCGCGCCGAGGAACGGCTCCGTGAACCACGGCAGCAGGAAACCCCGCCAGATCATCTCGCGCCGCGCTTCGGCAACGGACGCCGCGCGATCGCGCTTCACGTGCCAGGCCATGAAGTTGTTGACGCGGAAGTCCTCGCGGCGACGCCCGGCGGCCGCGAGCCCCGCGCCGATCCAGCTCGTCACCTCGCCCAGGCGCCCGAGCGGCGCATCCGACAGCATCGTGCCATCGGCGACCTGCGCCGCCATCCGCGTCATCGTCTCGAACGTCGCGCCCGCGTAGATCCGCGGCGGCGGCTGCGTCGCCCACTCGGCGCGGTAGTTCATCAGGCTGTAGAGCTCGCCGCGAAAATCCGTCGTCGCTCCCGGTCCAAGCGACTTCAGGATCGACACCGCTTCGCGCACCGCCGTCACGCGTCGCGTCGGCTGCAGGCCCGTGACCCGCGCCACCGAATGCCCGAGTCCGCCCACCAGGATCGTGGCGCGCCCCTGAGACAGTTCGTTCAGCGTCAAGAGCTGGTCCGCCATGCGCAGCGGATGCACTTCGTACGGACTCATCGGCAGCGTGCCGAGCCTGATGCGCCGCGTCGCACGAGCTGCCAGCACCAGGGCCGGCACCGGATCGCGCCGCGACGGGAAGCTCGACACCCACAGCGTCTGGATGCCATAGCGCTCGGCCTGCACGGCCAGCGCCTCGACCTGCGCTTCGGGCAGGCCCGCTTCCAGAATGACATCCACCTTCATCGGCCAGCCCCCGAGGATCCATAATTGCGCGCGCCGTGCGCGCCGGAAGTCTGTCAGCGCCGGTGTATGCCGTCCATCCGCCACATCAGGAGAACACTCATGGCCACGAACCAGGATCTCGTCCGCGGCGCCTACGCCGCCTTCGCCACGGGCAACGTACCGGCGGTGCTGGCGCTGCTGGCGCCCGACGCCCGCTGGACCGAAGCCGCAGGCTTCCCGTATGGCGGCACCTACGTGGGCGCCGACGCGGTGCTGCGGGGCGTCTTCATGCGCATCGGCCAGGACTGGGACGGCTTTGCGGCCGTGGCTTCCCACTACGTCACCGAGGGCGAAACCGTCGTCGCATTGGGCGAGTACAGCGGGCGCAACAAGGCCACTGGCCGCAGCTTCGTCGCACCGTTCGCGCACGTCTGGACATTCCGCGACGGCAAGGCGGTGCGTTTCGTGCAGCACGTCGACACGGTGCTCGTGCAGCGCGCGATGGGCTGACCACAGCGGGACGGGATTGACTCGCGTCCTGAATGCATGTAATTTCAGTAACGACAGAAATTACGAATATCTCAGATGCGACTCACGCCCGTCATGCAGCGCTACATCATCCACTGGGGCGAAATGGGCAGCCGCTGGGGCATGAACCGCTCCGTCGCGCAGATCCACGCCCTGCTCTACCTGTCAACCGACGGCTTGCACGCCGACGAAATCGGCGAAACCCTTGGCATCGCGAGATCCAATGTCAGCGTCGGTCTCCGCGAACTGCTCGCCTGGAACCTCGTCCAGATCACCCACGCCCTCGGCGACCGGCGCGACTTCTTCATCGCCCAGCATGATCCCTGGGAGGTGATCCGCGTGATCATCGAGGGCCGCAAGCGCCGCGAGATCGATCCAACGCTGGCCGTGCTGCGGGAGTGCGTCGCCCAGCTGGCCAACGATCGCGAGACGCCGGCGCAGGTGCGTGAGCGGATCACCGGCCAGTTGGAATTCCTCGAAACCGTCACGGGCTGGTACGACTCGATCAAGACCCTGCCGCGCAAGACGCTGCTGAAGATGATGCGGCTCGGGCACCGTATCGCGAAGGTCATCGGCGAATAGCAGGACTACCATGACGGCGGTCAGCTCTACTCTGCTTCCCCCCGCCCCACCCGCTGCATTCGACGACGGTTTAAGGCACGGTGTGCAGGGCGCGCTCGGCCGCGGTGCCTGGGCGCGATTGCCGGAGGCGGTGCGCGCGCGTTTCCCGGAGCCGCCTCGACCCGCCGACTATCGCGGCAACTTCGAGGTGGTGCGCGCGAGCCGGCTCGGGCGAGTCGTTGCTTTCGCCTGTCGGCTGCTAGGCAGCCCGATCGTGCCGCGTACGGGATTGAATGTAGCGGCCCTCGTGCGTGTCGCCCCGTCCCGCGAGGGCGTCGAATGGACCCGTGACTACTGCTGGCCCGATGGCGAGGTCTGCCGGGTCCGGTCGACCAAGGTTCTGGACCCCCTCGACGGCCTCGTCGAACGACTGCCTGCACGGCTGTGCATGCCATTGAAGGTCTACGAAGCCGGCGGCGTGCTGCATTTCGTCAGTCGCGGCTATTGGTTCGATCTCGGCACGCTGCCCGGTGGGCGGCGTCTGCGCCTCGTGCTGCCCGGCTGGCTGACGCCGGGCACCACGCACGTCGCGCACTGCGACGAGGGCGACGGCTGGTTCCGGTTCACCCTGGCCGTCCGCCATCCCGCATTCGGCGAAGTGTTCTACCAGACCGGCCGCTTCCACGCGGCAGCCGCGAGCCTTG
Source organism: Pseudomonadota bacterium (assembly GCA_043748075.1). Taxonomy (GTDB): domain Bacteria; phylum Pseudomonadota; class Gammaproteobacteria; order Steroidobacterales; family Steroidobacteraceae; genus UBA964. The sequence goes on from JAYTNX010000310.1 coordinate 7,216, forward strand.
CTCGCGCGCGACCTGCGCAGCGGCATTCCGGCGATGATCGCGGTGTGGAACCAGACGCCCGGGCGTAGTCCCGGCGGATCGTCGCGTCAGCCCCCTATCCCTTTTGCGGGTGGATGAAGGCCGAGATTGCCCGGGTTCATCCGCCCCTCGGGATCCAGCGCGGTCTTGATGTCCCGAAGCAGGCTGCGCGCGCCCGGCTCCAGCACTTCCGCATAGCGGAAAAACTTCGACAGGTGCACGTGCAGCGCGCCCAGCCGCTCGAAGTGATCACGCAGCGCCTCGCGCAGCCTCAGCACGAACTCGCGGGTTCCGGGCTCACCCTTCAGTGAGCGGAACTTCGCCGCCTCGTCCGCGCCCAGATGCCGCAGGTGCAGCTCTTCGACCTCGTCCGGCCAGTAGAACAGCGGCTCGATCTGCCAGTGCACCGGCGTAACCTGCGAGATGTAGCCGACGCGCACGCGATGGCGGTCGAGGTCCGCTTGCCGCGCCGCGAAGAACGCCTCGGTCGCGCGCGTCACTTCCACCGCGCGGCTGATCGGGAAGATCGCGTTGGTCGCGATCCAGCGCTCGCCGTCACGGCCGAGGAAGCGTCGCACGCTGTAGATCGGTGTCGCGCCCGCGAGTGCGGTCACGTTCGGTATCCGGCGGCCGAGTCGCAGGCAGATCCGCGCGCCCGCCTCGATCGCCGCATCCGCCGCCTGCTGCGTGAACTGCTCAGCCACCAGGTTGATCGACCAGCAGGCCTCCGCGCCGCCGCCGAGGCCGGCCTTCAACAGCGACAAGCCGTCCTTCATGCCCTGACGCAGGCTTCCCGCACTGCCGAGGATCTTCGCCGCGGCCGACGCGGCTTCGCCAGCGCGCACTTTCGAGAGGTTCGCCGTGTCGTAGGGATCGAAGCAGAATCGCCGCGTGAAGACGTCGTAGGGTGCGAGCGCGACGAATGTCGCGGCGACGTCCTCGAAGCGGTCGTACCCGAACGACGCCGTCGCGCGCGCGCCCGGCCGCGCGACCAGGTGCAGCGACACCGCCGTCTTGATGCCGAACGCGCCCGTATCGCCGATGAACAGTCCGGTCAAGTCAGGCCCGTACTCGCGATAGTAGGCACGTCCGTCGCCGACCCGCCCCCACGATCCGGTGCGCGCCACCTCGCCATTGGCGCGCACGACCTCGACACCGAGGATGCCCTCGAGCCCGCTCGGGTAGCCATGGGCCAGCGCGCCGCCCACGGTGGAGTAGTTGCCCGACAGCGGTGCGTGCGTCTCCAGACTCCAGTCCCTCGGCAGCGCCGCATGCAGCGTCTCCCAGGTGCAGCCCGCCTCGACGACGATGTAGCGATCGCCGGCGTTGACCTCCCGCACGCGATTCAGCCGCCGCATATCGACGATCACGCTGCGCGCAGTCGCCGGCACATAGGAACGTCCGGTCGACATGCCGCCGCCGCGTACCACCAGGTCGAAATCGAGACGCGACGCCGCGCGCGCCAGCGCCTGCACTTCCTCGACGTTGCCCGGCGCCACCACGGCGAGCGCGATCGGCGCGTCCTCCCAGGGGAACAGGTCGCGGCTGAAGTAGCGTCGCTCGGCAGGATCGGTGACGACGTGCCTGTCAGTGACGATCTCGACGAGTGCCGCAACCAGATCGGACGTCAGCTCACTCATGCGTCGCACCACTCCACATTCACGTTCACGCGACTCACGATCACGCGCCCGTCGCCCAGAGCCGGTTCGCGAGCGCATCCTCCACGCGCTCGACCTCACCGTCCCGCAGCAGATCCGGCGTCCGCTGCTGGAATCCGAACAGATGCCCTTCCGGATCGACCGCATACGCGATGATGCCTCCCGTAAAGCGCCGCACCGTCACGATCGGCACGCCGCGCGAAGTCAGCCGCGACATCAGCGCAGCGTGATCGAACACCCGCAGCACCCAGACGTCCGGCACCTGGTCCCGATCGGTCGGCGCCGGATGCCGCCGACCGCCCGGCAGCAGCCGCAGCCGCGCGCGGCGCCCGAGCGACAACTGCGCGCCCGCGCGTGTGATCGGGATCAATGGCTCGAGCCCGAGCAGATCACGATAGAACTCCGCCAGGGCGACCGGATCCTCTACGGCGACGTCGATCCCATAGACGTCCAGGAACTCCGCCGTCGGCGCTGAGGCACCCGGCACCTGTGCGGACGCAGGCACGGCCGCGGGCGCGACCGCCTCCCGACTCGCGACCTGCCCGGGCCTCACGCCGTCGCCGCAGACCCCGGCATCGCCATCCGTGGCCTGCACGCCGACGAGCCGTCCGAACGGGTCGACGAAGGTCGCCGTGCGCGTCGGCCCATGATCGCGAGACAGGGCTGCCGCTCCCGACGCCTGCAGATGACGCAGCGCGGACCCGCAACTCGCCGTGCGCATCACCAGCGACATCTCATCGCGCCTCGCTTCGGAATCCGGCGCCGCATTCAGCACGTTCAGTTCGACCATCGTGAGGTCGCCCGCCCACAGCATCAGGGAGCGCGTCCCCGGCGGTCGAGGCCGCAACGCCTGCAGCCGCAGTGCCGCCGCGTAGAACGGTTCGACTTCGGTGGCAGGCTCGACGAAGCGGCGCACGAACCAACCCAGGCCCTGGATGCCCAGCTCACGCGCGCGCGGAGTCGTCATCGTGGGCGACAGTCCTTCTGCAGGAAGTCCGCGACCGCCGACGCCCAGGGTTCCGGAAAATCGTACGGCACCAGCGCCTGCGAGGCCTCGAGCGCGACGTGCCGGAAATCCGGGCGCAGCGCCAGCATCCGCTGCGCATGCTTCTTCATCGAGCCGTCGGCCAGTGTCAGCAGCAGCGTCGGGGCACGCAGGTCGATCACGGCCTGCTGCGTATCGTACGAACGCGAGACGAACTCGCCACCCTGGCCCGCCGGCCACCAGGTCTCCGGATCTCCTGCCAGCAGGCCGCCGATCATCAGCCATTGCTGCGCTTCCGGCGATGCATTCGGCATCGGCCGCGCGGCCTGCCGTTGTCGCCAGCCTTCCCCGAGGTGTCGACCGTCCGACCAGATCCGCGTATCGCGGGCCGGCTCGGCGCGCTTCTCCTGCAGGTCCTCCGCCGAGTACACCGGCGTGCTCATCAGCACCACGCAACGCGTGCGCTGCGGATGCCGCGTGGCGAACGCCAGCGTCACGACGCCGCCCGTCAGCATCCCCGCAACGTTCGCCTGCTTCACGCCGAGATGATCGAGCAGCGCCGCCATGGCATCGGCGTACTCCTCACCCGACGCCGCGTGATCCGGCAGGCTCGACAGCCCGAACCCCGGCAGGTCCGCCGCGATGACCCGGTACCCCGCCCTGGCGAGCAGCGGCATCACCTTGGCGAACTGCACGCCGAACATCGGCCCGCCGTGCAGCAGCAGCAGTGCCGGCCCGTTGCCGAGTTCCCAGTAGTGCACGTAGCCGAGGTTCGTCTGCGCGTAGCCGGGCTTGCCCGGCATCACATGCAGGCCGGCAAACGCGGGCTGCGACCTCGGCGCAGGCGCGCCCGCGGGCGCGTCGGCCCGCACGTCGGCCCCGAGCATACCGAGCACGAGCGTGAGACCGACCGCTGCGGCCCACTGCGCGCGCAAGGACCCTCGCGGAACCGATCGCCGCCCCGCCGGATCGCCCTCACTTCGCATGGCTTCGTCCCGTCAATTTCCAGGACGGCCAGCGTATCGGGGATTCAACGCGACGGGAATCGCTCCCGCTATTTGAGCGACTTGAAGACCGTCAGCCCGAGCAGGAACAGGACCACGGCAACGACCACCGCGACCCAGAAGAGGAGCTTCGCAATGCCCATCGACGCGCCCGCGACGCCGGTAAACCCGAGTGCGCCGGCCACCAGGGCAATGACGGCGAAGATGATGGCCCACTTGATCATGACTGGCTCCCAGACAGCGTCAGGCTGCGTGGATCAACGCTAGCACCCGGCGGTCGGCTGCAATATTCGCCGGCGCACACAAGCGGCGCGAATGTCGCGAGCGCTGCAGTGCCCGTGCTAAGTCTCTGGTGCCCGCGCGCTGATTTCATGGACGATCAACCACGCGCCGCAGACCTTGCGGAAAACCTGCGTCGTGCAGCCCGCGATGGCGTGCGTCGGCAAGGTATGCGTCCACGGATACAGCGCAATCCCGAGACCGGGCTCGAGCATCTGCACCTCGACATCCCAGATCCTGACGACGCCCATCGCGCCCGGCGGATAGTCCCGGTCGTACTCGCGCTCCATCGACGACCAGCCCTTGTAGAACTGCCCTTTCATCGACCAGCGCAGATCTTCGCTGCGCGAGTAGTTCGCGAGGTAGCTCACCTGGTCTTCGCCATTCCAGGCCGTGAACATCCGCTCCAGCACATTCCCGATTTCCTCGCGGGGATCCATGAGGTTCGACCGGCTGCCTAGTCCTTGAAGAACGGTTCGACCGTTCCCTTCAGCTTGATCGTCAGCGGCTGCCCCCGACGGTCCAGCGTCTTGCCGATGGCGGTGCGGATCCAGCCTTCGGAAACGCAGTATTCCTCGACGTTGTTGCGCTCCGCGCCGTTGAAGCGGATGCCGATGCTGCGGGCCAGCAGCTTCTCGTCGTGGAACTTGCTGCGGGGATCCACGCTGAGGCGGTCGGGAAACGTGTCGGTCATCGTGCTGTCTCTGGGGAAAAAAGCGCAACCGGATTATATCCCGCGGTTGGCCACTGGAGCCCGCGGGTCAGAGGTCGCCCGCATCGAACCGCGCCTCCATGAAACGCATGCGTTCGCCCAGCAGATCCGGCCGCGCCTGGATCTCGGCACCCAGTTCGAGCGTCACGTCCTGGGCCGGTAGATACGTCGGCCAGGCCGGCCGCCCCTCACCATTCGGATCGCCGCGTCGGGCGACACCGATCCAGTAGCCGGCGACCGTGGCGGCCATCGCCCGGTCTGCCGGCGAGATGCGCGTGCCCATCGGTCGATCCTGCACTCGCGCCAGGCCGTCGAGGGTGCCGAAGACATAGCGCGCTTCGGCGCCGTGAGGTGCGCCGGGGAATTCCTTGCGATGCGCCTCCAGCACGTAGCTGAAGAAATACAACCAGGCCGCATGGCCATTCTGCGCATGGCGCCGCACCAGCCAGCGCTGCGAGCCGAGGAAGGAGTCCGTCTGCAGTCGTTCCACGAGCATCGGATCGGCGATGTCTCCGTGCAGTCTGTGCGCCTCGCTCCGGCTCATCGACAGCACCTGGAGCATCGGCTCCGCATTTGCGATGTTCCTGCCGGACACCAGGCTGCCTTCCCAATCGGTGGCACCCGCGACATAGGGCACCGGCGCTTCTTCGCCACGGGCGAACGTCTCGCCCAAGCCCCGGCGCAGCAATCGTCCGTCGATGACGGGCTCGAACGCGTAGACCGCGCCGACCATGTGCTTCGCCTGATAGGCCAGCAGATCCTGCGTCGACAAGCTTCGCAGGCGTCGCGGTGTGTCGGCGGCGTCGCCGATCTTGAAGGACCCGGCCAGCTGGCTGCCGATCGCCTCGTAGGACGACTTGGTTCCGCTGGGTTCCTGCAGCCGGTAGGGTTTGAACATGAACACGGCGGAACTCTCGGAGATCGCGCGGTGGAACAGCCCGCGCGCCGCGGGCGTCGCCATCAGGTAGTTGACCGACTGGCCACCCGCGGACATGCCGAAGATCGTGACGTTGGCAGGATCGCCGCCGAACGCCGCAATGTTGCGCTGGACCCAGCGCAGCGCCGCGATCTGGTCCATCAGGGCGAAGCTCGCGAGCGGTTCCTCGGGCGTCGCTTCGCGAGTCAGCGCGGGATGCGCGAAGAAACCGAATACGCCGAGCCGGTAGTTCAGGGTGACCAGCACCACGCCGCCGCGCGCGAGCGATCGGCCATCGAAGGCATCGAAGCTGCCCGAGCCCGACAGGAACGACCCGGGATGCAGGAAGACCATCACGGGTCGCCGCTCCCCGGCGGACCGTGCGCTGCTCCACACGTTGAGCGTCAGGCAGTCCTCACTCTGTTTGCGCCCGGACAGAAAGCCGCGGTATCCCTCTGAGATGCCCTGCGGGCAAATCGCGCCGAACTTCGTCGCGTCCTGGACGTCCTGAGAGGTCGACCGTTCCCGGGGCGGGCGCCACCGCCAGTCGCCGACCGGCGGATCCGCGTAGGCGATGCCGCGGAAAACGTTGATCTGGTCTTCGACGACTCCGCGATACGATCCCTGCGGCGCCCGCGCAAAGGACACGGACGCGATGATCATGCGGGCTTCAGCCGCCACGCTCACTCGCGGTACGCTCGCAGTCAGGGTGGCGGCCAGCGCAGCAATCAGCCAACGGCCCTGTGAAAGGTCCATGGAAACTGTCTCGCGCCGCTACGGGTCGGCCGACTATAGCGCTGACACTCAGGATTCGGGAGCGCGAGCGATGGCCACTGGAATTCGTGAGGGACGGCGTCATCCACCGCGGCGGGCACTCGGGGTTGCTGCCTTGATGTGCTGCCTGTGCGCCAACGACTCCACGGGTTTCGTGGCCGTCGCGTCGGCGCAGGCTCCGGAACTGATCGTGCAGACCGGCCACTCCGGGACGGTCAACTCGCTCGCACAGAGTCACGACGGGCAGTGGCTCGCGAGCGGCAGCGCCGATCGCAGCGTGCGCCTCTGGCACCTGGCCTCGGGCCGCGAACTTCGCAGCCTGCGCGACCATCCTCAGGACGTCACGGCGGTCGCCTGGAGCCGCGACGACCAATTGCTCGCGAGTGGTGGCAACGACGGCGCGATCCGGCTTTGGGAAACCTCGACCGGACGCCTGATCTCGACCATCGCGGCCCACGAGGGTTTTGTCACGGCGCTGGCCTTCAGCCCCGACGGGCAAGCCCTCGTCAGCAGCGGCACGGACAAGTCTTTGAAGCTGTGGCACCCGGTGTCAGCGCAGCGGCTGCGAAGCGTCGAGGGCCTGGCCGAGTCGGTCGACGCACTCGCCTACAGCCCGGACGGCCGCACCCTGGCCACGGGCGGGGTGGATCGCAACCTGCGGCTTTGGGACACCACCACCTGGCGCGAACTGCGCTCGCTTCGCGGCGGCAAGGGTGCCGTCAGCGCGGTCGCCTTCAGCCCCGACGGACGCACGGTGGCCTTCGGCAGCGACGACACCTCCGGCGGCGACGCCAGCACCGTCCATCTGTACGACGCGCCCAGCGGTCGCGCACTGCGTACGCTGAAAGTCGGGACGCCCTATGTGTTCGCCGTGTCCTTCAGCACGGACGGTCGCACGCTGGCCGTCGCCAATGAAGGCGCGCCGGTGCAAATGGCCGACATCGCGAGCGGCCGCTGGCTGCGCCCGCTCGCGGGGCATGTGGACGCGGTCAAGTCGCTGCGCTTTCTGGCCAACGGCCAGCTCGCGAGCGGCGGATTCGACGGCCAGATACGCCTCTGGGACAGCGCCACCGGCCAAACGCAGCGGGTTCTGGCCGGCGACACGAGCCCCGCCGACGCCATCGCACTCAGCGAGGACGGCAAGCTGCTCGCCAGCGCGAACGAGGATCGGTCGATCTCGCTGTGGCGATTGGCCGAAACGCAGCAGCCGCAGCGTCTGTTCGGACATGGCAACGTCGCGACAGCCGTCGCGTTCAGTCCCGACGGCGCCACGCTCGCGACCGGCAGCCTCGACGGGGACATCCGCGTCTGGAGCACGGAGGACGGGCGCCCGCTCGCCGCGTTCAAGGCGCAGCGCGGCGAGGACAGCGTCGCGTTGACGCTCGCCTTCAGTCGGGACGGCAGGCGACTCGCGAGCGGCGCCTTCGGCGTCGACGCGCTGCAACTCTGGGACGTGCCGACGGGCCGGGCCCTGCGCGCGGTCGGGACTGGCGGCTCAGGCGAGACCGAGGCCTTCGCATTCAGCGCCGACGGCGGCCTGTTCGGCGTGGCCGGCGGCGATGGCGCAATCCAGCTCTGGGATCTGCTGCGCGGCGGCCCGCCACGTCGATTGCCGCCGGAACCGTCCGCCGCGGGCAGTCCACGTGCCCCGCCCTATGCCTCAATCACATTCAGCGCGGACGGCCGAACGCTCGCAGCGGGCCGCGCGGCGGGCGTCGACCTCTGGGATCTCGGCACCGGTCGCCGACTGCGCACGCTTGCACGGCCTCGCTCGACGGGCGCAGTCACCACCCAGGCCCATCGACGCAACGCGGTCTGGCCATTGGCCTTCAGTCGCGATGGGCGCTTCATTGCCGGCGGCGCCGAAGACGGCACGCTCGCGCTCTGGGACGCCGCGAACGGCCAGCGTTTGCGCAGTGCGAACGGCCATCGCGGCAACGTGACCGCGGTCCAGTGGTCCGCCGACGGGCGCCTGCTGTTGAGCAGCAGCGACGACGCGACGCTGCGTCTGTGGGACACCGCGAGCGGCCGCGAACTGGCCCAGCTCGTCTCGACGGGCTCCAATGAGGGCCTCGTCGTCGCACCGGATGGGTTGTTCGACGGTGCCCCGCCGAGTTGGCCCAAGATCCTCTGGCGATTCTCGACCGCGTTGCGCGATGTCGCGAGCGTGGAAGTCTTCTTCAACGAATACTTCTATCCCAACCTGCTCGCCGAGTTGCTGCGTGGCGAACGGCCGCGGGCCGCACAGGATCTCGCGAAGCGCGACCGGCGCCAGCCCGAGGTGCGCGTAACCCTCGCGGCCACGGACGGCACCGCCCCAGCCACCGCGATCGAACCTTGGAGGGCGAGCGACGGCGCCGCCGCTTCGCGCCACATCGGCGTCCGGCTGTCGGTCGCCGACACCGGCGGTGGCGCGCGGGATCTGCGCCTTTTCCGCAACGGCTCGCTGGTCAAGGCCTGGCGGGGCGCGGTGCTGGCGGGCCAGAAAAGCGTCCAGCTCGAGGCCTCCGTGACGCTCGTGGCCGGCGCAAACCGTTTCGTCGCTTATGCGTTCAATGACGACAACGTCAAGAGCGAGGACGGCCTGCTCGTCGTGCAGGGCGCAGCGAGCCTGCGTCGCGCCGGTACGCTGCACCTGCTGTCGGTCGGAATCAACCGCTACGCCAACCCGGCATTCGACCTGAATTTCGCCGTGGCCGACGCCGAGGCGCTGACCGCGGAACTGCGACGGCAACAGGCGTCGCTCGGGCAATTCCCGCGCATCGAGGCCAGGCTGCTGCTCGATCAATTTGCCACGAAGCAGGGCATGCTCGGCGCGTTGCGCGAGCTCGCGCAAACCGTGCAGCCGGAGGATTCGGTCGTGCTGTTCTTCGCGGGACATGGGCTCGCCGAAGACCCGCGCTTCTACCTGATCCCGCACGACCTCGGCTACGCAGGCACTCGCGATTCGGATGCGATGACGGCCCGGATGCCCGATGTGCTCGCGCACGGCGTCTCCGACGAGGAACTGGAGCGCGCGCTCGAACCGCTGGACGCCGCGCAGGTGTTGCTGATCATCGATGCCTGCAACTCGGGGCAGGCGCTCGAGACCGCGGAGAAACGGCGCGGTCCGATGAACTCGCGGGGTCTGGCCCAGCTCGCCTACGAAAAGGGCATGTCGATCCTGACCGCCGCGCAGAGCTACCAGGCGGCGCTGGAGACCGCGCAGTTCGGCCATGGCTTGCTCACGTATACGCTCGTCGAGCAGGGCCTGAAGAACGGCCACGCGGACGCTCGCCCCACCGACGGCCAGATCATCGTGCGCGAGTGGTTCGACTACGCCACGCGACAGGTACCGCTGCTGCAGTTCGAACAGATGCGGAGCGCGCGTCAGTTGGGAAGGACCCTTGCGATCGTGGAAGGCGAGGAGAAGATCCCGGAGATTGAACGGCGCAGCCTGCAGCGACCGCGGGTGTTCTATCGACGCGAGGCGCCCGCGTCACCACTCGTCATCGGGCGGGTGGGCGGAGGGGCCGGCTCGCGTTAGCGCGACGGGGGGTCGGCGCGTCGGCGTTCATACACGAGCGCCAGTCGCACTCGACTGCAGTCGCCCTTGACCGGTAGAGTGCCGCCACACCCATGGAGACTGCCTTGTTCAATCGGGCTCTGATGCGCGTGCCCGTCGCCGCGGGCGGCGCCGATAGACTCGGCAGCTAGCCTTCGGTGCAACCGAATTCGTTGGCGATCTATCTGGTCGCAGGGTGGTCCGGTTACTTCGTCATGGCGCTCGAACTACTGGGCGCGCGGTCACTGTCGCCCTACTTCGGTTCCGGAATCTATGTCTGGGGCGCCGTCATCACGGTGTTCATGCTGTCTCTGTCGATCGGCTACCTGGTCGGCGGGCAGCTTTCACTCGAGCGCGCCAGCACGCGGGTGTTGGGACTCCTGCTGCTTGCCGCCGTGGCCGGCGCCATTCCGTGTGTCGCCTTCGCGGAGCCCGTGCTCGAGTTCGTGTTCAATCGAGTGGAGGATCCCCGATATGGCGCGTTGCTCGCCTCGACCCTCCTGTTCTTTGCTCCGATCACCATTTGCGGCGCGATCTCGCCCTATGCCGTGCGACTCGTAGTCGCGAATCTGGGAAGTACAGGCCGCACCGCCGGTCTCGTTTTCTTCATTTCAACCCTGGGGAGCACGCTCGGCACCCTGCTCACGTCGTTTTATTTGGTGCTGCTGTTTGAGGTCGATCAGATACTGATAGGGATGTCGGTGGTTTCTGTGCTGGTGGCGGCGAATGCGCTTCGATTTGGCAATTCGGAGTCCGCTCCGTGAGGTTTGCCTCCCTGGTAGCGGTAGTAATCCTGGCGTTGCTGGAACCGTGCGTCGCTCAGGAGATCTTTCGCAAGCGGTCGCTGTATCGGGACATCCTGGTCTACGAATCGGACGGACAGCGGTGCATGAAGTTCGGGATTTACGATAACGGGAAGCAGTCGTGCATCTCGCTCTCCGATCCCGACAGGCTCGTCTTCGACTACACGAAGATGCTGTTGGGCGCGCTATATCTCAACCCGAATCCGCAGCGCATCCTGGTGATCGGCCTCGGCGGAGGCACCGTCCCAGGGGCACTTCAGTCCATGCTTCCGTCAGCGGCCATCGATTGCGTCGAAATCGACCCGGCGGTGGCCGACGTGGCGGCGAAATTCTTTGGATTCCGGCCGAACCGGAACACGAGAGTCCATATCGAAGACGGGAGGGTGTTCGTCAAACGTGCCGGCCAGAAGAAGCGAACGTATGACCTGATCATTCTCGATGCCTTCGACCACCGGTATGTTCCCGAGCACCTGCTGACGAGAGAGTTCCTTCGCGAGGTACGCGCCCTGCTCTCCCGTGACGGCATTGTCGCCGCGAACACGTTCTCGTCTTCGCGGCTGTACCACTCCGAGTCGGCCACCTACGCGTCGGTCTTTGGGCCGTTCTACAACCTGAAGGCCGACAATCGGGTGATCCTGGCTACTGTGGGAAGCCTGCCGACCCGGCAGACGCTTCGTACGAATGCAGACGCCATCGAGGCGCAGCTTGTACCTCGAGGCACAGGGCGGGAGCCACTGCTGCCGCTGTTTTCACTCGATGTGAAGTGGCCGTCGGGTACCCGGGTACTCACCGATCAATATTCCCCGGCGAATCTGCTCAATGGGGGGCGGTAGGGAAACGAAACAGGCGGGGTTGCGTAGGCGTCCACATTACGTGTAGTCGACATATGCGTCGATTGCTCGTAATATTAGTGGCATGTGGAACGACCGCCAGACCATCGAGATCTTCCACCTGCTGTTCCTGCGCGCATTCGGTGCGCGCGTAGAGAAAAGCCTCTTCGCCGTCAAGGGTGGATGCAATCTACGATTCTTCCTCAAGAGCATTCGCTACTCGGAAGACCTGGATCTCGACATCCACACGATGTCCGTCGGCACGCTCCGGAACAACGTCAGTCGTTTGCTTCAGACGCCGGCGTTCGTGCAAGCGCTGCAAGGCCAAGGCATCGAAATAGCCAGGACGTCGCTACCGAAGCAGACCGAGACGACGCAGCGCTGGAAGTTGACCCTGCGCATCCGCGAATCTGGCGCCGAGGTGCCGACCAAGATCGAATTTTCGCGGCGCGGCCTGGACGTCGAGAAGGCGGTGGAACTCGTGGATGCGGAGATCATCCGGAAGTACCGACTCTATCCGGTGATCGTGCAGCACTACTCCGTGCATGCGGCGTTCGCTCAGAAAGTCTCGGCTCTGGCCTTGCGAGATCAGGTTCAATCGAGGGACGTGTTCGATCTGAAACTGCTGCTGGATGCTGGCGGGGCCGGGCAACCGCTGCCCGCAACGGCAGCTGGGCACCGGGCCGCCGCGATCGAGAATGCGCTGGCAGTCGACTACGACGCGTTCGCCGGCCAGGTTCTGGCATTTCTGGAACCCGAATACCAGAAGCACTACGGGAGCCGGAAAGTCTGGGATGAACTGCAGCAGCAGGTCGTCGAGGGTCTGGAGGCTCTCGAAGAATGAACCAGATCGAAGCCCTGCAACGATTGCGGTCGCTCGCGGCGCCGATCGTTGAAACCCGTGATGTTGCCGCACTGCTGCAGGTCTCGACCAGCAATGCGACGACGATCCTCCGACGCCTCGCCCGGCGAACGATGATCGCGCATCTCAGCCGCGGGCGATGGCTGGTGAACGAGAAGATCGACCGGCTCGCACTGCCGGAGCTGATTTCGGCCCCCTACCCGGCCTACGTCTCCCTCCTGTCCGCGTTGTTTCACCACGGGCTGATCGAGCAGATCCCCTCGGTGCTCTATGCCGTCACGCCAGCGCGGCCCCGCCGCATTCGCACTCCCGTGGGCACCATCTCCTTCCATCGCATGCCGCCGGAGTTGTTCAGGGGCTTCGATCTGCTTTCCGGATCCGACGCGAAGGTGGCGACGCCCGAGAAAGCGCTGTTCGACCTGCTCTACCTCGGGCCCGGACGAACGCGTGTGTTCTCGAGCCTCCCTGAGTTCACGATTCCGCGGCGCTTCCAGTGGCATCGCCTGAAGGAATACACAAAGTTGGTGAAGTCAGCGTCTCGGCGGACCTATATCGCCGATCGGATCGCGGCGCTGAGATCTATTGGGAAGACGTGAAGGCGACCGGCGGCCGCTACTCGCCCAGGGCCAGCAGCTCGGTATCGCCCCCGGTCGCCACCGTGTTGATCGTCAACACACGTTCGGTCGCGAAGCGCGGCAGATAGTGCGGACCCCCGGCCTTCGGCCCGGTCCCGGAAAGCCCCTCACCGCCGAAGGGCTGGACGCCGACGACCGCGCCGATCATGTTGCGGTTGACGTAGACGTTGCCGACCCGTGACTGCGCGACGACTTCCTGCCAGACGCTTTCGAGGCGGCTGTGCACGCCCAGTGTGAGGCCATACCCGCTACGGCGAATCGCAGCCAGCGCCTCGGACAATCCCTCGCGCATGCCACCGAACCTCCAGACGTGGAGGATGGGCCCGAAGGTCTCCTGGGTGAGCTGTTCAGGATGCCGCAGCTCGTACAGCCGCGGCGCAAAGTACGTCCCGTAGGCGTGGCGCGCGTCGAGCGTGCAGGCAAACACCCGCCGCGCGACCCCGTCCATGTGCTCCGCATGACGCTGCAGCGTCGTTCGTGCGCGTTCGTCGATCAGCGGACCGACGTCGGTCGCCGGATCCGCGGGGTCCCCGATCACCAGCTCCTGCATCGCGCCGGCCAGGCGCTCCAGCAGCGCATCGGCGATCTCCTCCTGGACCATCAGCAGTCGCAAGCCCGAGCAGCGCTG
>JAYTNX010000311.1:0-2331 GCA_043748075.1 Pseudomonadota bacterium
CCGAGGTAACCGCAGGCGAGCGACGCCGCCTTGGCAAGGTAGGGATTCGCGTCGGCACCGGAAAGCCGGTTCTCGACGCGACGCGACTGCGCATCCGACATCGGCACGCGCAGGCCGGCGGTGCGGTTGTCGTAGCCCCATTGCACGTTGATCGGCGCAACCTGGAAGCGCGTGATGCGCCGGTAGGAATTGACGTTCGGTGCCAGCAGCGCCATCGCCGCGGGCAGGTAGCGCTGCAGCCCGGCAATGTGCGAGAAGAACAGCGGCGTCGGCGTGCCGTCGGCGCCGGAGAACACGTTCTTGCCCGTCTTGAGATCGACGATGCTCTGGTGGATATGCATCGCACTGCCCGGCTCCTTGGCGTGCGGCTTTGCCATGAAGGTCGCGTACATCTTGTGGCGCAGCGCCGCCTCGCGCGCGGTGCGCTTGAACATGAACGCCTGGTCGGCAAGGTCGAGCGCATTGCCGTGCAGCAGGTTGATCTCCATCTGCGCCGGGCCGTCCTCATGGATCAACGTGTCGATCTCGATGTCCTGGTCTTCGCAGAACTGGTAGACGTCGTCGAACAGCGGGTCAAATTCGTTGACGGCGGCGATGCTGTAGGACTGACGTCCCGGCTCCGAGCGGCCGGAACGACCGATCGGCGGCTTGAGCGGATAGTCCGCATCGATGTTCGGCTCGACCAGGTAGAACTCGAGCTCCGGCGCGACCACCGGCTCCCAGCCCTTCTGGGCGTACAGGTCGAGCACGTGCCGCAACACTTCGCGCGGCGCCATCTTCACGCGCCGGCCGTCGGCGTAGAAGCAGTCGTGGATCACCTGGGCGGTGGGCTCGGCGGCCCAGGGCACGCGACGCACGGTCCGCGGATCGGGCTTCAGGATGATGTCGATCTCGGCCGGGCTCATCGCCTTGCTGGTGTCCTCCGGATAGTCGCCGGTGACCGTCTGCAGGAAGATGCTCTCGGGGAGGCGCATCCCCTGGTCCTCGGCGAACTTCTCCGCCGGCATGACCTTGCCGCGGGCGATGCCGGCCATGTCGGGCACGATCGCCTCGACTTCCTGGATGCCATGGTCGCGGAAGAACTGTGCAATGTCGTTCGGCATTTCAACTCCCCGTCTTTCGGTTGCGGCGCCTGTCGGTTCCGGCAAGGCGGTGCGCGGTCAGCGCGACGGCCGGGCCGCACGCCCGCGTGCCGCTTCGCCGAACGCGGCGAACAGGGCGCGCGAAAACTCGTTGCTCATCACCTGCCACTCCGGGTGCCACTGCACCGCGAGCGCGAATGCCGGCGCGGCGGCGACGCGGAACGCCTCCACCAGGCCATCGGGCGCCCGCGCTTCCACGGCGAGCCCGGGTGCGAGGTCGCGGATGCCCTGCGAATGCAGCGAATTGACCTGCACCTGCGCCGCACCGCCGGACCAGTCGCGCAGCACGCTGCCCGGTTCGAGTCGCAGCGCGTGGGCCGGGGAATACTGCACGGCCAGCGGCTGGGTGCTGTCTTCGGCATGCACTTGGTGCCCGTTCGCCGGCCCCAGACCCTGCCAGAGCGTACCGCCGAATGCGACGTTCATCTCCTGCAAGCCGCGACAGACCCCGAGCACCGGAACGCCGCCGGCGATCGCCGCGCGAATCAGCGGCAGCGTGGTGGCGTCGCGTTCCGGGTCGTGGAGGGTGCCCGGTGCACTCGGCTCGCCGCCATAGTGCCTCGGTTCGACGTTCGACGGGCTACCGGTGAACAGGACGCCATCAACGGTCGCGAGAATCCCGGCGAGGTCGAGCGGTTCCGGCAACACCGGGATCAACAGCGGCAACGCGCCCGACGCCTGGACGATCGCGTGGATGTACTTCTCGCCGACCGCGTGGAACGGGTGCGGACCGATCAGGCGTCGGTCGGCGGGGATCCCGATGACGGCTTTCTTCGAGGAAATCGTCATAAAACTATGATATATATAATTTTACAGAGAGTGATACAGCGTCAGTTGCCGGCCCTGGAAGGCCGCTCATTACACCACATTGCTGCCTCCGGACGGCTCCCCGTATGCTGCGGGCCGACATGTCAGACACTGCCCCCGCCGAGCTGGAGGCGTTCCTCGCGGCGCATCCGCAGATCCGTTTTATCGACGCCTTCCTCAACGACCTGAACACCGTCGAACGCGGCAAGCGCATCGATCGCGCAGGGTTCGAGCGGCTCTTCGAAGCGGGGATGCTGTTGCCGGGGTCCATGTTCGCGCTCGACGTCCGGGGCGGCACCCTCGAGGCCACCGGGCTCGGATTCGACGACGGCGACGCCGACCGGCCCTGCAGGCCAATTCCCGGAACGCTGGTTCCCGTGCC
>JAYTNX010000312.1:0-5668 GCA_043748075.1 Pseudomonadota bacterium
GGTGCTGGAACTGCAGAAGGCGGCGCAGCGCGACCCGCGGCTGCGCACCAGCGAGCTCTACGTGACCCACGAGCACGGCGCCGCGGCCAGCCCCTTCCAGACCCACGTGATCAGCGCCAGGCAGATGGCGCAGATCAGCGAGACGCGCGCCCCTCAGGGCATCGCCGCATTGGTACCGATGCTGCCGCCGGCGGTGCCGCGCGCCGGCGAGCGTGCCGTCTGCCTACACGAGATCCAGGACCCCGGCAATCTCGGCACGATCCTGCGCACGCTCGCCTGGTTCGGCGGCTTCCGCTGCCTGCTCACGCAGGGCAGCGTCGACCCTTACAACTCCAAGGTGGTTCGCGCCAGCCTGGGCGCGCTGTTCCACGTGCCCGTCGAGATCGACGTGGCGCTGGCGTCATTGCCGGCTCGATTTCCCCGCGTTGCCTGCCTCGACACGAAGGGCGACGCCCTGCCGTCGGCCGCGTTCCGTGACTTCGATTGCTACTTGTTCGGCAGCGAGGCACGCGGTTTGCCGAGCGACCGGATTGCCGAGCTTGGCGCGACATCGTTCTCGATCGAAGGCTGCGGCGCAATCGAATCCTTGAACCTTGCGGCCGCCGTCAACATCAGCCTCTACGAAATGAACCGTCGGCGTTGAGCCGCGCGACGCCGGCGCAGTTTGCCGAGCCGTCCCGCAGCCTGCGTGCGACAATTCATGTCGATGATCGAACCTCTGCACCCCATGCACATCGAAGGCCTTCGCCGGATGGCGCCGGCGCGCAAGCTCCAGGCGATCTGCGATCTCTATTTCACGGGAATCGCACTGCGTGTTGCCGGCCTGAAGCAGAAGCACCCGGACTGGCCGCGCGAGAAACTGGAGTTCGAGGCGCGGAGAGCATTGCGTCATGCCGGTACCTAGCCCGCTTCAGCCATTCATCGACCCACTCGAACGACTCGGCTTCCCCTACTGCATTACCGGCTCCGTCGCTGCGAGCATCTATGGGGAACCACGACTGACCGCGGACATCGACGTCGTACTGCTGCTTCGTGCTTTCGACATCGCTGCACTTCGCCAGGCATTTCCCGAAGCGCTCTACTACGTGCCGCCGTATGAAACCATGATTGCCGAGACGGCTCGCCCCGTGCGAGGCATGTTCAATCTCATTCACCATGAATCGCAGTTCAAGGCCGACATCTACGTAGCCGTCGATGATCCCCTGCATCGTTGGGCGCTGGAAAACCGGCGACGAGTCGACCTGGATAGCCAGGGCATCTGGGTCGCGCCGCCGGAATACGTGATACTCCGCAAGCTCGAGTACCTGCGCGAAGGCCATTCGGACAAACACGTGCGGGACATTCGCTTCATGCTGGCCGTGACTGACGTGGATCGCGATCTCATCGGCCGCGAAGTGGCCGCCCGGGGCCTCCGTTCCGAGTGGATGCGCTGCGGCGAATAGTTGACTGGCGTCGCCGATCATCGTCGCACCAGTTTGGGTTCGGGGTGGCGGGTGTTTGCCGGACGGCAGCATTGTATTTGAGTAATTTAAGGTGACACCTTGGAATTCTCAAACGGCTCTGATCGAGAGATCGCTGGCAAACGAGACCCGGAAGGCAGCCCGCGCGGCGTCCAGCGCTACTTCGAGATCTTCGACAATCGCCTGGTCGAGTCACCGAAGAACTACTTCGTCGATTCCGCACTGGTGTGCCGCCTGCTCGGCATCCGCAGCCTGGCCGCACAGCAGGCGTATGCGTTTCTCACCTGAAGGGGTACTCACGATGAAGTTATCCGTCATCGCTCTGGCCGCCCTGTCGCTGCTGGCATCCATCGCCCTGCCGGCCGCACCCGCTGAACGGGGCGTCCGCCACGGCTACGTCGACAACCGCTTCGGGCAACTGCACTACACCCTCGCGACGCCACCGATCGCGAAGGCCGCCCGCAAGACCCCGGTGGCGATGATCCACCAGACTGTCAATGCCGCGATCGAATCCCGCGGCCTGTTCGACGAACTCGCCAGGGACCGCGTCGTGATCGCAATCGATACGCCCGGCTACGGCGGCTCGGACGGGCCGCCCCAAACGATCACGATCGAAGAGTACGCGGCGGCGATTGCCGAGGGCTTGCGCGGTCTGGGCCTCGGTCGCCGCCAGCCGATCGACGTGATCGGACTTCACACCGGCGCACTGATCGCCGCCGAGCTCGCGATCGCGGAACCGGCCACGATCCGCCGTGCCGTCCTCAGCGGGGTGTACGTCGTGCCGGAAGAGCGCTGGAACAAGGCCCTCGCGTCGCTGCCGACCTATCGAACCTCCGCCGAGTACTTCGACTGGTTCGTCGCGACGCTGCCGCGGCTGCGCCAGTACGCGCAGGAGCGCGGCATTCCGGATGCCGATTGGGGCCGGATCACCGCCGAGAGCCTTCGACCGCTCGTGCGCCGTGAGTTCGGCCACGACGCCGCGTTCCGCTATGCGGCGCGGGCGCCCGAGCGGCTGCCCAAGGTCACACAGCCGGTTCTGCTGCTCGCGCTGGGCGACGGTCTGCGACAGCCGACGCTCGACAGCAAACCGCTGTTCCGCGACGTGCAGGTCGCCGACCTGCCGCAATATACCGACGGGGCGTGGTTTCCCGACGTCGCTCCCGTGGCGTCGGCATTGAAAAAATTCCTGGACTGACGGGCGAGCCTGGCGACGATCACAGGTCGCGCGCCACGCGAAAGCCGAAGATCTGGCTGGTCAGCGACTCCGGATCGCGGCCCCGAAACGTCGGGATCTGGCGCGGATAGTTGGAACGCCAGCCGCCGCCGCGCGAGCCGCGACGGTTGCAGCCGCGGGTGAGCTGGGCGGCGCCGTCGACCGGTTCGGCGCCATAGGGCATTTCGTAGCAGTCCTCGACCCACTCCCAGACGTTGCCGATCATGTCGTGCAGGCCAAAGGCATTCGGTGCGAGCGAACCCACAGGTGCAGGACCGGGAAAGCCGTCGTCGCAGTCGGCTGGCGCATACGCGACCTTGACGCCGGCGCGCTCGGACGCGCGATCGTAGATGTTGGCTTGCCGGCAGGCGTTCGCGACATCGTCGCCCCAGGTGAAGGTGCCGGTCGTACCGGCACGCGCGGCATATTCCCACTCAGCCTCGGACAGCAGTCGATAGCGCTGACCGGTCACGCCCGATAACCACGACACGTAGGACTGCGCATCGCTCCAGCGCAGGCAGGCCACCGGCTCGTCATCGCGGATCGGACGACCATAGCCCGGATCCGCCCAGCTCGTACCCTCCAGCGAGACCAGCGAACGCCCGCCGGGCGCCGGAACCTGGCAGCCCTCGCCCGAAGGCGCGTGGCCGCTGGCCTCGACGAAGCGGCGGTATTGCGCATTGGTCACTTCGTAGCGTCCCGCGGCGAACGCGTAGCCGATGCGCACGTGTCGCACGGGGCCCTCGTAACGTTCGGGCTCACCGCCGTCACGACCCATGTCGAACTCGCCGGGCGGCACGACGACCATCTCCGGGCAGTCGCGGCAATCGCGGAACGTCGTGCCGGGCGCGCGCTTCGCGACCGCGGTGGGCAAGCCCGAACAGCCCGACAGGGCGGCGACGATCGCCAGCACCGCGATCGACACCCCGACTCCCTGCATGCTCAAACTACGCTGCATGACTCGACTCCCCTCGCAATGCGCCAAACCGAGTATCACGCCATTGTGATGACGACTTTACCGTCGCGCTCTGCGCCCGTCCTGCCGGCGCGATCGCAGGCCTCGAGGATCCGCTCGAGCGGATAGACCCCCGCGATCTTCGCGACCAGCACGCCGCGCGACATCAGATCAGCCAGGCGCGCATACATCGCGCGCACCTCGGCAGGTGTGCGCTTCGCTGCGAACTGGCGCACGAAGCTCAGCCCGACCAGGCGGATGTCCTGGCGGAACATCAGGTAAAAATCGAGTTCGCAGCGCAGGCCGGTCATCGAACCGTAGCTGACGACCGTGCTGCCGGGCGCCAGACACTCGGCAATGCGCTGCGTCGCCGGGCCGGCGACGGCATCGATGCCCACCCGTATCGGCGCACGGTCCACCGCGGCCGCCACGCGTACCCCGAGATCGGGGCCATCGACGAGGACGACGTCGCCACCGAGTTCGCGGATCTCGTCGCTCATCTCGGGGCGGCGGACGACGTTGACGGTGCGCACGCCCTTGATCTGCGCGAGCCGCACCAGATAGCGGCCGCAACTGGAGTTCGCGGCGTTCTGGATCAGCCAGTCGCCCGGCTTCAGGTCCGCGAAATCCTCCAGCAGCACTTCGGCCGTCGGGCCGTTGACCGTCAACAGGCTCAGCTGGACCGCATCGCCCGGCGGCGCGGGCATGCATGCCGCCGCACGGCAGCGAACTTCGTCGCGGAACGTGCCGCTGCCCAGCGCCGGGAACACGCGGTCGCCGATCGCGAACTCCGTGACCTCCCTGCCCACACGCACGACATGGCCGATGCCCTCGAAGCCGGGCGATCGCGGCAGCGGGAACTGGAACGACGGATCGCCGGCGATCGTGCGCAGGTCGGCGATGTGCATCGCCGCCGCCTCCATCCTCACCACGACTTCGTCCGGCGCGGGCGTTTCCGCGGAAACGTTCTCGACGCGGAGCACCTGGCGGGGTTCGCCGAAGGCGGATTGAATTGCAGCCTTCATTCGCGTCGACCTCGATGGCGGGCGTGACAGCGAACAAAACCGTCCGCGTCAGCTATCGGCGCACCATCATATCGCGTCGGCGTGCTTCCGCACGGCTCGAAGGCTCTGCCCCGATCAGAACAGCCGCGGATCGAATACGTAGCGTCGCTGTTCGATGACCCGCAGCCGGCGAGCATCGGCATGCTGGGGATTGACGAGCACGTTGGCGTCACTGGCGCTGTGCACCGAAGGCACACGCAAGGCCAGGGACAGGCCTGCGGCGATCCACGCATCACCCACATCCTGCGTCAGGGCAGAGCCCAACCCACCCGACCACCCGCGGCCGAGAGCCTGGAGTGCGATGCGATCGACGGCGGCGTCAGGCAGCTCGATCTCGGTCAGCGTGAATGGCGCAAGCGGACGAAGTGGTCCCAAGTGCACGCGCAGTTCGAGCACGGCCAACGCCTCACTGGTGGCCGTATAGATCACGCGTCGACCGGCGCGATGCCAACGCCCCGCGGTGACGAGCCCGCCTTCGCCGCTCAGCACCGTGGCGTCGTAGCGGGAAGCCGCGAGGCGATAGACGCGCAAGGCGCTCGCCACTCAGGCGAGCAGGCCGTGCTCGAGGCGCCGCAGCAGCAGCCGCACTTGCTCCCGGCCGATCTCGCTCGACAGGAGCGACTGCGGCGCCTGCTGCGCGAACGCAAACTGCGGCGCCCGCATCCATTGGCGGGCGACTTCCGCGTCTCCCAGAACCGCTGCCGCCTGGGCATACAGTGCGGCGACCCCATAGACGCGCTCACTGACATCCGGCGACAGGCGCGCGGGCGGAGCGCTCTTGAGACGCGAGAACGTCCGCTCGCTCAATTGCAGCAGCTGCGCGAGCTCGTTGTCGGGCAGGCCGCTTTCACGCTTCAAAGCGGCGAGTGTGCGGCCGGGGAGTCCGGCGCGCAGGCGGGCGATCAATCGCAACGGATCTCCGTCGCCCAGCTTGAGCCCGGCGATCGACGCCGAAGTCGGGGATGATATCGCCATA
>JAYTNX010000313.1:0-2384 GCA_043748075.1 Pseudomonadota bacterium
CATACAGGTAGTTGTTGTAGGCCTCGGACATTGCATTGCCGAGCTGGGTGTCGACGATGCCGGCGGGCCACCACGCGCTCTCCGGCATCAGCAGGCTGCGATCGAAGCCCTCGGGGTCGAGGAAGTCGCGGACGCGGTAGTCGGGGTCGGTGGCGCCCGGGCGGGTCTTCGCCGTCGGCGTCTGGTAGCTCGCCGGCTTCGGCGCGACCGTGGCCGGCCAGCGCGGCGGAATGGTCACGCGGCCGATGCTGCGGAATCCCATCCCGCTCTCCTGCCAGTACCGGGGTGCCTCAGGGTGCTTCAGCGCCGCGGGATCCAGGTATTTCTCCCAGGTCTCTGCGGTGGCGCTGATGTGCGAGTCGCTGTCGATGATCAGGTGCTGGGCGGGCTTGCGCATCGTCGTGACCGGATGGTAGGGGAGCGCAGATTGTCCGGTCGAGGGCGATAGGCGTCTATTTCGAAGTTCCGATCTGCGATAGCCTCAGCTTATCGGGCAATGCGGCGCCTGCAGCGCCGCGAGGAGCACCCGGATGGACCTCGTCCAGCTCAAGCGTTTCCTGGTCGCTGCCGAGGCCGGCAACCTGCGCCGCGCCGCCGGGCAGCTGCACGTCAGCCAGCCCGCGCTCACGCAGAGCATCAAAAGCCTGGAGCAGGGGCTCGGCGTCCTGCTGTTCGCGCGCAGCGCACGCGGTGTCGCGTTGACCCCGTTCGGCCGTGCGCTGGTGCCGCGCGCCCGAATGATGCTGAGCGAGCGCGAGCGCATCACGCGCGACATGGCCGAGGTCGGCGGCGGCGACGCACAGCGCGTCAGCATCGGGGTCGCGCCGTATTTCAGTCGGCAGATTTTTCCGGCGGCGGTGCTGCGTGCGCTGGCGGCGAGGCCGGCGCTGAAGGTTCAGATCGTCGAGCGGCACACCACGGAGCTCGTCAAGCTGCTGCAGGAAGGGGAGATCGAGTTCGCGTTCTGCGTGCACAACCCGGCCATCGATGCCGACGACTCGCTCGAGTTCCTGGCCACCTACGAGGAGCGCTACTCCATCATGGCGCGCGTCGGCCATCCGCTGCTGCGCCGCCGGCGCGTCAAGGAGCGTGACCTCGCCGCCTGCTCGTGGATCGTCCACGACTCGAGCGCGACGCCGGGTCTGCTGGCGCGGCACTTCGAGCGGCGCGGCCTGCCGGCGCCGCCCTGGTCGATCAGCACGCTGTCGCTGCCGCTGATGGTGTCGCTGCTGGCCAGGTCCGACCTGATCGCCTTGCTGCCGGAAGACTTCACGCGCCCCGAAGTCGCTGCCAGCCGGCTGCGGCGCCTCGTCGGACACGGCATCGACGTGCGTGGTCAGGCGGGGATCGTGGTGCGCCGCGAGGCCGTGACCGGCACGGCGGCACGTGAACTGATCGCCCACTTGCGCGCGGTCTGTGGCGAGACGCAGCGTGCCGCAGGACGGCGGGGCGGTCCGCAGACGGCCGCCGCTCAGGTCAGGGAGCGGGAGGCGTCCTAGCCGAGGCGACCGGCGCCGGCGCAGGCGCCGGCGCCCGGGCGGAGGGCTGCGGCGCCTGCGCCCGCGCGAGGAAGGAGGCGACCAGGTCGGCGATCTCGCGCGGCGCCTCGAGCGGCGGATAGTGCGCGACACGCTCGACCACGTGCATCTCGGGGGTCGTGCCCGTCAGGCGCGCGACCATCAGTGTGCCCGTTGGCGGCGGCAGCACCTTGCTGTCGGTGCCCCAGATCACCAGGGTCGGCACGGTGACGCGGCCGAGGAAGTCGAGCACCCGGGCATCCTCGCGCATGATGGCGGTCAGGCTGGTGAACTGGCTCGCCTCGGGGCGGCGGTTCAGATCGTAGTAGCGCGTCACCAGTGCCTCGGTCACGCGCTCGCGCCGCACGAACATCGAGTCCAGGAAGTCGCGCCAGCAGGTCTTCGACCAGGGCTTGGCGAACTTCGCGCAGGTCAGGCTCGACAGGCGGGTCGGCCAGGGTTGTCGCGCCAGCGCGCCGGCGTTGTCCACCGGCGCCGACGGCGGCACGTTGGTCAGCACGACGGCCGTCACGTCTTGCGGATAGGTCGCGGCGTAGCGGTAGGCATAGATGCCACCACTCGAGGTGCCGAGCACGGCAACGGGCCCGACGCCGAGTTTGCCGAGGAACTCGCGCGTGAACGCCTCGGGCGTCATCGTGAAACCGGACGGTACGGGACCTGACAGGCCACCCGGGGCCTGATCGAAGCGGATGATCCGGTAGCGGTCCACCAGCAGGGCCGCCAGCTCGTCGAACATGTGCAACGAGCCGAACGAGCCGTGCATCAGCACCAAGACCGGCCCCTGGCCCTCGTCGCGGTAGTGCACCGAGACGCCGGCGACGTCGACGTACTTCGACTGCGGCGCGC
>JAYTNX010000314.1:0-3701 GCA_043748075.1 Pseudomonadota bacterium
AGGCTCTACCGGCGCTGGTCCAGGCGGCCCTCGACGAGGTCGCGGCGAGCTCGGGGCTCGCCGCACTCGACGAGGTGCGCGTCCGCTGGCTCGGCAAAAAGGGCACGCTCACCGAGCAGTTGAAGGCGCTCGGTGGGCTCTCGCCGGCCGAGCGTCCGGCCGCGGGCGCGCGCATCAACGAAGCCAAGGGCCAGGTGCAGGGCGCGATCGACGCGCGCCGCGCCGCGCTCGAGCGGGCGGCCGTCGAGACCGAGCTGCAGGCAGGGCGCCTCGACGTGACACTGCCGGGGCGCGGTGAAACGCGCGGTGCGCTGCACCCGGTCACGCGCACGCGGCTGCGCATCGAGGCGATTTTCCGCGAGGCGGGGTTCGACATCGCCACGGGTCCCGAGATCGAGGACGACTTCCACAACTTCGAGGCGCTGAACATTCCCGCGGACCACCCGGCCCGCGCGATGCACGACACGTTCTATTTTCCCGACGGTCGCCTGCTGCGCACCCACACCTCGCCAGTGCAGATCCGCGCGATGCAAGGCGCGACGCTGCCACTGGCGATCATCTCGCCCGGGCGCGTCTATCGCTGCGATTTCGACGTGACGCACACACCGATGTTCCACCAGGTCGAGGGCCTGCTGGTGGACCGCAACGTCAGCTTCGGCAACCTCAAGGCCGTGCTGCACCAGTTTCTCGAGTCGTTCTTCGAGCGCGACCTGAAGATGCGGCTGCGGCCGTCGTACTTCCCGTTCACGGAGCCGTCGGCCGAGGTCGACATGTCCTGCGTGTTCTGCGGCGGCAGCGGCTGCCGCGTCTGCAAGCACACCGGCTGGCTCGAGATCGCCGGCTGCGGCATGGTGCACCCCAACGTGTTCACGGCCTCGGGCGTCGATCCGGAGCAGTGGACCGGCTACGCCTTCGGCATGGGCATCGAGCGGCTCGCGATGCTGCGCTATGGCGTGAATGACCTGCGGCTGTTCTTCGAGAACGACCTGCGTTTCCTGCGCCAGTTCGTCGCCTCATGAAGTCCGGCGCGTCATGAAGCTTTCGCTCGACTGGTTGCAGGAGTGGGTGGACTGCGGCCTCGCGCCACAGGAGCTCGGCGCGCGGCTGACGATGGCTGGCTTCGAGCTCGAGTCGCTGACGCCCGCGGCGCCCGCCTTCTCGGGCGTCGTCGTCGCGCGCATCGTGTCGGCGCAGCGGCATCCGCAGGCCGACAAGCTGCAGCTCTGCCAGGTGGATGCGGGTGGCGCGGCGCCGCTGCTGATCGTCTGCGGCGCGCCGAATGCGCGTGCCGGCCTGTACACCGCGCTCGCGACGGTGGGGGCGACGTTGCCCGGCGGGCTGGCGATCAAGGCGGCGAAGCTGCGCGGCGTCGAGTCCGCCGGCATGCTCTGCTCGTCGCGCGAGCTCGGGCTGTCGGAGGGGCACGAGGGCATCCTCGAGCTGGCGTCCGAGGCCCCCGTCGGCCAGGACCTGCGCGCGTTCCTGGCGCTCGACGACACGGTGCTCGAGCTGAACGTCACGCCCAATCGCGGCGATGCGATGTCGGTGATCGGTCTCGCGCGCGAGGTCGCCACGCTGACCCGGCGGCCGCTGACGGGGCCACCGCGGGCGCCCGTGCCACCCGCGACCGATCAGCGATTCCCGGTGACGGTCGAAGCCGCCGCCGCCTGCCCGCGCTTCCTCGGTCGCTGCATCGATGGCGTGGACAACAGCCGCGCGTCGCCGCCCTGGCTGCGCGAGCGCCTGCGGCGCTGCGGCGTGCGCTCGATCAGTCCCGTCGTCGACGTCACCAACTATGTGCTGCTCGAGCTTGGCCAGCCGATGCACGCCTACGACCGCGAGCGACTGCAGTCGGCGATCCACGTGCGTCTCGCGAACGAGGGCGAGCTGCTGGCGCTGCTGGATGGTCGCGAGGTCAAGCTCGCTGCGGACGTGCTCATCATCGCCGACGACGCAGGACCGGTCGGCCTCGCCGGCATCATGGGCGGGTCGCGCACCGCCGTGCAGGCGACGACAACCCGTGTATTCCTCGAAGTGGCGTTCTTCTCGCCGCAGGCGATGGCCGGCCGTGCGCGCCGATTTGGCCTGACGACGGATGCGAGCCAGCGCTTCGAGCGGGGCGTGGATCCGGCCATCGGGCTGCGGGCGATCGAGCGCGCGACGCAGCTGCTGCTGGCCATTGCGGGCGGCGTGGCCGGTCCCGTGGTTGCCACTGAAACGCCCGCACTGCTGCCGGTGCGTGCGCCGGTGCCGTTGCGTCGCGAGCGCGTGCAGCGTCTGCTCGGCATGGCGCCGGACGATGCCACCCTCGAGTCGCTGCTGACGGCACTGGGCATGCAGGTGGCGCGGCGCGCCGACGGATTCAGCGTCACGCCACCGTCGCACCGCTTCGACGTCTCGATCGAGCCGGACCTGATCGAGGAAATCGCGCGGCTGGTCGGCTACGACGTGATTCCGGAAGCGGATCCCTTGCGCGGCCAGCGCCTGCGCCCGAGTCCTGAGTCCGCGGTGGCGGAGCGTCGCGTGCTCGAGGTGCTCGCGGCCCGCGGCTTCTACGAAGCCGTGAATTTCGCCTTCGTCGATCCGGTGTTGCAGCGCCGGCTGTTTCCCGCGATCGAGGGCCTCGCGCTGACGAACCCGATTTCCAGCGACCTTGCGGTCATGCGCGTGTCGCTGTGGCCGGGATTGCTGCGCGTGATGCTGGAGAACCAGCGCCGGCAGCAGGATCGCGTCCGCCTGTTCGAGCACGGCGTGGTGTTCCAGCCGCCGGCGGGCGAGGGTGGCCACGCTCGCGGCAGCCGCGAGGTGGACATGCTCGCAGGCGCCCTCACCGGGCCGCGCCTGCCGGAGCAGTGGGGCGCCAGACGCGAAGGCGCGGATTTCTTCGACCTGAAGGGCGACCTCGAGGCGCTGCTCGCCACGACCGGACGGCTGGACTCGTTCTCGTTTGTGGCGGCCACGCATCCGTGCCTGCATCCGGGGCGCTGCGCACAGGTTCTGCGCGCCCAAACGCCCGTCGGTTGGCTCGGTGAGCTGCATCCCGAGCTCGTCCGGGCGCTCGATTTGACATATGCGCCGCAACTCTTCGAGCTCGAATACGAGGCCGCGCTGCGCACCGAGCTGCCCGCGTTCCACGAGGTCTCGCGTTTCCCGCAGGTGCGGCGCGACCTGGCGCTGCTGGTCGACGAGGATCTGCCTTTCAGCGCGATTCGCGAACGTGTAACCTTCGTGGCGTCGGGTCTGTTGAAGGACCTGCGCGTTTTCGACGTCTATCGGGGAACTGGCGTAGAACCAGGTCGAAAAAGCGTCGCTTTAGGATTGATTTTTCAGGATAATTCTCGCACCCTCGCGGACGAAGACATCGATCGCCTGATGGCCTCGATCCGCGACGATTTGGGTGCGAGCGTCAAGGCCAGGATCAGAGAATAAGAGCAACAGAGACCATGGCTCTGACCAAAGCGGAGATGGCCGAAGCCCTGTTCAACCAGCTGGGTTTGAACAAGCGCGAGGCCCGCGAACTCGTCGATCTCCTGTTCGAGGAGCTGCGCGCCGCCCTTTCCAATGGTGAGCAGGTGAAGCTGTCCGGATTCGGCAATTTCGATCTGCGCGACAAGAACCAGCGCCCTGGCCGCAACCCAAAGACCGGCGAGGAGATCCCCATCAGCGCGAGGCGCGTGGTGACCTTCCGACCGGGACAAAAA
>JAYTNX010000315.1:0-1718 GCA_043748075.1 Pseudomonadota bacterium
ATTCCCGGCCCCGGCGACGTCTAAGCCCAGTGATGCGCCCGCCCACGATATCCGCGACCGATACTTCCAGCCTCCACGACGAGTGCGAGCTGATTGACAGAATGCGCGCCGGCGAGCAGCCCGCATTCGAGCGCTTCTTCGCAAGCTATGCGACGCGTCTCGCTGGGTTCGCGGCCCGCCGCAGCGCGCTGGATTCGGCGGCACTGGAAGATGTCGTGCAACTGACCCTGATCAGCGCGGTGCGCAGTCTCGGGGGCTTCCGGGGTGAGAGCAGCCTCTATACGTGGTTGTGCCAGATTTGCCGCAACCACCTGGCCGACGCGCGCCGCAAGGCGGCGCGGCAGCCCACCATCGAAAGCCTGGATACGGTGCTGGCCAACCGGGCCTCGAGTCTGCCGGTGCAGTTGCACGACTATCGAGATCCGCTCGACGAGTGCGCGGCGGATCTGTTGAGGAGCTCGATTCGCCGCGTGCTGAATGCGCTGCCGGCGCGTTATGCCCGCGTGCTGGAGCTGCGCTACGGCGACGATCGACCCGTGTCGGAAGTGGCGCAGGCACTGCAACTGACGGACGCGGCGGCGCAGTCGCTGCTGGCGCGCGCGCGCGACGCGTTTCGCGCGCTCTGGGATACCGCGACGCCGAGCCCCGACGCAAACCCGCGCCCGGCGTCAGCCGACGCCGCGCAGCGGGCCGCCGAGGCGAGCACGCCGCGCAAAGGAGCCGGGTCATGAGCACGACGGAGGTAGGGGAAGAGACAGGCCCCGGGGCTGATGAACGTGCCATTCGCCATGGCTTTGGCACCGCGGCCCTGGACGCCGCGGCCTTGCAGCGCATTCACGACTCGACCTTGAGTGAATGGCGGCGGGCGACACAGAGCGCGCAAGTTCGGGCGCGGCCCGCGCGCGTGGCAACGGCGGCCGCGCTGGCACTCGTCGTGCTGGCGGCCGGCAGCTGGCGCCTGGCACATGGCCCGATGTCGGCCGCGCCGCCGCCACTCGGCCGGCTGGCGCAGGTGCAGGCACTCGGCGTACAGGAGCTGCATCCGCTGCGTGCTGACCGCGTGCTGCGGGCGGGCGCGACCCTGGGTGAAGGCCAGACGATCGAGACGCTCGGCGCCGCGCGCGTCAATCTCGCCGGCGGTGGCCATCTGCGAATTGCGGCGGGCACGCGCTTCGACGTCCTCTCCAGCCATGAGATTCGACTGCAGGCGGGGCGCCTGTACTTCGATCGAACGCCGCTCTTGCGTGCGGCGGAACCGCTGGTGGTGGAGACGCCAGCGGGCTCGTTCCAGCATCTCGGCACGCAGTTCGAACTGTCGGTGCACGCTGGCGTAACGCAGCTCCGGGTGCGCGAGGGTCGGGTGCTGTGGACTGCCGCATCGGGGCGCCGCGAGTCGGGCAGCATCGCGGTTGCCGCGGGCAATGAGATGACCCTGGCGCGCGACGGCTCGCGAGCGGCGCGGCCGTTCCGCACCAGCGACGCGCACTGGGCCTGGACCGAGTCGCTGGCACCACAGATCGAGATCGAAGGACGTTCCCTGCATGATTTCCTGCAGCAGGTGGCGCGCGAGTCGGGGCGCAAGCTGGAGTTCGCGGATCCCGCGACGCAGCGTGCCGCACGCACGATCGTCTTGCATGGCTCGATACGCGGTCTCAGCCCGCGCGATTCCCTGCAGCTGGTGCTGGCGAGTACCGCACTGCGTTTCGACCTGTCGAACG
>JAYTNX010000316.1:0-1725 GCA_043748075.1 Pseudomonadota bacterium
CGCTCGTTCGGTGCCAGGGTCGGATCGAGTCGATCGAACAACAGCCCCGCCACGCGCTGTTGCTTGCGCAGGATCGTCCGTCGCGTCGACTCGTTTGGGTGCGCGGTAAACACGGGCTCGATGCGCAGCCGGTCCAGCAGCGACAGCACGTCTTCCAACGGCAGCCCGGCGGCCTTGAGCCGGTCGATCGCGTCCTCGACACCGCCTGGCTGGGGCTTGGCGCTGTCGCTGAGGAAGTACTCGCGACGTCGCCGGATGCGGTGCACCTTCTCAGCGATGTTGACGGCCTGGAACCACATCGAAAATGCGCGCTCGAGGTCGCGCGCGACCGCGGTGGGACGGCCCTGCACCCGCGCCGCGAGCTCGACACCGGCCGCCGCGTCGCCGTTGCGACGCCGGATCGCAAAGGTGCGATCGTCCTCCACCAGGTCGAACAGCGCCTGCCCACCCTGTTCACGCAGCACCTCGCCGATCAGCCCACCGAGCAGGTGGACGTCCTCGCGCAGGGCCGCATGCTTCGGCGGAAACTGGATATCGTTGCGGTTCACGATGGCTCTGAAACGGAAAGCGCCGGCTCAAGGCCGGCGCTTCCGAAGGTTAACGGGTTTCAGCCGGGCATCAGAACTCGTAGCCCACTTCGACCGACACGCGACGTTCTGCGCCCGGGTGAATGAAGGCTCCGCCGAACTCCGGCGCCGGGATCACTTCCTGCAGGAAACGCTCGTCGGTCACGTTCTTGGCCACCAGCGCCATCGACCAGTGGTCCGAGGCGAGGCCGAAGCGCGCATCGACGGTACCGAACTTGTCGCGCTCGCCGTTGGTGAAGTTCGCCGTGCCAAACGCCACCGTCTCGTTGTTCTGTGACTGGATCACGTGAAACCAGGTGGGGCCAACCAGGTTGTAGTAGGCACTCGCCTGCAGCCTCCAGCCGTTCGTGCCCACCGGCACGTCGAACTCGGCGCCCAGGGTGGCGGTGTAGTCCGGCGTGTAGGGCGACTCGTTGCCGACCGAATTCGGACGTGAGCGGTTCTCTTTGATTTCGCTCGTCACGCGGCTGTAGCCGGCGACCAGCCGCAGATCGTCCGTGACCTTGAAATTCGCCGCGAGCTCGAGGCCCAGCAGGTCCACCTCGTCGATGTTGTTCACGACGCGCAGGAGGCCGAACTGGCCGACCAGGAACTCGAAGAACTGCATGTTGTCGACCGAGGTCGAGAACAGCGCGGCCTCGACGGCGAGGCGACGATCGAGCAGGTTGGCCTTGAAGCCGACCTCCGTGGCGCTGGACTTCTCCTTCTCGAAATCGTCCTTCGTGACGACCGTGCGCAACGTGCCGGCGCCGACCCGGCCGCCCGGGCAGTTCAGGGCCGCATTGGCGGCGCCACGACCGGTGAAGCAGTTGATGAAGAGATCAACGGTTGCGGCCGAGCCGCTGTTGTTGAAGCCGCCGCTCTTGAAGCCCACGCCCCAGTTGGCGTACCACGTCCACTCCGCCGAGGGCTCCCAGCTCAGGCTCACCTTTGGCTGGAACTGCGAGAACGTTCGCTCGCGATCGGCAATCACGCCCGAGGGATTGATCGTGCGGTCGAGTGCCGGGTTCAGCGGCGCATTGCCGACGAAAGCATTGTCAAACGGGTTGTAGTCGAAGAACGTCGTGCGGGCGGCGGTCGGCACGAGGTTCTTCACGTTGCGCTTCTCGTTGTCGTAGCGCAGCGCGACGGCGAGTTC
>JAYTNX010000317.1:0-3366 GCA_043748075.1 Pseudomonadota bacterium
CGAGCACGGCGCGCAGTTCGGCGGGCACCAGCGGCTTGGTCAGGAATCCCTGCATTCCCGCGGCCAGGCAGCGTTCCCGATCCTCGAGCCTCGCGCCGGCCGTCAACGCGACGATCGGTGTCTGCGCGCCGGAGGCGGCTTCGCGGCGGCGGATGGCCGCTGTCGCCGCGAAGCCATCGAGCCGCGGCATCTGGCAGTCCATCAAGATCAGGTCATAACGCGTCCGGGCCGTCATTTCTACGGCGATGACGCCATCTTCGGCGACGTCCGCGTCGTAACCGAACTTTTTCAACACCCGCAGCAGCAGGCTGCGGTTCACGGGGTGATCTTCCACCAACAAAATTCGCGGGGTGGGTCCTGAAACGGCCGAAGCGGGCGCCGTCGCGGCAGGCGGCGCTGTCGCAGGCGCCTGCGCGCCTTCGCCACCCGTCAGCACGTGCAACGCGCGCTGCCCATCGTGACGGGCCATCGATTCCAGCAGCGCATCGCGCAGGCGCGAGACCCGGATCAGCGGCTTGGTGAGGCAGGCATCGAAGCCCGCGTCACGCAGGCGCGCCAGTTCGCCGCGCTGGACGCTCGAGGTCAGCATCACCAACGGCAGCCCGCCGAGATCGCGGTCCGCGCGGATCACGCGCGCCAGTTGTTCGCCGTCCATCCCGGGCATCAGGTAATCGACAACTGCGATGTCGAACGGCCGGCCGGCCGCCTGCGCAGTGCGCAGCAGCTCCAGCGCCTCCGTCGCGTTGGCGACGCCGTCGTGGTCCATGCCCCAGCGTTCGGCATGGGCGCGTACGATGCGGCGGTTCAGTTCGATGTCGTCGACGACCAGCAGCCGTCGTCCGCGCAGTTGCGCGTCGCCGCCGGGTGCGGGTCGCTGCGCGTCGGCGATCCCGGGCGGTGCGGGCAGCCGGAACCAGAACGTCGAGCCTTCTCCCTCCACGCTCTGCATGCCGACTGCGCCATTCATCAGTTCGACCAGTTGCCGGCAGATGGCGAGCCCGAGCCCGGTGCCGCCAAAGCGGCGGGTCGTGGTCGAGTCGGCCTGCACGAACTTATTGAACAGCGTCGGTTGCAGGTCGGACGGGATGCCGATGCCCGTGTCGCTGACGTTGACCCGAACAGTATCGTGGCCGTCGCGACGCACCTCGATCAGCACATGGCCGCGCGCGGTGAACTTGATCGCGTTGCCGACCAGGTTGGTGATCACCTGGCGCACGCGCGCGGCATCGCCGACCAGTTCACGCGGCGCGTCGAGCGAATAGTCCACCAGCAGCTCCAGGCGCTTCTCCTGGCACTGCGTGGAGAGCAGCGCCGCGACCTCGTCGACGACCGACGGCAGGTCGAACGGGGCCACCTCGACCAGCAGCTTGCCGGCCTCGATTTTCGAGTAGTCGAGGATATCGTTCAGCAGCGCCAGCAGGCTGCGACCCGAGGCGTCGATCGTGCGCGCGAATTCGCGCTGCTCGGCGTCGAGCGGCGTGTCGAGCAGCAGCTGGGTGAAGCCGAGCACGCCGTTCAGCGGCGTGCGGATCTCGTGGCTCATGGTCGCGAGGAACTCGCTCTTGGCGCAGTTCGCCGCGTCGGCAGCGTCGCGCATCCGCTCGAGCGCGGCTTCGCGCTCGCGGTCGTGGGTGATGTCCTGCGCGAACAGCAGCACGCCCGGCTGGCTGCTGCCCTGCTCCAGCCAGGGCCGCGCCTCCCAGCGCAGGTGCCGCTCGGCGTCGGACTGCGCCGGGCGCCAGCGCTCGTCCTCGGCGCGCACGATTTCGCCCTCGAGCACGCGCGACAGCTCCGTGCGCCAGGCGCGCGGGACATCGCCGAACACTTCGTAGAACGGCAGGCCCGCGACCTCGCGGTTGCCGCGCAGGAAGGTCTCCATCCAGCGACGGCTGGCAGTGACGTAGCGCAGGCTGGAGTCGAACATCGCGATCGCTGCCGGCGCATGCTCGACGAAGGCCGCGAGGCGCGAGCGCTCGGCGGCGAGCCGCGCGGCAGATTCAGCGAGGCGCAGCTCGCCGGTCTTGCGCTCGGTGATGTCGCTGAGCGAGCCGGTCATGCGCAGCAGGCGGCCTTCGGCGTCCCAACGCCCCTGGCTGCGGATGAGGAACCAGCGGTAGTCGTCGGAGGCGATGCGTAGTCGAAGTTCGAGCGCGGAGGGCGTTCGATTCAGCGTGTGCGCGGCCCGCAGCTCGAGCGCTCCGGGCAGGTCGTCGGGATGGATCAGCTCGTCGAAGCGTTGCAGATCGAGTTGCGCGCCGGGAGGCAGGCCGAGCAATTCGATCAGGCGCTCTGAGCAGTACGAGGAACGTTCCTCCGGATCGTAGTCCCAGATGCCGTCGAGTGTGCTGCGCGCGGCGAACGCGAAGCGCTCGTCGCTGGCGCGTGTGCGGGCCGCGAGCTGCTCGGTCTCGTGTCGCGCACGATGCAACGCCGTCGACATGCGCCGGCCATAAAGCAGCAGGATGGTGGAGACCAGTGCCGCGATGCCGAGCATCGCCGCTTCGGCAGCGCGCAGCGGCAGTGCGGCCAGGGTGTTGGCAGCATCCCAGGCGAGCTGGCGGGCGCGCAGCGTCGCCTGCACGCGCGCGAGATCGACGTTGACCTGGTGGCTGCGGCGGTTCATGGCCGACATGCGCAGCAGCGCGTTGTCGGCTTCGCCCAGCCGCACGTAGGAAAGCGTCTGCCAGGCATCGACCGTGAGCCGTCGGAACGCGTTCTCCGCGCCGCGCAGTCCGGCCTCCACGGCGGCGACGTCCGCCGGCGCCACCAAAGCCAGCAGCACGCCGCGCACCTCGGCAAAGTCCTTGTTGAACGCGGACACCGCCGCACGCAGCTCGTCGGCAGCCCGTCGTACATCGCCGGTCTCGAACACCTGGTTGGTGGCCGCGGTCGCCGCCCCGAGTCGTGGCAGCAGCGAGGCGAGGTCGGCACTCATGCGCGCCAGCGTGGCGCCGTCACGGTTCGAGGCTTCGTAGAGTGTCGACAGCCGAAAGTTGATGTAGCCGCTGGCCGCCAGCGTTCCGCAGACCAGCGCCGTGACGATCGTGACGCTGCGACGCCAGGCGCCCCGCGACGGCGCGGGGGTGGCCACTGCAGACGGCTCGGAACTCGGGGTTTCCATGGGGAGATCGGCCGCATCGGGCGGGATTTTCGCTCTCGCCGCTCTATCGGCGCCGGGCACGGCGTACTTGAGACAGCGATGTGATCCACGTCCTCAATGCGCTCTGACGGAGGCCGTTAAATCGTCGGTACCCCAGCCACCGGCACCCCGATGAGTGCAGCGATTCCAGCCACCCGCCAGACTGACCCGGGCCCCACCCGTGTTCTGGTCGCACCGACGCCGCTCGCGGCGGCGGCGGCTCCGGG
>JAYTNX010000318.1:0-5111 GCA_043748075.1 Pseudomonadota bacterium
GGCACGCTCTGCCAGGTGCCATCGAGGCTCACGTAGGTGCCGGAGGTTTCGGCGAAGCTGCCCATCGGCAGCAGCACGTGGGCGATCGAGCGAAGTTCCTCGCCGGCGTAAGGCGTGATCGCCACGACGCAGGCCGCCCGGGCGAGGGCCGCCTGGGCACGCGCCACGGCGGATTCGGCACCGAGGTCGGCGGTCGGCTCCACGCCGCCGAACAACAGATAGGCGCGGCGCGGCTGCTCGAACATCGCACGCGCATCCAGCCCACACTGTGCGGCGGGCCGTCCGCCCGCATCGCGATGCGGCACCGCGCCGGCCAGCCAGGCGCCGGCGGCATTGCCGCCTTCGGCCAGCACGCCCAGCGAGGCGCCGGTGATGCGCGCCAGCTCGACGGCCACCGCGCGCAGGTCTGCCCAGGACGGATGGCGCTGCGCGAGTGCGCCGAGCCAGATCGACCGCGAGTTGCCCGTCATCAGCGCGGCGGCGAGTTCGCGGTGCGCCGCCCCGACCGCCACCACCGACGCGGCGCGTGCAAGCTGCGCCGGCACCGAAGCCTGGGCGGCTTCTGCCGCAGCGCCCAGCACACCCAGCAGGTCCGCCAGCATCAACCCCGGCGAGGACGCGACGCGAGCGGCCACGGGGAACAGGCAGGGAAACTCTGCGGGATTCAGGAATGCAA
Source organism: Pseudomonadota bacterium (assembly GCA_043748075.1). GTDB lineage: Bacteria > Pseudomonadota > Gammaproteobacteria > Steroidobacterales > Steroidobacteraceae > UBA964. Next base: position 677 of record JAYTNX010000318.1, read on the forward strand.
CGCGGGTGCCGCGGCGCGTCGCGGCCTTGCGCACGCGGTGCGCGAGCAGCGGCACTTCGGCGCGCAGGTGGCTGCCCACGACCAGCAGCGACGACAGCGTTTCGATTTCGGGGATCGCCAGGCCCAGCGCCGGCGCCCGCGGATCGAGCTCCGCATCGCGGAAGTCCGCGAGACGCAGGCGATGGTCGATGTTTGCGTTCCCGAGCCCGCGCGACAACTTCGCCAGCAGGTAGGCCTCTTCGGTCGTCGCGGATGGGCTCACCAGCACGCCGAGCGAATCCGCATGCGACTTCAACGCCTCGGCCACCGTGGCGAGCGCCACCTCCCAGGTGACGGTCTTCCAGACGCCGCCCTCACGGACCATCGGGGCGGTCAGACGGTCGTCGGCATAGATGCCCTCGTAGCTGAAGCGATCGCGGTCGGCGATCCAGGTCTCGTTGATCGCCTCGTTCGTGCGCGGCACCACGCGCATCACCTTGCCGCGCAGCACATGCGCGTAGAGATTGGTGCCGGTGCCATCGTGCGGCGAGACCAGCGGCTGCTGGGTCATCTCCCAGGAACGGCCTCGATAGCGGAACGGCTTGGAATTGAGCGCGCCCACCGGGCACAGGTCGATGATGTTGCCCGAGAGCTCGTGATCGACGCTGCGTTCCACGAAGGTGCCGATCTCGGTGTTCTCGCCGCGCCCGGTGGTGCCCAATTCCTGGATGCCGGCGATGTCCTGGCCGAAGCGCACGCACCGGGTGCAGTGAATGCAGCGGGTCATGTCCGTGGAAACCAGCGGGCCGATGTCCTTGTCTTTCACGACCCGCTTGCGCTCGGTAAATCGTGAGAGGTCGCGCCCGAAGCCCATCGCGAGATCCTGCAGCTCGCATTCGCCGCCCTGGTCGCAGATCGGGCAGTCGAGCGGGTGGTTGATCAGCAGGAACTCCATCGTCGCCTTCTGCGCCGCAATCGCGTTGGGCGAGCGGGTGAAGATCTTCATGCCCTCGGCGACTGGCGTCGCGCACGCGGGCAGCGGCTTCGGCGCCTTCTCGACCTCGACCAGGCACATGCGGCAGTTCGCCGCGATCGGCAGCTTGTCGTGGTAGCAGAAGCGCGGCACGTAGCGGCGGTTCTGGTCGGTCACGTGGATGATCATGGCGCCCTTCTTCGCCTTGACCGCCACGCCGTCGACCTCGACGTTGACGAACTCGTTCTGCGGATTCGCTGCCATGGGTGTTGCCATCGTCGCTGCCGGGGCGCCGCGGTCTACGCGGCCTGCCTCTGGCCGTCCGCGAGGCTGCGACCGCCGTTCTGGACCATGTACTCGAATTCGTGGCGGTAGTGCTTGACGAAGCTCTGCACGGGCCAGGCGGCCGCGTCGCCGAGTGCGCAGATGGTATGACCCTCGATGCGGTTGGCGACGTCCACCAGCAACTGGATGTCCTCGTTGCGGCCCTCGCCCGCGATGATCCGCTTCAGCACCCGGTTGAGCCAACCGGTGCCCTCGCGGCAGGGCGTGCACTGGCCGCAGGATTCCGACATGTAGAAGCGCGACAGCCGCTCGAGCGCGCGCACCATGCAGGTGGTTTCGTCCATGACGATGACCGCGGCAGAGCCGACCGAGGAACCGATCGCCCGCAGCGAATCGTAGTCCATGTTCGCGCCCATCATCGCCGTGCCCGGCACGACCTTGACGGAGGAACCGCCGGGGATCACGGCCTTGAGCGCGCGACCACCCTGCATGCCGCCGGCGATCTCCAGCAGGTCCTTGAACGGGATACCCAGCGGCAACTCGTAATTGCCGGGCTTCGCGACATGACCCGACACGGAGAAGATCACCGTTCCCCCCGCATTGGTAGTGCCCAGCCTGGCGAACCATTCCGGACCCTTGCGCAGGATCGTCGGGACGGACGCAAAGCTCTGGGTATTGTTGATCGTGGTCGGTGCGCCGTAGAGGCCGAACGCGGCCGGGAACGGTGGCTTGAAACGCGGCTTGCCCTGCTTGCCCTCGAGGGACTCGAGCAGCGCCGTCTCCTCGCCGCAGATGTAGGCACCGGCACCGACGAAAGTGTAGAGGTCGAAATCCACCCCCGAACCCAGAACGTTCCTGCCCAGCAGGCCCGCCGCATAGGCTTCCTTCAGCGCCGCCTCGAAGCGGGGCACGGGCTCGCCGAGGAACTCGCCGCGGATGTAGTTGTAGCCTGCGGTCGCCCCCATCGCGTAGCCGCCGATCGCCATGCCCTCGATCAGCGAGTGCGGGTTGAAGCGCAGGATGTCCCGGTCGTGACAGGTCCCGGGCTCGCTCTCGTCCGAATTGCAGACGATGTATTTCTGGATCGGCGAGTTGCGCGGCATGAAGCTCCACTTCGTGCCGGTCGGGAAGCCCGCGCCACCGCGGCCGCGCAGCCCGCTGGCCTTGACCTGCTCGATCACCTGCTCGCGTGGGATCTTGTCGCTGAGGATCCGCTTCCAGACGTCGTAGCCGCCGATCGACCGATAGCTGGACAGGGTCCAGGGCTGCTCCAGCGCCAGCGGCTCGAACACGACCAGGTTCATCCGGTCGCGCCAGGTGTCCAACGCGCCGCTCACTTCAAGTCTCCGAGTATCTCGTCGAGCCTGGCGGGCGTGAGGTATTCGTGGAACACGTGATCGACCATCATCATTGGCGCGCCCGTGCAGGCGGCGAGGCATTCCTCTTCGCGCTTGAGAAAGATGCGGCGGTCGGGCGTGCTCTCTCCGACCTTGATGCCGAGCGTGTTCTCGGCGTGCTCGAGGATCTGCTCGCCACCATTGAGCCAGCAGCTGATGTTCGTGCAGATGCTCACGTGATGGCGGCCGCAGGGATGCGTCTCGAACATCGAATAGAAACTCGCCACCTCGTAGACCTGGATCGGCGGCAGGCGCAGGTACTCGGCGACGCCGTCCATCAGCTCGGCAGTCAGAAAGCCGGCGTTCTGCTCCTGGGCGAAGCGCAGCGCCGACAGCGTCGCCGAACGCTGGCGACCCGCGGGGAATCGCGCAATGTAGCCATCGATCTCGTGCCGGGTGTGACCCGACAGCAGCGCGGACTTCGGTCCCTCGCCCGGCTCGAAACGCTGGCCATCGCTGGTCGCGACGGTCCTGGCTCCCTGCGGCTCGCTCATCGATCGACCTCGCCAAACACGATGTCCTGGGTGCCGATCACGGCGACGACGTCCGCGAGCATGTGCCCGGTGACCATCTCCTCGAGCGCCGAGAGGTGCGCGAACCCCGCCGCGCGTATCTTCAGGCGAAACGGCTTGTTCGCGCCATCGGAGACCAGGTAGATGCCGAACTCGCCCTTCGGATGCTCCACCGCGGCGTAGGTCTCGCCTTCGGGCACGCTGTAACCCTCGGTCATCAGCTTGAAGTGATGGATGAGGGACTCCATGTCTCCCTTCATCTCTTCGCGACGCGGCGGCCGGACCTTGCGATCGTCGATCATCACCGGCCCGGGATTGTGGCGCAGCCACTCGAGGCACTGTGTGACAATCCGGTTCGACTGCCGCATCTCCTCGATACGCACCAGGTAGCGGTCGTAGCTGTCGCCGTTGACGCCGACCGGAACGTCGAAGTCCATGCGATCGTAGACCTCGTAGGGCTGGCTCTTGCGCAGATCCCAGGGGATACCGGAGCCGCGGATCATCGGGCCCGAAAAGCCCAGCGCGATTGCGCGCTCGGGGCTCACGACGCCGATGTTTACCGTGCGCTGCTTCCAGATGCGGTTGTCCGTCAGCAGGGTTTCGAACTCGTCGACCGCCTGCGGGAACCGGCGCGTGAAATCCGCGATGAACTCGATCAGCCCGCCCGCACGTGCCTCGTTGAGGCGGTCCGCATCGGCCTTGGAGCGCCACTTCGAGGACTGGTACTTCGGCATCTCCTGCGGCAGGTCGCGATAGACGCCGCCCGGACGGTAATAGGTGGCGTGCATGCGCGCGCCGGACACGGCCTCGTAGCAGTCCATCAGGTCTTCGCGCTGCTTGAAGCAGAGCAGGAAGACCGTCATCGCGCCGATGTCGAGGCCATGAGCGCCGAGCCACATCAGGTGGTTGAGGATGCGGGTGATCTCGTCGAACATCACGCGTATGTACTGCGCACGCTCAGGCACCGTGACGCCCAGCAACCGCTCGATCGCCATCACATAGGCGTGCTCGTTGCACATCATCGAGACGTAGTCGAGCCGGTCCATGTAACCGATGGAATGGTTGAACACCTTGGACTCGGCGAGCTTCTCGGTGGCCCGGTGCAGCAGCCCGACATGCGGGTCGGCCTTCTGGATCACCTCGCCGTCCATTTCGAGCACCAGGCGCAGCACGCCGTGGGCCGCCGGATGCTGCGGGCCGAAGTTCATCGTGAAATTGCGGATCTCGGCCATCGGGACGCGCTCTCGTCTAGCCGCCGGCCGGGCGGCCCGCGGGCGGTGCGGCCGTCA
>JAYTNX010000319.1:0-3955 GCA_043748075.1 Pseudomonadota bacterium
TAGCGTGCCGGGCTTCCAGCCGAGCCAGATGTGCAGTCCCTTGTAGGGATTCAGCTTCGAGGGCGTCAGCATCTCGGCGATGTAGGCGGCGGGCACGACCTGCTCGCCCTCCCAGCGACCTTGCCTCGCGATCAGCTGGCCGATGCGCAGCCAGTCCGACAAGGCGCTGCGCGTGCAGCAGAGGGTGCGCGCCCGACCCTTCGCGTCGACGTTCAGCGTGGCGGTGCCGGCGCCGATCTTCCGCCACAGTTTTTCCGAAAGATAGTCGGCAAACGAGCGGCCCGTGGCGCGCTCGACCACCATGCCGAGGATCTGCGAATCGACCTGGTTCAGACCGAACTGGGTGTCGGGTTCGAAGGCCTTCGGAAAGGCCAGCGCGGCCTTGTGGACGTCGGCGCCGTCGGTGAGCTGCACGACCAGGCTCTCGGGTCCGCCCTCGCGCGTGCGATCGAGCCCGGCGAGGCCGCTCGACATCGTCAGGAACTGGCGAATCGTGATCTTGCCGCGCGGATCGTCGCGCCACTCGCCGAGGTAGGTCGACACCGGTTCGTCGATCGACTTGATCCGTCCCTCACCCATCGCAATGCCGATCAGCAGCGACGACAGCGTCTTGGTGAACGAGCGCACGGGCAGCATCTTCCCGGGAAAGTAGCCCTCGGCCCACTGCTCGTGCTCGATCATGCCGTTGCGCATCGCAATCAGCGCGTAGGTGTTGCGCGGGAAGGCCCATTCCACGGCCTTCTGCCAGGCGGCGTCCGAGATGCCGCGTTGGGTGGCGGTCGCGTGCGGCAAGTCGCCCTTCTGCTGGCCTTCGACCAGCACGTTCGGGTTGTAGAACGACGCGGGCTTCGGGAACTCCTGCGGGTTCGCGAGCAGGTCTTCGTAGCGCGACCAGAAGTAGAACGTCTCGCGGTTCTCGCGGACCCAGCGGACTTTTTCGGCGATCGCCGGATCGAGCGGCGCAGTCGCCCGCGCGGGGACGGACGCCGGGGCCGGCGCTGCGGCCGGTACGGGTACCGGTGCCGGTGGCGGTGCCGACGCCGGCGTCTGCGTCTGCGTCTGCGTCTGCGCGACGGCAAGCTCGACGCCCGGAGGCGCGAGCAGCAGGACCGTGGCGGCGACGGCGGCGCGGATCGTCACAAGCGAACCGAAGTATCGTGTCATCGTGAAGGCTCCCTGAGTCGCGCGAAGGTGAAGTGCCGGTCGCGGACGCCATCGTTGCAGACCCGCCGCAATTTTTCACGCCGAGCCGACGGTCGCCATCGACCGGCCGGCGCCCGGGCAGTGGGCCGGGATACTTGGCGTACAATTCCACGATCCGATCCAGTCGCTGTTGCCTCATGCATACCGTCGACCGAAACCAGGTTGCCCTGCATCGCTCGCCGACCGAGGCCGAAGACAGCGGATTCATGCCCGGCACTCCCGAGGAACGCATTCTGGAAGTGTGGGAGTTGACCAGGGAAGTGTGGTCTTTTTTCCGGCAGGGCGATGCTGAACAAAGACTACAAAGAGATGTTGCAGTGCTTGTCAGAAGCGAACGTTAGGTTCCTCCTGGTCGGCGCCTACGCCGTGGCTGCCTATGGCTACCCCAGGGCGACCAAAGACATCGACATCCGCGACGTCAGCTTGCGACGCCATCCGACGACAGCCTCCGGCGAGAACTAAAGAAACAGTGCGACGCCGACGGCGACCGACAGCGGGATCACCAGCAGTCCCAGCAGGTCGATCCAGACGCCGGCACGGATCATCTGCGCGACACGTACGTAGCCGGTGGCGTAGGCGATCGCATTCGGCGGCGTGCCGGCCGGCATCATGAAACCCCAGGTGGCGGCGAGCGCGGCGGGCAGCGTCAATACGAGCGGATCGAGGCCGAGCGCGACGGTGACGCCGGCGACCACCGGGATGAAGCTCGCCGCGGCGGCGACGTTGCTCGCGAACTCCGTCACCGCGATCACGACCAGCGTGACTAGCACGATGAACAGCGGCATCGGCAGGCTGCCGAGCCCGCCGATCCAGCCGCCCAGCCAGGTCCCGAGGCCGGTGCGCGTGATGGTCTCGGCGAGCGCGAGTCCACCGCCGAACAGCATCAGCACGTCCCAAGGCGCGCGCTCGGTGTCGCGCCAGGTGAGCAGGGTCTCGGCGGGCGCGGGCCGTGCGCCCGCGTCGGCATCGGCATCGGCATCGCGGCCGGCAGAAGCGCCGCCGCGAGTCGCGGGTATCACGAACAGCGACAGCGCCGCGAGGATCGCGACGGTCGAATCCTCGACGCCGGCGAGCTGCGGCAGCTTCAGCAATGGCAGCAGCACCCAGCAGATCGCGGCGAACAGCAGCACGGGCAGCAGGCGGCGCTCGGGATCGCTCCAGCGGACCTGCGGGCCAATCGCCTGCAGCAGGCGCGCGTGCTCGATGTCGGGCAGCGCGAACGGGAACGCGAGGCGCGTCAGCAGCCACCAGGCCAGCGGGATCGAGGCGAGCACGAGCGGGATGCCGACGGCGAGCCATTGCAGGAAGCCGATGTGCACGCCGAGCGTGCGCTCGATCACGCCAGCCGCGATCGCGTTGGTCGGGCTGCCGATCAGCGTGCCGAGGCCGCCGATCGACGCCGCGTAGGCGACGCCGAGCACCATCACGATCGCGAAGTTGCGCTCCGACATCGAGCGCCGCGACTCCTCCGGCAGTATCGAGGCGAGCACCGACACTGCGATCGGCATCATGATCAGCGTGGTGGCCGTGTTGCTGACCCACATCGAGATGAATGCGGTCGCGACCATGAAGGCCAAGACCAGCTTGCGCGGCGCGGCGCCGGCGCGGGACAGCACGGCGACGGCGAGGCGGCGATGCAGGCCGGCCTTTTCCATCGCCAGCGCGAGCATCGCGCCGCCCAGCACGAGGAAGATCACGGGCGACATGTAACTTGCCGCCACGTCGGCGAGCTTTGCCGCTCCGGTGGCCGGCAGCACCACGAAGGGCAACAGTGCGGTGGCGGTTACCGGCAGCACCTCGGTGAACCACCACAACGCCATCACCGCCAGGAGGCCGAGTGCAACCAGACCGTCGACGCTGAGGCCGGCGGGCGGAGGGGCAAGCGTGGCGGCAGCCAGGATGAGCAGGCCGGTGATCAGCAGTGCGAGTCGGATGGTCGGCGGTCCTGCGTCGTCCGGTAACCTGCACTACAGTACGCCATGCACCTGCGTACCGTCGCCACCACACGCTACGTCACGCCGCTGCGCGAAGGCGGCTCGTTGCCGGCGATCGTCGAGGCGGATGACGACGGGCTCTATGTGCTGAAGTTCCGTGGCGCCGGGCAGGGGCCGAAGGCGCTGGTGGCGGAGCTGGTCGCCGGCGAAATTGCCCGGGTGCTCGGCCTGCCGGTGCCGGAGATCGTACTGATGACGCTCGATGCGGACCTCGCGAGGACCGAGCCCGACCCGGAGATCCAGGCACTGATCCGCGCCAGCGCCGGCTTGAACCTGGCACTCGACTACCTGCCCGGCGCGGTGATGTTCGACCCGGTGGCCGAGCGGCCGGGCCCCACACTCGCTTCGCAGGTCCTGTGGTTCGATGCGTTGGTCACCAACCTCGACCGCACCTGCCGCAACACCAACATGCTGATGTGGCACGGTCGGTTGCAGTTGATCGACCATGGTGCCGCGCTCTACTTCCACCACGACGATGCCGACTGGTACGCGCGTGCTGCCGATCCGTTCGCGCGGGTCCGCGACCATGTGCTGTTGCCGTTCGCCACCGCGCTGCGCGAGGCGGACGAAGCGCTTGCGCCAATTCTGGGCGTCGAGCCACTGGTCGGCATCCTCGCGCAGGTGCCCGACAGCTGGCTCGTCCCGATCGCCGCAGAAACCGAGGTCGCGGCTCCGGACGGCGGCGATCTCGCGGCACGCGCCGAGGCGCGTAGACGGCAGTATCTGGGCTACCTGACCCATCGCCTGAAGCCGCCCCG
>JAYTNX010000320.1:0-3734 GCA_043748075.1 Pseudomonadota bacterium
GCGCGTCGGGGTCGTGATGCCGGCGCCGTCCGCCTGCGCGCCGCCGTCGACGAAAGTCCCGGCATAGCGCGCTTCGCGCCGCCCCGGCTCGCGCGCCAGGCGCACGACGAACGGGCCGTCGCCACGCGCCGCCAGGCCCTCGAGCACGGCTTCGGTCTCCGCCGCATCGGCGAACGTCGCCATCCGCCCGGCGCGGCTGCGCAGCTCGCCCGGTGTCTGCGGGCCGCGCAGCAACAGTTCGCAGGTGATCGCGAGTTCCTGCGGCGTGAACTTCAGCGTCCCGTACTCGGTGTTGCAGAAGCGGTGCTGGAACTTCGGCACGCGACTGCCGAAGCCGGATTTCTCGACGACCAGATGGCGACGCTGCAGCGACTCGAGGCTGAACTGCACCTCGCGCTCGGACAGCGACAGCACGGGTTCGCGGTTGTTCTTCTGGTTGCAGGCCGCGACCAGCGCGTTCAACGACAGCGGGTACTGGTCGGGCGTCGTGGCTTCCTTCTCGATCAGGCAACCGATCAGGCGGGCATCGAGGGCGGAGAGGCGGATGTTCATCCGCGCAGTATAGGGTGCGCCGGTCGCCCGAGGTCCTGCGGTCGACTCGCGTCCCGCGCTTACGATTGCTCGCCCGCCGCCGCGATGCAGGCGGCCAGCGTCTCGCGCTGCAGGCCGGCCGTATCGAAATTCGCCGCGTCCAGCCAGCGACGGTAGGCGCTGCGCAGCCTGGGCCAGTCGCGGTCGGTCATCGCGAACCAGGCCGTGTCGCGGTTGCGACCCTTGACCCACATGTGCTGGAGGAACAGGCCCTCGTAGCGGAATCCGAATCGCAGCGCCGCCGCACGCGACGGCGCGTTGCGTGCGTTGCATTTCCACTCGAAGCGCCGGTAACCCAGGTCGTCGAACACGTAGCTCGCGGCCAGGTACAGGGCCTCGGTCGCGAGGCGGGTGCGTGACAGGCGCGGGCCCCAGAGGATATGGCCGATTTCGATCACGCCGTGCTCGGGCACGATCCGCATCAACGACTGGCGGCCGAGAGTCTCGCCGGAGCCGCGCTCGACTACCGCGAAGGCCAGAGGGTCGTCGTGCGCCGCGGCCGCTTCGACGTTGCGTGTCGTGGCCTCGAGATCGACCGGGGGAGCGTCGAAGAGGAACTCGAATCGCGCCTCGGCACCCGGCCCCGACGACGCGGCGAAAAGCCCCGCGCTGTGCCGCCCGGCGTCAAAGGGCTCGAGCCGCACGTCGCGCCCTTCGAGCACGATGCGAGACGGGCGCGGACGCGGCAGGAGCGGGTCGGATACGATCGGGTCGGCCTGCGCGAACGGCGGGGATTCCGGCATGCGGTTACGATAGCAGCCCGCTGCCGGAGCCGTTTCTGATGTCCGCCGAATTTCCGGGTGCGTCGTTGCCGACCACGTGGCAGGCCGAGGGCCACGCGCGCCTGCCGGCCGGTGTGCCGGCGATCGACGCGCTGCGAACTCACCGCGCCACCTGGGACGATCTGCCGAGCGATCGGTACCTGCGCGACGGCGGTCACTACCGCTATCGTCGCCATGCCTGCTTCGTGCACGAGCCCGGTGGCAGCCTCGTGGCGGCGCCGCCGCGCGCCCACTGGCAATCGACGCTGTACAACGCGCTGCACGGCGGAATGGAGCGCTGGTTCGAGCCGATCCCGCCGACGTTCGCCGACAGCGAGGCGTTCACCGGCTTGCTGCGCCGCTTTGGCGACGTGTTCGCGGCCGTACGTCCGGCACCGCGCTGGTACATCGAGGCGCACCAGTTCCGAATCGATACCGCCAACGGCATCGGCCGGCCGACGCCCGAGGGTGCGCATCGCGACGGCGTCGATTTCGTGGCGATCGTGCTGATGCGGCGCGACGCGCTGCGTGGCGGCGAGACCCGGGTGTTTCCGGCCGATGGCGCCGGCGGCGGGGTGCGATTCACCCTGCAGCACGCGGGCGAGACGCTGCTGCTCGACGACACCCGCGTAATCCATGAGACCACACCGATCCAGCCGATCGAGCCCTCGCTGCGCGGCGTGCGCGACACGCTGGTGCTGACCTATCGGGCGGGCGGCTTCCAGGGTCCGGTCGTCACGGGCTGACGCCCGACTCGCTGCCGCGGTCAGTGCCGGGTCGCGGCGTAGGCCTCGAACTCGCGCAGCGCAGCGTCGAACGCCTGCGGCGCGTCGATGAACGCGGCGTGTCCGGCGCCGGGCATCACCTTCAGCTTGCCGTCCGGCAGCCGCCGGGCGAGCCCCGCCAGCACGTCCACCGACTGCGAGCCATCCTTGTCCCCCACCAGCACCAGGGTCGGGGTCGTCATCCGCGGCAGGACGGTGTCGTGCTGCAGCGAACGCTTCGCCATCGCGCGACGCGCGTAGACGGGCATCATCTGGTTCGTCGCGAACATGATCTCCGCCAGGTCCGCCGGCGCCGGCGTCGCGGTCATCACCTTGACGAAGCCGCGGCCTTCGGCGATCCCCGCTTCGATGTCGGGCCGGCGGCTGGCATTGCCCGCGCGCGAGGCGTCCATTCGCGCGATCGCCGCCGGGTCGGTCGGCGCCGGCAGCAGCCCGGCGTTCGAACCGACCAGCACGATGCCCGCGATGCCCGCCGTGCCGTGGTGCTCGACATAGTCGACGGCGACATAGCCGCCGTACGACCAGGCGACCAGCAGTGGTCGCACGAGTTTCTTGGCGCGGATCACCGTATCGACGTCGTCAGCCCAGATCCGCGTGTCGGTATAGGCCGCTTCGGTCCAGGGCTTGCCCGAGCAGCCGTGGCCGCGCAGGTCGAAGGCGACGATGCGGTGGTCGGCGGCGAGTGCGCCCTCATATTGGCGCTTGAAGACTGCGTAGCTCTGCGAGAAACCGTGAATCAGCAGCAGGGGCTTGCCTCGAGGATTGCCGGCCTCGAACACGCACAGCGGCACGCCATCGGGCGCCGCGATGAACTCGAACTGCCCTTGTCCCGCGGCCGCAGCGGCGGGGCGGATCGGCAGCAGGGCGGCGACCAGCGCCACGAACACTGCCCGCGCGAGGCGCGCGGCGAACTGCCGGGTCTGTGTCCCCGTGGTGTGAAACTGCGGGTCAGCCGCGCGCGGCGGCAGTGTCTTCGGCGGAGTCGGGTTGACCATGGGCGCGAGCATACTGCGAGGGCAGCATGCCGGTGTAGCGCCGGAACATCCGCGCGAAATACGACCCGTCGTGGAAACCGACCGCGTAGGCGATCTCGGTGACCGGGGCGGTGCCCCGGGACAGCCGGAGGCAGGCTTCGCGGATGCGATAGCGCAGCAGATATTCCCGGAACGTGATCCCGAAAACGTGATGAAAGCTGCGGCTGAACTGGAAGCGGCTGAGACCGCAGAACTTGGCGATCGCGCTGGCCGGGAATTTCTCGTGGAAGTGCTGCTGCACGAACTGCGGCGCCCGCAGCACCGCGAGGCGCGAGCCGGAGAGTGGCGCGGCGTTGTCGCCGACTTCGGTTCGCGCCTCCGGAAGGACGATGTCTTCCGCTGCCGTGCGTTCCTGTCGGGAAGGGCGACGACTCGACGAAGTGTCTTCTTCGAACATCCGGACCGAGAATAGGTCAACCATGGGCCATCTCTGATTAAGTTTCCGTAACTTCCTTGCGCGGCAACCTGTCCGCGGGACGCGGCCGCCCGACCGTACGTGAGACGGACATGGCGACGTGGGGTGCTGCTTTCAAGTAGCGCGGCAAGTCTCTGAATTGCAGACG
>JAYTNX010000321.1:0-14998 GCA_043748075.1 Pseudomonadota bacterium
CGCGTCGTCGCGGTGGGCCTGGTAGAGGTCGATGTAGTCGGTCTGCAGGCGCCTCAGGGAGCGGTCGACGGCGCGCAGGATCCAGGCGCGCGACAACCCCTGTTCGCCCGGGCCCATCTCGAGGCCGACCTTGGACGCGATGACCACGCGGGCGCGCATCGAAGGCCCACGGGCGGCCAGCCACTGGCCGATGACAGTCTCGGATTCGCCGCCGGAATGCCCCGGCACCCAGCGGGAGTAGGCGTCGGCCGTGTCGACGAGATTGAGGCCGGCTTCGACGAACGCGTCGAGCAGCTCGAAAGAGCGTGCGGCATCGGCGGTCCAGCCGAAGACGTTGCCGCCCAAGGCGAGAGGTCCGACCTCGAGGCTGGAACGACCGAGACGACGTCGGGACTCGAGGGGCATGGGCGCGTGCATTCCCTGCGCGGCCGGCGGCGGCCGCGGACCCCGAAGCATGCCACGATCCGCCGGCGCCGGTCGGTCGGTGTCGCGCGCAGTGCAAAACCGCTGCAGCCGGCCGCGGCTTTCGCGGTAGATTGAGGCCATGCTGATTCCGCGCCGCGACCTGGATTTTCACCTCTTCGAGGTGCTCGCATTGGATGAGGTGCTGCGCCGGCCGCGCTTTTCCGAACACGATCGCCCGACCATCGACGCCGTGCTCGACGCCGCCTACGAACTGGCCGCGGCGAAGTTCGCGCCCCATGCCGCGATGACCGATGTCGCCGAGCCGCGCCTCGAGCACGGCAAGGTGGTGCTGCCGGAAGAAACCCGCGCCGCACTCGACGCCTACGCCGAGGGCGGCTTCCTGGCCGCCGCGTTCCCCCGGCCCCTTGGAGGTCTCGGCCTGCCGTTCGTCGTGTCGCAGGCTTGCGGCGGCGTTTTCGCCTCGGCCAGCGTCGCGGTGTATTCGTATGCGCTGTTGACCCAGGCTGCCGCCAACGTGATCGCGCACTTCGGCACGGATGCGCAGCGCTCGCGCTATCTCGGCGACCTGCTGCAGGGTCGGGCCTTCGGCACGATGTGCCTGTCGGAACCGCAGGCGGGCTCGTCGCTCGCTGACTTGCGGACGACCGCGACGCCGCGGGGAGACGGCCTCTACCGCATCGCCGGTCGCAAGATGTGGATCTCCGGCGGCGAGCACGAGCTCGCCGCGAACATCGTCCACCTGGTGCTGGCGCGAGTGCCCGGTGGGCCGGCCGGGGTGAAGGGCATCTCGCTGTTCATCGTGCCGCGGTTCAAGCCCGCGACGCAGACCGGCGGGCGCGGCGAACCGAACGGGGTGAGCCTGGTCGGGCTCAATCACAAGATGGGCTGGCGCGGTCATGTCAACACCGCGCTGGCCTTTGGCGACTCGGGCGAGTGCCTCGGCGAGCTCGTCGGTCGCGAGCACCACGGCCTCGGCTACATGTTCCACATGATGAACGAGGCCCGGGTGACCGTCGGTCTGTGCGCGGTGGGGCTCGGCTACGCCGGCTATCAGTACGCGCTCGACTACGCACGCAACCGCCCTCAGGGCCGGGTCGCGTCGCTGAAGGATCCCGCGTCTCCGCAGGTGCCGATCCTGCGCCACCCGGATGTGCGGCGCATGCTGCTCGCGCAGAAGGCCTGGGTCGAAGGCGGGCTCGACCTCACGCTGTACTGCGCGCGGCTGGTCGACGACCTGGCCACGGCGGAGTCTGATGCCGAGCGCCAGTCCCTGAGTCTGCTGCTCGAGCTATTGACGCCGATCGCGAAGTCGTGGCCGTCGGAGTACGCACTCGAGGCGAACAAGCTCGCGATCCAGGTCGCGGGCGGCGCCGGGTACACCCGCGACCTGCCGTTGGAGCGCCTGTATCGCGACAACCGGCTCAATCACATTCACGAGGGCACCTACGGCATACACGGTCTCGATATCCTCGGGCGCAAGGTGGTGCAGCAGGACGGCGCGGCGCTGCGCAGTTTCGTGGCGAAGGTGCAGGCCACGATCACCCAGGCGCTCGGCATGGCGGGCCTGCAGGCTGAATGCCGGGCACTGGCGGCGGCCATCCGCACGCTCGCCAGCGTGACGCGGCGCCTGGTCGAGACCTGCGCCGACGGCCGCGCCGAGCTCGGCCTCGCCAATGCCACGCTGTACCTGGAGGCCTTCGGCAGCATCGCGGTCGCCTGGCGCTGGCTCGCGCAGGCGCTCGCCGCGCAGCGCGCGCTGACCGATCCGCGGCCGACGGACGCCGCGCAGCGCGCGTTCCTCGAAGGGAAGCTGCACGCCTGCCGGTGGTTCTTCCGCTGGCAGCTGCCCCAGGCCAACCTGCAACTCGCCGGCTTGGCGCGGCTCGACGATACGACGCTGGTGATCCGCGACGAGCAGTTTTGATTTACCTCAGCGCGAGCGTGCCCCCGGCGCGAGGGGCGCGCTTCAGGGCGCCTGCAGCTCCTGCAGCAAGTCGCGCGCGTCGTACACCTTGGACAAGGCCTCGCGCAGGATGGCGGGGTGCACGCCGACCGTGCGGTTCTTCGCGCTGTCGAACCAGTAGGCGCCCGAGATTGAATGGATGTTGCCATCGAAGGCGAGGCCCACGATCTCGCCGCGCGCATTGATCATTGGGCTGCCCGAGTTGCCGCCGACGATGTCGTTGTTGGTCGAGAAATTGAACGGCGTCCTCATGTCGAGCTTCGCGCGTACCGCCTCCCAGCTCGCGGGGATCCGGAAGGGATCCTGGCCGGTGGCGCGCTCGAAGGCGCGCTCCAGCCGGGTGAAGGGTTCCACCATCGTGCCGTTTTCGTTCCAGCCCTGCACCGAACCGAAATTCAGACGCAGGGTGAAGGTCGCGTCCGGATAGACGTCGGTGCCGAAGATCGCGAACCGCGCCCGCGCGATCTTCTCGGTGGCGATGCGGGTCGGTGCTTCGACGCGATCCTCGACGCTCTTGCGCACCGCACGGGCCTCCGCATCGACGTCGCGCGCCAGCCGGATCATCGGGTCGTCGCTCGCGGCAACCGCGGCCGCGCCGCCGCGCCATAGCGCGAGGCGCACCGCCGGATCGCCGAGCCGGGAGCCATCGATGACTCGGGCGGCCAGCGTGTCGGGGGATTCCTGCGCCAATAGCCGACGCACCACCGGATGGTCGGGCCCCAGCCATTCGCGCATGCGCTCGAGGCCGAAGGACATCGTCAGGCGTTCCAGCTCCGGATACACGGGCGCGGGCGCCGCGAGCTGCTGCTCGATGCGCGGCAGCGCCGTCTCGGTGTATTCGCGCAGCCGCTCGCCATCCGGCTTGCCGCGCTCCGCCGCGCCGCGCACCAGGACCCGCGCATAGCGGAACAGCCGGCTGTTGAAGCCGGCACCGCCCTCCAGGAACGTGGAGGGCTGATCGAGCGCGCGCGAGGCCTGCGTCGCCCTGGCCACCTCGGCCCAGGGATCGCCGATCGCACTGAGTCCCGGCGTCGCCGCGACGCGGGCGCGCAGCTCCGCTTCCTCGCGCTTCTTCTGCGTGATCAGCGACTCGTCGAGCAGCGCGTCCAGCATCTTGCGGCGTACCTTCAGGGCGTTCTCGAGCCCGTTCAGCGGCTCCTGCACGATGCGTTTCTCGGCGTCTCCCGTCTTGGCGAACTGCAGGTAGCGGCCGCGCAGTTCACTGGAGCGCAGCAGCGCCGGCGGCAGCTCGGTGTCGCGCAGCAGGGTGAGCTCCTCGACGGTCAGCTGCCGGTCCGTCGAACCAGGATGCCCGGAGACGAAAACCAGCTCGCCGGCGGCCGGACCTGCGAAGTTGATGCGCAGCGGGTTCGCGATCCGCGCCGGCTTGCCGTTCTCGTAGGCCCGCAACAGGCCCATGTCCAGGCACCAGCGCGGGAACTGGAAGTTGTCGGGATCGCCGCCGAAGGCAGCGATGGCGGCCTCGGGCGCGAACACCAGCCGGATGTCCGTGTAGCGCCGGTACTTGTAGAGGAAATACTGGCCCCCGTTGTAGAGCGTGACGGACTGGCAGCTTGGTTTCAGGCCACCGGCCCGCGCCGAGCGCGCGGACTTCTCGCAGGCGCTCTCGAGCTCGGTGAGGCGACGCTTGCGGGCGTCGTTGGCGGCCTGGTCGCCCAGGCCGCGTGTCGCGGCAGTGACGGCCGCGGTCACGTCCTGCATTTCGACCAGGACGTCCGCGACCTGCGCGCCGCAGCGGATCTCCTGCTCGCGGCTGCGCGCAACGAAGCCCTCTTCAATGAGGCTGCGTGTCTTGGTCGAGTTCTCCGCCAGGCACGACTCCACGCAGTGGTGGTTCGTCAATATCAGCCCCTCGCCCGAGACGAACGAGGCCGTGCAGTTGGCGAGCCGCACGGTGGCGAGCCGCACGCGATCGAGCCAGGCCGGCGGAATGTCGGCGCCAAAGCGCTGCTTGACGGTGGCCGCGGGGAAATTGTCGTAGGTCCACATGCCTTCATCGGCACGGGAACGCGGCGCCGCGGCCAGAGCCGCGAAGGCGGCAAAGGTGGAGAGGGTGAGGGACCAGGTGCGTGGCATGTCGATGCTCCGGGAGGCGGGCCCGCGGGGGCGCTTCCCGGAAGTATGAACGAACCGCGTCGCAATCGTCCGGGTGGGGCGAGACGCGCGAGATTCTGTCGGGATCGACCCGTTTCTCGCCGCGGCTGCCGTGCGGCGATCTTTCCATGCGATCGCGGCAGTTTTGCGCGATGCGACGACGCGCGCGCTGGATTCCAATGACTCCGCCGCGCACCGCGGCATCTCACGCGGAGTCCACCATGCATCGCTTCCATCGGCATCGTCTCGCCGGTCAGGGAATGACCGAGTACATCATCATCGTCGCGCTGATCGCCGTCGCCGCGATCGGCGTCTACACGGCGTTCGGCGACATCGTTCGCGGTCAGACCTCGGTCGCCGCGGCGGCGCTGGCTGGCAACGATGCCGGCAACGGCCGGGGTCTCGTCGGCAACGCCGAAGGGCGGGCCAACAACGAGGGGCGCCAGAAGACTCTCGAGAACTTCGAGCAGTAGTCCTCATCGCCACCCCGGGTAGGAGTCGCAGTCATGCCGCAATCGGGCCATCCCGCCACGACCTCGCTGCGTCCCGTGCTGCGCGTCGCGGCTCGCGCCTCCTCCCGGGGCCAGGCGTTCGTCTTCCTGCTGCCGATGGTCGCGGTGCTCGCCGCGGCGTTCCTGCTGGTGTTCGACTCCGGGCAGGCCGTCAGCGAGAAGCAGCGCCTCGTCAACGCCGCCGATGCGGCAGCCCTCAGCGCTGCCACCTGGCAGTCCCGGGCGCTCAATTTCGAGTCCTACATGAGTCGCGCGGTGATCGCGAACGAGGCGGCGATCGCGCAGTCCGTCAGTCTGCGATCGTGGTCCGCCTACATGAACCGGCTGCTGCCGGGCGCCGCCGTGCTGACGCGCTGGATACCGTTGCTGAACGCGGCCACGCTGGTGTTGCAGCGGATCTGGGATGGCTTCGATCGGGTCCTGCAACCCGGTCTCACGGCGTTCGAGGGTCTGCTCAGCGTGGTGGATCACGACCTCGCCGGGGCGCAACGCTTCGTGCACGCGGTAGCGCTCATTGCGGTGCCGGACGTCGTGCGCGGCACCCTTGCGGCCAACGATCCCCGCTTCCGCCTGTCTGACGGCGGCGAGTTGCTGCTCGCCCGTTGGGCGGCGGACTGGGTCCGATTCACCTCCCTCTACGGCGGCGCATTCCGCTGGCGCCAGGCCGACGTGCTGCGTCGCTCGAGCGACGGGTTCAGCGAGTCGCGCGGTGTCACCTTCAGCCCGCCGCTGATCGGCGCGGCGTTGCGCTTCGAGAAACGCGGTGGCACCGACCTGCTCGATTTCGAGACCTGGCGCGGCATTGACACGCTATCGCTGCACACGCGCTCCGGAGTGCTGTTCGGACGTATGCGGGAACAGCTGCCGCTGGCCTGGGGCGGCGCCGAGAATGGCGAGTTCAGCGCATTTCGCGGCCTGCATGGCGGCAGCCTGCGCATCAATCCGCGCGGCTCGCGGCTCGCGACGGCCACGCTGCGGCGCCAGCGGACCTACCTCGGCTTGCCCTCGTTGCGCGACGTGTCGGTGGCGCAGCGCCAGTCGCTCGAGCCGCCACGGCTGGTGGTACGCGCGGCGGTCGCCGGCGATGAACTCGCCAGCGCACGGCGTGTGCTCGGCGACCCTCGGGTGGTCGATCTCGCAGGCCGTGGGCACGACGTTGCGCCGGCCCGCGGCAGTTCCAGCTTCGCGATGGCGGCAGCCGAGGTGCGTTTCATCCGGTGGGTGCCGCGGGGGGATGGCGCTCGCGAGCTCGGCAGCCTCTACAACCCGTACTGGCGGCCGCGCCTCGCCTTGCCGACGGCAGCCGAACGGGCGTTGGCGGCTGCAGCCGACGGTGTTGCCAACCCGGTGCTGGACGCTCTGCCATGAATCGCGTCGGCCGACGGTGTTCACGGGCTCCGCGCGGTCAGGCCATGACCGAGACCCTGATTGCGACGGCGTTGCTGCTGCCGCTGTGGCTCGGTGTCGTCTACGTATCGCGCTGGCACGATCTGCAGCACACGGCGATAGCCTCGGCGCGGTACGCGGCGTTCGAGGCCCACGTGTCAGCCGGTCGCGAAGACAGCGCCCGTATCGAAGCGACGACGCGTTTGCGCCTGTTCTCGCGCGACGCGGGTCGTTTCACAGTCGACGCGGTCGCCGACGACCTGGGGCGTCGGCCGCAATGGTCCGATCATCGCGGCGCGGAGTCCTTGCTCGATCGCGAGCCGGGACCGACGGTCGACGTCGCCGCCGTGCCGCAGACCGGCGTCGTGGCCGACGTCGAACGGCAGGCTTTCGCGCTGATCGCGCCCGCGCGCGCCGTCGGAGGGCCGCCGTTCGACCTGCAGCGCGACGCCGCACGCGGCGCGACGGTCACGGTGCCGCTGCGGCACGCCGACGCCCTGCCGGCGCCGTTCGGCGGGTTGAGATTGCGCCTCACCGAGCGCCTCAGGCTGTTGGTCGATCCGTGGGCGGCGAGCGATCCGCGTCAGGTGGCCGCCCGGGTGGAGTCGCTGTCGCCCGTCGGCAGGCTGCGCGAACTGGTGCAACCGCTCGAGCCGGTGCGCTGGGCGGTATCGCTGTTCGAGCCGGCGATCCAGCGGCTGTGCCCCGGTCGCATCGAGCCCGAGATCGTACCGCCGGATCGTCTGGTCGGCGGGCGCGGTGCGATGCTCGACTTGCGGACGCGCCCGTGTTGAGCCCCCGCAGGGTCCGGGTTCTCTGCGTCGCGTGTCTGTCCGTGACGCAGGCTGCGCCGCCGGGCGAGCGCGGCGGGGTGCGTGTCAACGGCGTGCGCTTCGAGTTGCGCATGCTCGTGCTCCCGGGCGAACCCGAGGCGTTGGCGCGTCGGCTCGACGGACGTTGGGGAGAGCGCCAGACGCTCGACTCAGCGGTCGGGCCGTCTCGCTCGGCCCTCGGTCGTCAGCGGGGTGCGTTCCACGAGACGCTCACGCTATTGCCGGGTCCGCATGCCGGATCATCCCGGGCGGTCGTGGCGGTCCAGGATCTGCGCGAGCCGCCGGCACCCGTGCCGGCAGCCCCGATCCCATTGCCGGTAGCGGCGCGCGTCATCAATGTCGTCCAGTTCGACGGCCGTCGCGACGGGGCGGCGACGTTCACGATCGACGCGCCGGGTGCCCCGCACGGCGCGCTCGAGCGGCTGTGGCGCGCGGCCGAGGCGCGCGGCTGGCAGCGCATCGCGTCTCCGGCCGACGTGAACACGCCAGGCGCCGCATTCTGGGCACGTCGCGGCGTGCAGGAAATCACCGTCGTCGCCCTTCCGGCCGCCTCGCGCACCCGCATCGTGATGTTGCTGACGGGCGGCGACCCGAAGCCGGCCCGCTCGGAGTCCGGACCGTCGGAGTCCAGACCATGAACCGATGCGCCCGTCAATACGGCCAGGCGATGACGGAAACCCTGCTGGTGTCGCTGGCAATCGCCGCGGCCTTGCTGGTGCCCTGGCTCGAAGGCGAGTCGCCCGCGGCGCTGCTGCTTGGCGCGGTGGTGGGCGTCTCGCGCAGTTTCCAGGCCTGGCTGTTCCTGCTCTAGCTCCCGGCTCCATCGACAGGGGTGATTCCATGCCGTTTCGAATCCGACTCTCGACCACGTGGCTGCTCGCGATCCTCGCAGTCGCTGCGGGCCTTGCCGCCTTCTGGTCAACCCGCCGGTTTCTCGACCAGAACGCCGCCGGCGTGCGACGGCAATGGGAGCAGCGCTACGCGTTGCGTCCGGTGCTGGTCGCGGCGCGAGACCTCACCCCGGGGCAGGTGTTGCAGTCGGCGGATCTCGCCCGGCGGCAGATGCCGGTGGGTTTCCTGCCGAGCGGCACCTTCGCCGACACCGAACTCGCGCAGGCCGTCGGTCAGCGGTTGGCGACCGGATTGAGCGCTGGCGATCCGGTGGGCGAGGGCGCCATCGAAAGCCGTACGCCGGCACTCGCCTACCGGCTGCCCGAGGGCTCGCGCGCCGTCACGGTGCCGGTCGACGAAGTGAGTTCGCAGGCGGGGCTGGTCCGGCCCGGCGATCGCGTCGACCTGATGCTCGCGGAGGAGCGCGTCGAGGGCGCCGAACGTTGCGTCGTCGTGCGCTCGCTGTTGGAGGCCGTTCACGTGCTGGCCACCGGCAAGGCGACCCGCGACGTCGCCGCGGCGGGCGGCACGGCCACCCTCGATATCGAAGGCTCGTATTCCACCATCACGCTCGACGTGACGCCCGGGCAGGCGCAGCAACTCGCGGTCGGGCTGCGCATGGGCGAACTGATCCCGATGCTGCGCGGCGCGGGCGACGAGGCCCCGACCGGGCTGGGCGCGCTCGGTGACGGGCGCCTGGCCTGTCGCGGCATCGCGCGCGAGCGCGAGGCCGTCGCCACTGCGCCGCGGCGGCTCGCGATCGACGTCATGGTGGGAGGCCGGCAGCCGTCCGGCTTTGCACGTCACTGGGTTTCTGACCGCGACTATTAGGAGGCCACCGTGTCCCGTTCAAGACGACAGTTCCTGCTCCTTGGCATCCTCCAGGCCTGCGCCACGACGGCGGCACCGCTCGCGCCCGGTGAGCCCCCTGCGGTCGCGCTACCGCAGCGAGTCGACCTCTTCGTCGGTGACAGCCGCGTGCTCGCCGTCCGCACCGCGCGCATCGCGGTCGGCAACGGCAAGGTCCTCGCGGTCTCACCCGTCAGCGCAGGCCAGCTGGTGCTGATCGGCGAATCGCCCGGCAGCACCGTGCTGCAGCTGTGGTTGCGCGACGGCCGCCAGCACCGCGTTCTGGTGACGGTGTCCGCCAGCGATCTCGAGGCCACGCTGCAGGCCGTTCGCGAGCTGCTCGCCGGTATGGAGGGCGTCGCGGCGCGAATCTCCGGCCGCCGCATCGTCATCGAAGGCGAGGCCGCCGGCGCCCGCGCCCGCGAGCGTGCCGCTGCCATCGCGACTCTCTATCCGGGCCTGGTGCTCGATTTCGTGGGCAAGGTCGGTTGGGAGAGCATGATCCACTTTGATGTGCGCATCGTCGAGTTCCGACGCGGGCGCCTGCGCGAGCTCGGTATCCGCTGGCGCGACGATATCAATGGCCCGAATGCCGGGGTCATCGCGGACTTCGTCACCAATGAGCGGTTCCGCACCAGCCCGCCGTCGTCCGGTTTCCCGGATTCCACGCTGCAGGGCCTGCCGCTGCGCCTGCCGGGCGTGGCGCGCTACCTTGGTATTGCGACCACGCTCGATTCCCGCATCCGCCTGCTCGAACAGCAGGGCGAGGCGACCATCGTCGCCGAGCCGACACTCAGTTGCCGCAGCGGTGGCGCGGCGCGCTTCGTCGCCGGTGGCGAGATTCCCTTCCCGGTGGTTAGCGGTGTCGGCTCCACCGATGTCGAGTTCAAAGAGTACGGCGTGATACTCGACGTCCGTCCGGTCGCTGATGCGTCGGGCGCGGTGTTTGCGAGGGTCGAAACGGAACTCAGCCAGGTCGACAATTCGCAGCGCGTGCTCGGTGTGCCCGGATTCCTGAAACGGCGTTCCGCGACCGACATCAACCTGCGCGACGGCGAGACGCTGGTCATCGCGGGTCTCACGAGCCAGCAACGCAGTGTCGAAGATCAGGGCGTGCCCGGTCTGTCCCGCGTGCCCGTCGGGGGGCGCCTGTTCGGCACTCGGGGGCGTCGCTCTGAATCATCCGAGCTGGTGATCTTCCTCACTCCGCGGATCGTGCGCGCGGCGCCGCCCGCCGAGCCACCGCCGCCGGATCCGGGCGAGGCGGCACTCGAGCGCGCGCGCCGTCGGATCGATGCTGCGGCGGCGGGTTCCTGACATGTTTGCGTCGATCAGGCATCCCGACGGACGGGTGGTCGCTGCGGCGCTGGCGCCCGGTGCGAGCTGGATCGGCAGCGGCGCGGAATGCGCGCTGCGGCTGCAGGGCACCGGCATCGGGCCGCGTCATGCGCGGCTCGACATTGCGGCCGACGGCAAATTCGGCGTCGTCGACCTGGGCTGCGCGGCGGGGATACGGGTCAACGGCGAGCGAGTCGTCACGGCGGGGCCGCTGGGTCCGCTCGACCTGCTGCGCGTCGCCGATTTCGAAATTCGCATCGCTTCGGGAGCAGGGATTGGCCCCACACCGGTCGACGCCCTGCAAGCCCGGCTCGTCACCGCTCCCGCGGAGGCGCCGGTCACCGGGTTGGCGTCGACCCTGGCCGGTGTGAGCGACAACGACGCCTCATCCGCGACGGTGCCGCCGGAGGCATTCCTGGCGGTGGCGCGGCGCGTCCACCAGCGGCTGATCGACCAGCTCGACCTGCGTCGACGCGACGTCGCCAGCATGGAGGACAACGACCTGCGGGCGCTCGCACGCAACCTGCTCGAGCCGAGCATTGCCACCGAGGTCCTGCCGGCGGGGGTTTCGCCGGCAGCGCTGCTGAGCTTCGTGATCGACGAGGCGCTGGGTCTGGGGCCACTCGAGACCCTGCTGGCGGACGACGAGGTCCGTGAAGTGATGATCAACGGGCCGGCGCAGATCTTCGTGGAGCGGCACGGCCGGGTGGAGCGCGCCGCGGCCCGCTTCAGCGGTGAAGCCGCGTTGCGCGGCATCGTCGAGCGCATCGTCACGCCAGTCGGGAGACGAGTCGACGAGGCCTCGCCGATGGTCGATGCCCGCCTGCCCGATGGCTCGAGGGTGAACGTCGTCATTCCTCCGATAGCGCTGCGAGGCACGTCGATGACGATCCGGCGATTCGGCCGGCATCGGCTCGGCGCCGCGGACCTGCTGGCCGGCGGGGCGCTCGATTCGCGCATGCTCGAGTTTCTCCGCGTCTGCGTGACCCATCGACGCAATCTGCTGGTCTCCGGAGGCACCGGTTCCGGGAAGACCACGCTGCTGAACGTGCTCTCCAGTCTGATCCCGCGCGACGAGCGGGTGGTCACGATCGAGGATTCGGCGGAACTCGCCTTCGACCATCCCAACCTGGTTGCGCTCGAGACTCGCACGCGCAACATCGAAGGGCGCGGAGAGGTCTCGGTCCGCGACCTGGTGCGCAACGCGCTGCGAATGCGCCCCGATCGCATCGTGGTCGGCGAATGCCGCGGTGGCGAGTCCCTCGACATGCTGCAGGCGATGAACACCGGCCATGACGGGTCGCTCACGACCGTGCATGCGAACAGCCCGCGCGAGTTGCTGTCCCGCCTGGAAGTCATGGTGCTGATGTCGGGCGTCGAACTGCCGGTCGCGGCGATCCGTGAACAGATCGCCGCCTCCATCCACGTGATCGTCCACCAGGCCCGGTTTGCCTGTGGCACCCGCAGGATTACCCACGTCACCGAAGTGACGGGCATGGCGGCCGGCACCATCCAGTTGCAGGACCTGTTCCGCTTCGTCGCCGCGGCGCCGGGGCCGGACGGGCGCAGCCGGGGTCAGCATGTCGCGGGTGGGCATGCGCCACAGTTCTACGAGGGGCTGGTCCGCAGCGGGCACGCTCCCGATCTATCGTTGTTCGACGAACGCGCGACGTCCGTCGCGGCAGGTCACCGATGAGTCTCGAAGCCACGCCGGTCGGAAGTTCGATGGCGATTCCCGCGCTGCTGGCCGCCGCGGCGCTGGGGATCGGCGCCATTCTGCTCGGGCGTGCCAGCGCCTGGAGCACTCGACGGCACGAACAGCGCCTCACACGCCTGTCTCGCGTCGAGCTTGCGGAGCTCTTCGTGTTCATCGAGCCGCGGCGTCTGGTCCGGTTGAACCTGCTCGCCCTGGCCTGCGTTCCCGCACTGTTCGGCGTCGTCAGCGGTTCAGTGTGGGTGGCAGCTGCCGCTTTTGCAGTGGTGCTGGTGCTACCGGCGCTGGTCTATCGGCAACTGCGGCGACGACGGCTGCGCGCGTTGCAGCGCCAGCTGCCCGACGCGGTCGCCGCGATGGCGGCGGCGTTGCGCGGCGGCGCTGGGCTGTGGCAGGCGCTCGAGAGCGTGGCGCGACACCAGCCGAAGCCGGTTTCCCAGGAGATCGCGCTGGTGTTGCGACAGCATCGGCTCGGCATGCCGCTCGAGGAGGCGCTGCAGGGTTTCGCCGCGCGCTCCGCGCTGTACGACATCCGCATGCTCGTGGCCACGCTCGCGATAGCCCGCGACCTCGGCGGCGGGCTCGCCGAGGTGCTCGAACGTCTTGCCCAGGCCGTCCGGCGCCGAGTCGCGATGGAAGACCGGATCGACGCGCTGACGGCGCAGGGGCGGATGCAAGGGCGAATCGTCGGCGCACTGCCGGTGTTGCTGGGCGCCGTGCTCTACCTGATGGAGCCGGGCCCGATGAGCCGGCTGCTGCTGACGCCGGCAGGTTGGGTGGTGCTAGGGGTCGTGTTGGCCCTGGAGGTCACGGGCGCGTTGCTGATCCGCCGGATCGTCAGGATCGACGTATGAGCCCGCCGCGCGCGATTCCGGCCGCAGCGGGCCGGGTCCGATGACCCCGCGCTGGCCCGCGCGGGCTATCTCCCTCCTCGACGGCGCCACGTCGCTGTTCGACCCTGCGCTGTTGGTGGCGGTGTTGTGGTTGCTCGCGGCGGCGTCGGGCGCCGCAGTGATGATGCTCGCGGTACGGGAGACACGCACCGCGTTCACCGGGCTCCGTTGGGGCAGCGCCAAGGGCGGTCGTCTGCCGGCCTGGATGCGCGTCTTGCTGCCCGTCGCGGAAGTCGTGGGCCGGCCGCTCGGCCCGCGTCTTCCGCCGGCGCTGCGGGAACGGGTCTACGTCGCGCTGCGCGCCGCGGAGGTCGAAGAAGAAATCCAGCCCCAGCAATTCGTGGCGCTCGCGGCACTGCAGGCTATCGCCGGGCTTGCCGTTGGCCTGTGTCTCGGGTCGTTCGGCGTCCTGGGTACGGTCGCCGGCGTCGCATTGGTCGTGCTGCCCTGGGTCTGGCTGCGCGACGCGCGGCGGCGGCGCGAATGGGAGATTCTCCGCGACCTCTCGGTCTACGTCGACATGCTGACGCTGGCGCTCGAAGCGGGCGGCGCCCTCAGCGTCGCCCTGCGGGTTGCGACCGAGCGGATGCCGGACAGTCCCCTGCGTCGCGCGTTCACGCGGGTGCAGAACGACCTTCGCTCGGGACGCTCGCGCGCGGACGCGCTGCGGGCGCTTGCGCAGCGGCTGGATGCACCGCCCGTGACCTCACTGGTCGCGGCCCTCGTGCAAGCGGAAACCACGGGTGGCAGCCTCTCGGGCGTGCTCCGGGCTCAGTCCGAGCAGCGGCTCAACGAGCGTTTCGCACGCGCCGAAAAACTCGCGCTCGAGGCGCCGGTGAAACTGCTCGCGCCACTGATCCTCTGCATCTTTCCCTGCACGTTCCTCGTGCTCGCATTTCCCGTCGTGATGCGCCTGGTGGAGGGCTGATGGACGTCATGATCGCGGCCACACTCAACGTCGATGGTTGCGCCACCGGCCTGCGCGTTCGGCGCGCCACGCGCTTCTGGTCGCGCGCAATCGGCTTGTGGGCCCGGTCCGCCGATACGGCGCCGTCCGCGCTGGAACTTCGCCCGTGCGCCGCCGTGCACACCCTGGCGATGCGACGGTCGATCGACGTCGTGTTCGTGGCCGCGGACGGCCGCGTGCTGCGGACCGTCGAGCGTCTCGCGCCGTGGCGGCTTGCAGCGTGCCGGGGCGCGACCGCGACCTGGGAACTGCCCGCCGGTGCCTGCCAGGATTTCGGCGTTAGGCGAGGGGTACGGTTGCGCGTGGCGGAATACGGTGGGCGGTGCGAGGGCAACGACCGCTCCACCGCGGGTAAGGGCGCCGCGCCCCACGAGG
Source organism: Pseudomonadota bacterium (assembly GCA_043748075.1). Classification (GTDB taxonomy): domain Bacteria; phylum Pseudomonadota; class Gammaproteobacteria; order Steroidobacterales; family Steroidobacteraceae; genus UBA964. The sequence continues at coordinate 14,263 of JAYTNX010000321.1, forward strand.
TTCGCCCCCGTCCTGCCCCGCGGACCTGGGCGGCTCGTGCCGCGGCGCGGCGGGCCGCGGGCGTCGCGCTCGTCGAGTTCCTGCTGGTCGGTGTACTCGTGCTGCTACCGCTGACCTTCGCCACGCTCGAGCTCGCGCAACTCATGCTGGCCCGAAACGCACTGACCTACGCAACCTTCGAGGCGGCGCGTGTCGGGGCGGTCAGTGGCGCGAGCCGCGTGCGGATGCGTACCGCATTGGCGCGTGGCCTGGTGCCGTTGTTCGCGCCGTTCGATCCGGCGGCGGTGCTTCAGGGCGCACCGGAGGCCGTCCCGTTGGGGTCGGGTGCGGCGGCACGCGCGCTGGTCCGCGCGACGCTGGAGGTGCAGCGCCCCGACCTGACCCGACTCTACATCGAGAACCCTACGGCGGCCGCGGCCGCGGATTTTGCGGCGATGGAGGACGGGCGCCGCGTCATCCCCAATGATGGGCTCGACGCACGCAATCCGTTCGGCGGCAACTCCCGGCAGTCGCTGCGTGACGCCAATATCCTGGCGATCCGCGTGCGTTACTGTCGGCGGCTGGTGATGCCGCTGATCAGCGAGGTCATACCGGCGGTGCTGCGATGGTCGATGCTGGACCCCGTCGACCAGATCTGCCTCGCCCAGGGCCGTGTTCCCCTCGACGCCACAGCGGTCGTCCACATGCAATCCGCGGCGCGGGCCGAGGAACTGGGGGCAGGCGGCTGAATGGGCCG